>NZ_JAFCWM010000011.1:0-184084 GCF_049897565.1 Massilia sp. TWR1-2-2 | reverse complement strand
CATGGCGTGCTGGGTGACGTCGGTCTTGCGCATAGTTTCGAAGGGGAAAGTTGTTCTCATTACACAACGTATACCCCCGCCGTCCCGTTGACAGGGCGGCGGGATTTTTCAACAGCCTGCTAGCCAATTCCCCGTAGGCCGGACCGGGGTAACCGGAGTAGACAATTGCGAATGCCAGAGTAGCAACGAATGTGAAATTTCGGCGTAACATGAGCATCCCTTTTTGAAAAAAACTGAGCCACGACTGCCCATATCGCGCGTTCTAGACTGTCAGGGTTTAAAACGCTGGAATTTTTTCATCCTCTTTTTCGCCTCAATCCCCTTGTTTATTGCATCGGCATAGTCGGCAACGTTGCTTGGTGTCCAAAACAGCAGCTGGAAGGGAAAGCCTCCGCCCTTGACTGCAGGAAAGCGCCCCCCGCCAGCGTCCAAAGCCTCGCTGACCGTTTCCGCACAATTTTGCCCCAGTGCTGCAAATTTCCGGTTGGTTTTCTGAAATTTATCCCACCATTTTTGTATTACATCCTCATCCAAGTCGTCAATCACGAACTGGCGGTCGGGCGGGCGGCCTTCATTCTTGATATCATCCTTAAGCTCGAGGAATTGCGCGTCGGGCGTGTTGAACAGACCCGCTGGCGTCGCAGGCCACATACTGATAGGTGATTAGCGCTCATCTTCAGCCAGCAGCATCCACGCTTCGGTCCGGCTGCCGGTAGCCGCGGCAGCGTGGATCAGGCGCGTGAGGATGGTCGACATATCGAATCGGCGATTAAAGCGGTACTGCGCCTCTGCCAAGTGGAGGAAGCCATATTTTGCGAAATCAAATGCATGGTAGGTGCCGCTCGTGGCGGTCTTCAGGTTTCCCAGTATTGTATTGATCCATTTAAAACATGGTATATCGCTGCTCTGGCGCGCCTTCCCGACGACCGATGGCGTGTGCGCCGCGCCGGCGGCTTTGACAGCGCTGAAACAGTCCAATCCATCGGAAACGACAATACTCGCGGCGGACAGATGCGCCATAGCCCAAGCCTTCACGTCTTCCCGCCCTAATGTCTTCACCTTCGAAAATATGGCATGAAGTGGGCGCCCATCCTCAGAAGTTTCGACCGCAGCGATAAAAGGCACCTTGTTCTGCGATCCGCGCCCACGCTTCCCACCTGGGTGCGCGCCGCCCAGATAGGCGTCGTCCACCTCCACTCGGCCCTCCAGTTTGCGAATAGACTCACGTTCGGCCATCACCTCAAGGATCTTGTGTTTGAGGCGCCAGGCGGTCCGATAGCAAACTCCGACGAGTCGCATCAATTCCAGCGCCGAGACGTTATTTCTGGACTGGGTGAGAAAGTACATCGCTTGAAACCACTTCGTCAACGGCAGCTTACTCGAATGAAAAATGGTTTCGCTCGTGAGCGTGGTCTGGCGTCGGCAAGCGTGACACTGGAACGTCTTCGCCTTGCCGTGCCAAACGACGTAGTGCCCTTTTCGCGCGCACATGGGACATACGAAACCATCGGGCCAACGGCACTGTTCGAGCTCGATCTCACACTGGGCCGAGTTCCGTAGCGCGCCATGAACTGGCTCAGGCTCAACCCAGATTGAAACTGCACTCGATTCATCGCTGCCATATTCGCTCCCATCGCCGAACAATGCGCGTCTATAGAAGTTGGACGGTCATTGAATCGCTACGTTCAATTATGATGAAGATGAGCGCTAATCAGCAAACGGTATTGGGCCTTATTTTCCATGAATTACTCGCAGTATTGCCCCATTTTTCTTCGAAATATTTATTTCGGCAACGCCTCCGACTGAATTGCTCTTGAGGGCACCCATCACTACCCAGACGTCTCCCACCAAGACGGCTTTGAGTGGCTTCTGCGGGTCAATAACGTCGCGGCCATAAATCGGCGTTAGCACGGCCAGCCCGACCGCGACGGCTGTCGCAGCGTCAGGGACGAATCCGTCTTTTGGTACGTATCCGTCCTTCGGGATTACGCCATTCTTCTGTACAAACTGTTGTTTCAAGTTGCTATCGGCATAGGAATTTGCGATGCTTAACCACACCGTGATCACGATGCATGCCGCAGATTTACTCGATTTCATTTCGCCCCCTGTCCAATTTTTTTCGCTTTTCCACCGTACGGCGTCCCATTCGGGGTGTACTTCAAGATGTTGCCGGCTGGAGTGCCGAGGTACGATGGCACTCCTTCCCCATCACTAAGAGTTTGGTCGTTCCCGGAAAACACCTCATTCCTATAGTTTTCCTTGTACGCGCCATGAGTGTGATATTGGCCCACGTTCGTTGTTCCTGTCGGACATGATGGATACCCCTGAGGAATATTATGATCGGTTCCAATTTCCGGAACTGTATAAGTACATAAACCATTGGTTAATCTGCATACACGTCCCCCATATTCAAGATTTCGTTGAATTGATATTGGATTGAACTCGCGGATTGCTTGGATACCTGCGTGGTCAGGGCTCTTATAACGTGTGCCGGGTTTTAGACCGTAAATATCCACATACGAAATCGGATTTCCTTCAACATAGCCATACATATTGATCCCGCCTTCCAAGCCGGTAGGATCAGACTGAATGTACCGTCCTGTCTGTGGATCGTAATCCCTAAAGTAGTTGTAGTGGTTGTTCGCTTCGCTGTCAAACACCTGACCAGGAAATCGTGGATTGTAATTAAATGGGCTCAGGCGTGCCGGGTTCTCGTCTGGCCGATCAATGCCAAACGGATCCGCACCGTCCCAACGCCAAACCATCTTGTTGTCGCTCGCCCGCGTCAGTACTCTTGGTGCCGATAAATGATCTGAGTACACGAAATAGACGCCAAGTGTCGCGAGACCTTTGGTGCCTGAAGAGGTGGCGCCGGGTTTTAAGACGGCCACCGGCAAGTCGCCGAGGTACACCGTTTCCTGTAGCGGCTTGCCAGCAGCGTCGTACTCGCCCAGAAGCATTCCCAGCTCGCCGTAGACGTAGTGCGCTGCCAGGCCGGTCGAGCTAGTTTTGGTTACACGCTGCCCTAGGCCATTGTAGCGATAATTCGTAGTGATGCCGTCGCGAACAACTCCGCTCAATCGGCCATCTGCTCCATACTTGTACAGGATCGTGCCGTCATTCGTCAGATTTCCCGTGGCATCATAGGAATTTTGCTTTGCCGGCGCCGGCCCGGTGGTACTGGCGAGGCGATTGTTAGCTGCATTTATCTTGTTGATATAGGTGTTCGCGCCGAACGTCGCCCGGGTCCGGTTGCCGTTGGCATCGTACTGGAAACGCTGGATGGTGTTGGCGCTGTCGAACGCGATTAGCCGATCGAGGCCGTCGTAGTCGTAGCGCTGGTCAAGCAGTGCGGCACCCGCAGCGCCGGTGTGTTTGGTCGTTCTGATCCGCCCTGCAGCGTCGTAGCTCAGAGTGCGCACCGTGCCGTTGTTGGCGGGATGGCCTAACGGATAGCTGACGATCTTCCCGTCGAGGTCGAATTTTCGCTCGTAAATATTCGGGCTAGCGGTGCTGCTGTTTCCCCACGTCCAACCACGCACTGTACCGAACGGGAGATAGCGAATGTCGCCAAGAATCGTTACGGGACTCGCGCTTGGCGCAGTTAGAATCAGACTCTTCACTCGACCATCAATGCCATAAGCGAAGTCAATCTGGTTTCCGCTGGGGTAGGTCATTGAAGTTACATGGCCGACGCTGTACCCGGTGCCGCCGTAGCTGTACGCCGTCGTCAAATTCTTTGCTGAAGCGCCGGCCCCTACCGACTGCGCTTTGCTTAAGAGACGGCCGAAGCCGTCGTAGGTGTAGCTGGTCTGTCCGGATGCGTCGGTCATTTTCGTCAGGCGCCCGGTTGCGCCGCTGCCGTCTTTGCCGTAGTCGAAAGTACTGCTGCCAAGTTGAGTCAGGCGGTGCCCGGCGTCGAATCGATAGATGGTCTTGCGGGCGGCGGCGTCAGTGCTGAAATCCGGATTGCCGGCACCATCGAACTTGATGGTTGTCATTCCAGTGTCCGGACTGATGATGCCGGTTTGCTGGCCGAGTCCGTCCACGGTGTAGCGTGTCGTCAGCTTACGAGGATCGGTCACGGAAAGCAGATCGTCCTGATGCGAGTAGCCGAAACCGATCACTGGTGCGGCGGCGCCTGGCGCTGGGGGTGGGAGAATCTGCGTCATCACCCGATTGTAGCTATCGAAAACCTGGGTAGTGGCGCGGCCGAGCGGATCGGTCACCTTGGTCAGGTTGCCGCCACGGTCGTAGGCGTAGCTCACGCCTGGGTCCTGGTCGTCGCGCTGCTCTTTCTGCAGCCGGTTAAGCGCGTCGTACGTGCGCTTTGACGTAGCTACCAACTCGCCCCTCGCATCGCGCACATCCTGTTTGACGACGTTGCCAATGTTGTCGAGGGTGAAGTGGACGGTGTTGCCAGCGCCGTCGCGCAGATCGGTAAAGCGGTGCGCCGCATCGTAGACGTACTCCATCGACGTGCCATCGGCGGCGATAACGCCGGTGAGCTGGCCGGCGTCGTCATATTGGTAGCGCGTGGTTTCGGACGCGGCGCGGCCGTCCTCGACCGTTCGTGACGCCAGCCGCTGGCGAGCGCCGTATTCGAGCTTGATGATTTGCCCATTTGGCAGCTTGATGTTGGTCGCCAGGCCGTCCTTGCTGTATTCGCGAATTTGCGTGACTTCGCCGGCGCCGTTGGTTGCCGTGGCAAGGTCGCCGGTATGGTGATCGCCGGTGGTGTCGGCGTAATAAGCGAGCCGCAGCGCGTCGCGGTTGCCGAGCGCGTCGGCTGGTCCGGTGCGGATCAGCAGTTTGCCGGCGCTGTCATAGGTGTACTGCCACACGCGCGCTGCGCCCGTTTTCGCGGCAGTGAAGCCGAGCGTACCGTTGTTGTCGCTACTTGCCTGGACTGTTTGGCTGCAAAGCAAGGCCACCGGCTTACCGTTCGGCAGGGTCGCGTCGGAGCAATGCGCAATTTGACCGTCGGCCCCGCGCTCGCCGTTGTACACGTAACTTGTGAGCCGATTTGGTTCTGCGACCATGCTCTTGAGCGGCCAATCCGGATGCCACTGCGTGCTGATCATGCGGGCCGTGTTGCCGCCGACAGCTTCGGCGCCGACGGGGCAACTCGCGCCCGCCGGCAATCCTGATATGCGGCGCGTTTCCAGTCCGCGCGCAACTTCATTGGTGAAGCAGGTTTTCTGGGCGTTGAAGTCGGTCCGGCTCGCCAGATCTCCGCTGCTGCTGTACTCGAACGCATTGGCGCCGGCTTCGCACCCCGCGCCTGCAGGCTGGCTTTCACTGACAATGCGCCCTCTGGTATCGCTCGGGTAGCTCACGCCCAAGACGCGCTCCGTGCCGAGCGGATCGGTAATGCGCCGTGCAAGGTCGGTCGGATAGGTGAACGTATAGCGCCCCACGCCGCCGGCATGCTCGGACAACACTGCCTGACCGGCTTGGTTGTACCGATAGGTCGCAAAGCGCATATTATTTTCGTCGCTGACGCCGGTCAGCAGATACCGCTGCGACTCGTCCTCGTAGTGGTAGCGCCGCGACGACACCAACGCGCCATCGCGGTCGTGAAAGTGAACCGCCTCGAGGCGCGCCATCCCGGCGATATCGGCCTGGCCAGCAACCGCTGCCTGTTGGTATTCGTAGCGCACCTCGCCCTCAGGTCCTTCGATCGAGGCAACCACGCCGCCACTCCAGTTGATTTTCACGTTGCGGCCGTCTGAATCTTCAATGTGAATGAGCTGGTTCTTGGCGTTGTACGCATAGGTAGCCGATCCTCCTGCTGCGTTGTGAGAACTGACCATTTTAAAAGCGCCGTTGATTTTCTTGTAGCGCTCGACCTGTCCGTCGACATTGGTCAGCAACCAGTCATCATATGCTGCGCTGAGTGGCTTTATGGTCGACAGTTTGTCAAAGCGAGATCCGTACCCGCCGGCGAGGCGCGGAGTAAATCCGAACGCACTGCCGTCGCCGAAACTGCCCGAAACGCGCGGCAGGTCGCTGTTGAAGAGACCTCGATTGACATTGAAATCCCGATCGAAGGAGAACGACCAGCCGAACCCGGCCGATTGCCCGCCTCCGCTGCTGCGCAAGCTGCGGTATGTCCGTTCGATGCGTAAAAATCTGTAGCGGCCGGCGACCAGATCGGTTTCGGTCTGCACCTTGGATCCGCTTGCCAGTTGCACGGGGTTTGCCTCGACGGAGCCGGGAGATGCTTTCGAACAGCTGGCCGGCGCTGGCGCTTCTCTACTCTTGACGCACATCCCCGGCCAGCGCGGCGAATATCCTGGCTTGCAAAATAACGACGCCGGAGCATACCACTGGACACCTGTAAAGGAACCGCTGCTGTATTTGCACTCCATGATGGGCGCGCTGGCCTCTGGCATGGCGCGCATCTCAAGCAAAGGTGCCCTGAAGTGGTTCTGGGCTGAAAGCCTGCACGCAGTAATGGGGTCCGCGGCGAATTGATCGGGGGTGTTCACCCCTGTGTAATACCACCAACCCACCATGCCTTCTGGCATCGGCTGCTCGGCGCGCACACCCTGTGTTGCTACAATCATCGAGACCGCCAGCATTGGGATCAGCAATCGTAAGACACGGGTACGGCGATTCATCATGGACTGCTCCGGTTGGGATTCGAGGCCTATGTGCGAACCGGAACAAGTGTACTTGGGGATTAATTAACTAATATTGCGTTGTTATAATGTTTGTTCGAATCACAACTTCGCGCGCGGAAAAGTTTGCGGGAAGATCGTCCGGCGGCTGCGTGTGCTGCGGAACCTGCCAGGAGACTTTCCCCGCGAGAACGCCTGCAAAACCGTATAACGCCAAACCAATACGTCACGCGCAAATAGTGCGCGGGTAAAAATGCTTGGCTGGAACGGATCGGCCCATCGGGTTATTCGGCGCAATACAAAGTTGAAGGAGCGATGCGGTCGGCTTTTCCGTGTAAGATTCTAGACAGTTTATCAATTAGGAGGCATCAATGAGAATAGGCATACCGGCCGAAACGCGGCCGGGGGAAACCCGCGTCGCTGCCACGCCAGAGACGGTCAAGAAGCTGGCCGCGAAGCATCAGGTCATCGTGCAGTCCGGCGCCGGCCTGCATGCCGCCGTCCTTGACGACGCCTACGCCGCCGCCGGCGCCACCATCGGCAGCGCCGCCGACGCCTTTGGCGCCGACATGGTGCTCAAGGTGCGCGCCCCGGATGCCACCGAACGTTCGATGATGAAGCAGGGCGCCGTGCTGATCGGCATGCTCAATCCTTTTGATGCCGACAACCTCGCCGCCATGGCCGGCGCCGGCCTGACCGCGTTCGCGCTCGAAGCGGTGCCGCGCATTACGCGCGCGCAGTCGATGGACGTGCTGTCCTCGCAGGCCAACATCGCCGGCTACAAGGCGGTGATGGTGGCGGCCAATACCTACCAGCGCTTCATGCCGATGCTGATGACCGCGGCCGGCACCGTCAAGGCCGCGCGCGTGCTGATCATGGGCGTCGGCGTGGCCGGCCTGCAGGCGATCGCCACCGCCAAGCGGCTCGGCGCCGTGATCGAGGCGTCCGACGTGCGCCCGCCGGTCAAGGAACAGGTCGAGTCGCTCGGCGCCAAGTTCCTCGACGTGCCTTACCTCACTGACGAAGAGAAGGAAATCGCCCAGGGTTCCGGCGGCTACGCGCGCGCGATGCCGGCCGACTGGATGCGCCGCCAGGCCGAACTGGTGCACGAGCGCGCCAAGCTGGCCGACATCATCATCACCACCGCGCTGATCCCGGGCCGCCCGGCGCCGGTGCTCATCTCCGAGGAAACCGTCAAGGCGATGAAGCCCGGCTCGGTGATCGTCGACCTGGCCGTGTCGCAAGGCGGCAACTGCCCGCTGTCGGAAATGAACAAGACGGTGCTCAAGCACGGCGTCTACATCGTCGGCGAGCCGGACCTGGCCACCCTGGTGGCGGCCGACGCCTCGGCGCTGTATGCGCGCAACGTGCTCGACTTCCTCAAGCTGATGATCGACAAGGACGACGCGCTGGCAATCGACCGCGAAGACGAAATCCTGAAGGCGTCGCTGGTGTGCATGTCCGGCGAAGTGCTGCGCAAATAAATCGAAATACGGAGGCAATATGGAAATCAGTCACACCGTCATCAACCTGATCATCTTCGTGCTGGCGATCTACGTCGGCTACCACGTCGTGTGGACCGTCACGCCCGCGCTGCATACGCCGCTGATGGCGGTGACGAACGCCATTTCGGCCATCATCATCGTCGGCGCCATGCTGGCGGCGGGCCTGACCGAAGGCGTCGTCGGCCAGGTGGCCGGCACGCTGGCCGTTGCGCTGGCGGCGGTCAACGTGTTCGGCGGCTTCCTCGTGACCCAGCGCATGCTGGAGATGTTCCGCAAGAAGGAACCGAAGGCCAAGCCGGCGGCGGCGGGGGAGCAGGCATGATTCAATACGTCAGCCTCAATCTCGTCACGATGATGTACCTGATCGCCTCGGTCTGCTTCATCCAGGCGCTCAAGGGTCTGTCGTCGCCGGCGACGGCGCGCACCGGCAACGCCTTCGGCATGATCGGCATGGCCATCGCGGTCGTCACCACCATCGCCCTGATCTTCAAGCTCAAGGCGCAGGCGCCGACCGGCGGCATGGGCTTTCCGCTGGTGCTGCTCGGCGTCATCGTCGGCGGCGCCATCGGCGCCTACGCGGCGAAAAAAGTGGAAATGACCAAGATGCCCGAACTGGTGGCGGCGATGCACTCGCTGATCGGCCTGGCGGCGGTGTGCATCGCGATTGCCGCCGTGTCCGAACCTTGGGCGTTTGGCATCACCGGGCGCGGCCTGGCGCTGCCGTTCGGCAACCGCCTCGAGCTGTTCATCGGCACCTTCGTCGGCGCCGTCACCTTCTCCGGTTCCGTCATCGCCTTCGGCAAGCTGGCCGGCAAGTACAAGTTCCGCCTGTTCCAGGGCGCGCCGGTCAGCTTCCCCGGGCAGCACATGATCAACCTGGTGGTAGCGATCGCCATCATCGCGCTGGGACTGGTGTTCTGCTTCGCTCCTGGCGCCGAGCCGGCGTGGACGCCGTTCATCATCATGACGGTGCTGGCGTTCGTGCTGGGCGTTTTGATCATCATTCCGATCGGCGGCGCCGACATGCCGGTAGTGGTGTCGATGCTGAATTCGTACTCGGGCTGGGCGGCAGCAGGCATCGGTTTTTCGCTGAATAACTCGATGCTGATCATCGCCGGTTCGCTGGTCGGATCCTCCGGCGCGATCCTGTCGTACATCATGTGCAAGGCGATGAACCGGTCGTTCTTCAACGTGATCCTGGGCGGCTTCGGCGGCGCACCGGCCGAAGCTGCCACCGGCGCGCAGGAGCAGCGTCCGCACAAGGCCGGTTCGGCCGAGGATGCCGCCTTCATCATGAGCAATGCCGAGACCGTCATCATCGTGCCCGGCTACGGCCTGGCGGTGGCGCGCGCCCAGCACGCGCTGAAGGAGCTCGTCGAAAAGCTGACCCACAAGGGCGTCATCGTCAAGTACGCGATCCACCCGGTGGCGGGGCGCATGCCGGGCCACATGAACGTGCTGCTGGCCGAAGCCGAGGTGCCGTACGACCAGGTGTTCGAGATGGAGGACATCAACGGCGAATTCGGCCAGACCGACGTGGTGCTGGTGCTGGGCGCCAACGACGTCGTCAACCCGGCGGCCAAGGATCCGAAGTCGCCGATCGCCGGCATGCCGATTCTCGAGGCCTACAAGGCCAAGAGTGTCATCGTCAACAAGCGCTCGATGGCGTCCGGCTACGCGGGCCTGGACAACGACCTGTTCTACCAGCCGAACACGATGATGGTGTTCGGCGACGCCAAGAAGGTGATCGAGGCGATGGTCAAGGCGGTCGAGTAGCCGCTGCGTTGTCGATATGACCAGAGCGCGCCGCTCTCGGCCGGCGCGTTTTCACGTCGAACTTGTTGCTTTAAAAAATGTTTCATTGTGGCATGGCAAAAAACACGGTACATTGGATTCTCTACCGTCGCGCAGCAATGAAAAGGATAGGCATCATGGGCAAGACCGCTTTCAGCCTGAATATTTTCCATAAATTGTGTCTCACGCTGCTGGCGGTATCGCTGGTGCCGCTGGTGAGCCTCTGGTATGTGGGCAGCCGGGAAGCGCAGGGAGTACTCACTTACAATATTTCGCAGAACCTGGTCGGCACCACCAACACGGTGGCCGCGTCGATCGGCGGCTGGGACGACACCAACCTGCGCGTGCTGCGCCAGGTCGCCAAGCTCGACGACATCCGCTCGATGAAGGCCGAGCGCCAGAACCCGGTCCTCAAAACCGTCGGCGCCAGTTACGAATGGCTCTCGCTGGTGTACACCATCGCCGCGGACGGCGCCAACATCGGCCGCAACGACGACAAGCCCCAGCTGCAGTACGCCGACCGGGTGTATTTCAAGACCGTGATGGAAGGTAAGGAAAACGGCCGCCAGGTGATCATCAGCAAGACCTCGGGCAAGCCCGCGCTGGCACTGTCGGGCCCGATCCGCGACGACACCGGCCAGCTGGTCGGTGTGTTGGCGATGACGATGAACCTCGACGTCGTTTCGAAGATCATCGCCAACACCAGGATCGGCAGCACCGGCCACGCGATCCTGCTCGACGCGGAAAACAAGGTGATCGCCCATGGTCAGCCCGAGCGCATCAAGAACGTGCTGCAGGACCTGGGCCGCCATCCGGCGCTGGCGCTCGACGGCGTCAGCGAGCGCCCGACCGTCTACGACGCCGACGGCAAGCAGGTCGTCGCTTTCGTGCGCAAGCTGCCGCAAGGCTGGACCTTGCTGGTAGAGCAGGACTACGACGAGGCCTACGCCGCCTTGCGCGCGATGCAGCGCAACGCCCTGATCCTGATCGTGCTGACGGCGGCGCTGGTGGGCCTGGTGGCTTTCTTCCTCGGCAAGCAGCTGAGCCGTCCGATCAATCAGCTGACCGCCATCGCCCACGAACTTAGCACCGGCAACTTCGACGTCAACATTCCGCAGACCGGGCGCGGCGACGAAATCGGCGAGCTGGCGCGCGCCATCGAGCGGCTCGGCATCAGCATCCGGCTGGCGATGGATCGCCTGCGCAAGAAGGCGTGAGCCTGAGGAACCGCCATGGTGCAAGCTGAACTTCTCACCTTGCTGCGCGTCGTCGACAGTCTCAGGCAGCTGTGCGCGCAGGGTCGCAGCGGTACCGTGTTCCTGGTCAGCGACGACAACCGCATGGCCCAGGTCCGGCTCGACAAGGGGAAGATCGCCTCGCTGCTGTGCCGCAACCGGCGCGGCATCGAAGCGCTCAGCCTGCTGCGCAGCATGGCCAGCGCCAGGCTGCGCTTCGACGAGACCTATCTGGTCAAGGACGAACACGACAACCTGTCGACCGAGGCGATCTTCGACGCGCTCGGCGGCGGCTCGGTGCCCGCCGTGCTGGCGCCGGCTGCCGCGGCGCCGGGCAAAGCGCCAGCCGTGGCGCTGACGCCGGCGGTCAAAGCAACCATCCAGCGCATCATGACCGGCTACATCGGACCGATGGCGGAAATCATTTGCGACGACCATTTCGACGCGGCCGGCAACCTGCCGGCGCTGCTGAATCTGCTGGCCGGCGAGATCAGCGCGCCGGCGCAGGCGGCCAGGTTTCGCGTCGACGTCGCGCGCGAACTGGGCCTGCCGGCCTGATCAAGCCGTCTCGACCCGGTCGCGCCCTTGTTCCTTGGCCTGGTACAGCGCCGCGTCGGCGCTGGCCAGCGCCTGTTCCGGCGCACTGCCCGGCGCCAGCGCCGCCAACCCGATGCTGATGGTCACCCGGATGATGTCGCCGTCCGGCGTCGTCACGCTCGCCGCGGCGACCGCCTTGCGCATCCGTTCGGCCACCAGGCGCGCCATGTCGGTCGAGGTGTCGGGGAACAGCATGCCGAATTCCTCGCCGCCGGTGCGCGCGACAAAATCGGTGCCGCGCGCGGCGTGCTCGATCGCCTTTGCCACTTCGCACAGCACGCGGTCGCCGACCGGATGGCCGTACTGGTCGTTGACCTGCTTGAAGTGGTCGATGTCGGCCACGCCGGCGGCGGTGGGAGACTGGTTGCGGCGCGCGCGCGCGGCGATGCGCGCCAGTTCGGCGTCGAACGCACGGCGGTTCGGCAGCGCCGTCAGTGGGTCCGTCATGGCCTGCTGTTCGAGCTGCGCCAGCAGTGCGGCGATGCGCGCCTCTTCGGCGCGCCGTTCGCGCATGTCCACCGTGAAGGCGCCGAAATAGCGCACGCCATCGACAACGCCGAGGTCGACCGCTTTCAACTGGATCGGAATCATGTCGCCGGTGCGGTGGCGGATGGCGAAGTCGCGTATTTGGCCGAGCACGCTCGACGCGAGCCCACCGCTGATGTAATTGAGCAGGTAGCTGTTGTGTCTTCCGGCAAGCCCTTCGGGCAGCAGGCCGTCGATCGGCTTGCCGATGGCCTCTGCCGGCGGAAATCCCGTCAACGCTTGCGAGGCCGCGTTCAGGTAACGGATCGCTCCGTGCTGGTCGATGATGATCGCCGGGTCGGACGACTCGTCGAGCAGCCGTTGGAACAGCTCCGCTGGTAATTCTGTGGTCATGGTGGCTTAGGCTGGTGAATCTGCAGTTGCCATTGTGGCACTGCCACATTTGTTTTACTATTCTGCCATCTTAACCGACTGGACATACCGATGAAATTTTCCCGCCGGATGGTCCTCGGCGTGCTGGTTGGCGCGGCGGCCGGCTACGTCATCACTGGCGACACGGCCGAGATAGCGGAGCCGGCCACGCCATTGCCGGCGGCCGCCGTGGCGGCTGCATCGGTCGTCGACGGCGCGCGCCTGCTCGACGACGTGCGCACGCTCGCCGGCGACGACTTCGCCGGCCGCCGCACCGGCACGCCCGGCAGCCAGAAGGCGCAGACCTTTCTGCAGCGCCGCTTCGAAGCGCTCGCGCTGAAGCCGTTCGGCGCCGCCTACGCCCAGCCGTTCTCGTTTACTGCCAACAAGACGGCATATCCGGCGGCCGTCAACTATGTCGGCTACATCGCCGGCAGCGCGCTGCCGCAGCGCTTCATCGTCGTCTCCGCCCATTACGACCACCTCGGCGAAAAGGGCGGCAAGCTGCATCCCGGCGCCGACGACAACGCTTCCGGCGTGGCGGCGATGCTGGCCATCGCGCAGTGGTTCAAGGCCCATCCGCCGCGCCACACGATCGTGTTCGCCGCCTTCGACGGCGAAGAGCAGGGCTTGCAGGGCGCGCGCGCCTTCCTCGCCGCGCTGCCGTTTCCGAAAGCACAGCTGGCGCTCAATCTCAATCTCGACATGGTCAGCCGTAACGACCGCAACGAGATCTTCGTCGCCGGCACGCGCTACAACCCTTCCCTGATCCCGCTGGTGGCCAAGGCGGCCGCGCGCAGCACGGTTGGCGTCAAGCTGGGCCACGACCTGCCGCAGCAGAAGGGCAGCACCGACGACTGGACCGGCAGCTCCGACCACGGCCCGTTCCACCAGGCCGGCGTGCCGTTCCTGTATTTCGGCGTCGAGGACCACGCCGATTACCATGGCCCCGGCGACACGTTCGCGCGCATCGAGCCGGCGTTCTTCACGAGCGTGGCGAATCTGCTGGTGGATGTGGCGGCAACGCTGGATGCTGAATTAAAGTGACGTAACTCTTGGCGCGAACTTGGCATTCCCGTCAGGCGCGGTTCATTTACGGCGTAGGCTTCTTGGATATTTTGGTGGCCGGAGCATGACCACGTTCGGCGCTTGTTTGCTCTGCGAGAGCATTTTTATGCGAGCGAAATTCCGGAATCGAGATTCTTGATTTTCCAAAAATCTCCGTCACCCTGGAAGGCGATGGCCTGCGCCATGCTGCGTCCACCAATTAGGATCAACTGCCAAGACATCCTGAACGGTTCGGCACGTCTGCAAACGCGTCGCTCCTTGTAAATCCACAAGATCTAAACTGGCATCAAATCCAAACTTGGGCCACACTGAAAATCCCACGAACTCATCCGGCTCGTCAGGCCTGACGGGGCCGTGACCGGCCGCGTGCAGCGTGATCTCGCGAAATGCCAAGATATACGCCGTGACGGCCATCAGTCCAAACGCGACCGTACACCAACGCTGCGGCGCCTGGTGATCAAGCATGAGTCTGTGCACGTGCAGGTTGCTTACCTGAAGGGCTGTGCCGTTTTCGCCTTGATATGCGATGACCTCAACTGGCTGCCCTGGCTGTACAAATGGGTTATCCGAGCGACCACTGAGGCCTGCCGGGGATCCATCGGATTGATCCGCGCGCCTCGACACCCCCGAGCGGGCGCGCTACCAGCACCGTCTCGATCGGCTCAATTGACTCATGCAAAAATCGAGAGTGATCGGACATTTACCCATCCGGTAGGAATCTTTGGCGAGCTTAGCACTTCTATACGAGCGTGGCGAATCTGCTGGTGCGTGTGGCGGCAAGGGTGGATACGAACGCGTCATAGAAGAATTGGCGACCCGGCGCGGCTGCACAACCGTGGCGAGTCATTCGGAGCGTGTTGTCGGGAAACTTTACATGTCAACGCGCTCACGTTTATTTACTAGGCGCAAGATGTTGATTTCAAACAGTATATTCGCGCTGGCTCGGTTATTGCTTATACGTAAGATATCTATTTATGGAGAATCAGCATGTTCAAACAATCAGTTATTTCCGCCCTCATCGTCGCCGGCGCCACTTTCGCCGGTGCTGCCCACGCCGGACTGGTCGGCGTCAAGGACATTCGCGTGACCCAGGCCTCGGGCGACAACAACATTCAGGTCGTCGAGCTGCAGGCTTTCGAGAGCATCACCGGCGCGAACGTCGCCCTGTCGTCGCTCGGGACAGTGGCGAGCGCCTCGTCGGTGTATGGGTGGAACGACCCTAACCCCGGCAAGGCCATTGACGGCCAATTCGCGGACAAGAGCTTTCCAAACATGTTCCATAGCGGCGCCAACGCAAACGACTGGCTCAATATCTCGTTCAGCAGCGTCAGGGAACTCGATAGCGTGACGATGTATGGCCGCTCGGACTGCTGCGAGACGCGCGATCGATACAACGTCAGCTTCTACGGCGCCACCGGCACCCTGCTCTACACCGCAGTTCTCGATGCCACCAACGCGCAGCACATGGGCAGCATCACGCTGCCGAACACCGCCGCGAACGTGCCTGAGCCAGCTTCGCTCGCGTTGCTCGGCATGGGCCTGATCGGCGTGGGCATGAGCCGGCGCAAGCAAGCAGCAAAATAAGCGGCCTGCTGCAACCTTAACGCCCGCCGCGCGCGGGCGTTTTGCATGGCGTCGCCTATTCGGCGGCCGTCACGCGCGTCAGCGGCGTCCGAACATCATCAGTTCGGCCAGCAGCATGCGCGCCGGCGCCACCGCATCGAGCACGCCGAGGGACAGGCCCAGCAGCGCCTGCGCCGGGCCGGTGTTGGCGAACACGCGCGCCATCGCATCGGTCAGGCCGATGGTGACCTTGCGGTCGGCCTTGCGGCCTGCGCTGAACGCGAGCAGCTGCTCGGGACCGCTGCCGCGGCCGAGCAGGCGCGCCAGCACGGCGGCGTCGCGCAGCCCCAGATTGAGTCCTTGGCCCGCGACGGGATGCAGCGTCTGCGCGGCGTTGCCGATCGCCACCGTGCGCGCGGTGGCGCGCGGCTCGGCGTTCAGGCCGAGCGGATAGGCGGCGCGGCCGGAGGTGCGCGTGAAGCGTCCCAGCCTGGCGCCGAAGGCGTCGCCCAGGCGCGCCAGGAAAGCGTCGTCGCCCAGCTCCAGCAGGGCGGCGGCGTTTTCCCGCCGCACGCACCACACCAGCGCGTACTGCAGGCCATCGGCGCCTTCCTGCGGCAGCAGCGCCAGCGGGCCTTCGTCGGTGAAGCGCTCGTAGGCGCGTTGCGCGATCGGCGCGCTGGCGGCCACGCGCGCGATCACCGCGCTTTGGCCGTAGTCGCGCTGCAGCGCGCGCTGTTGCTGCTGGCCGAATACGCCGCCCTCGGCCTGCACCGCCAGCGCGGCGGCCAAGGTGCGACCGTCGTCGAGCCGCAGCGTCACGCCGGCGTCGGTCTCGTCGATGGAGCTCACGCGCGCCGGCCGGACGATGGCCACGCCGGCGCGTTCGCAGGCGGCGGCCAGCGCCGACACCAGGTCGCCGTAGCGCGTCACATAGCCAAGCGCCGGCAGATCGTGGTCGTCGCGGTCCATCAGGCTGCGCCCGAAACGCCCGCGCCGCGATACGTGGATCTGGTGGATCGGCGTGGCCGGCAGCGGCCAGGCGCCGACTTCTTCGAGCAGCAGCCTGCTGCCGTACGACAGCGCGATCGAACGCGGATCGGTGATGGCCTGGCCGGGCGACTTGCCGTCGATGAGCGCGATGCGCCGCGGCGCCATGCCGCGCCGCGCCAGCATCGCCGCCAGCGCCATGCCGGCCGGCCCGGCGCCGCAGATGGCGACGTCGAACGTGCTGGCCGTAACCGTTACTGTGATCTCGCTCATCGCTGGCGCATCACTTCTTCGATCTCCGCCGCCAGCCTCGGCGCGTTGTCCGACAGGATCGCGTGGCTGTCGGTCGTGACGACGACATCGTCTTCGATGCGAATGCCGATATTCCAGAACTGTTCCGGCACGCCGGCACCGGGGCGCACGTAGATGCCCGGTTCGACGGTGAGCACCATGCCCGGCTCGAGCCGGCGCGAAGGTTTTTCGTCGGCGCGCACGTCGCGGTAGGCGCCGACGTCGTGCACGTCAAGGCCCAGCCAGTGGCCGGTGCCGTGCATGTAGAACTGCAGGTGGGCGCGCTCGGCGATGGCGTTTTCGGCATTGCCGTATACCGCCTTGTCGAGCAGGCCGACGTCGAGCATGCCTTGCGCCAGTAGGTTCACCGCGCTGTCGTGGATGTCGCTGTAGCGCCGCCCCGGCCGCACCGCCGCCAGCGCCGCGCTGTGCGCCGCCAGTACCAGTTCGTACAGCAGTTTCTGCGGCGCGCTGAAGCGGCCGTTGACCGGATAGGTGCGGGTGATGTCGGCGGCGTAGCTGTCAAGCTCGCAGCCGGCGTCGATCAGCACCAGGTCGCCGTCGCGGCTTTGCGCGCTGTTGGCGTTGTAGTGCAGCACGCAGGCATTCGCGCCGGCGGCGACGATCGGCGTGTATGCCGGGTACTGCGCGCCGCTCTTGCGAAACTCGTGCAGCAGTTCGGCTTCGATTTCGTACTCGAACATGCCGGGCCGCGAGGCGCGCATCGCGCGTTCGTGGGCGCGGCCGGAGATTCGCGCGGCGTGCTGCATCAGCGCCACTTCGCTGTCGTCCTTGAACAGGCGCATTTCGTCGAGCATGGCCAGCAGGTCGTGCGCGACGGCGGGCGCGGTGACGCCGCTGCGGGCCTGGCGCCGCACCGCCTGCAGCCACGTCTTCATCTGCAGGTCGAGCGCGGCGCTGTGACCCAGCGCGTAATAGGCCGCCGGCGCGTTCGCCAGCAGCTTCGCCATTTCGCCGTCGAGGTCCTCGATCGAAAACGCCGCGTCAAAGCCGAAGGCGGCGCGCGCGCCGTCGGGGCCGTGGCGAAAGCCGTCCCAGATTTCGCGCTCGAGGTTTTTCTGGCGGCAGAACAGGATCGCCTGCGCTGCGCTGGCGCCGTTGGCGGCGACCAGCACCAGCACGCTGTCAGGCTCGGTGAAGCCGGTCAGGTAGTAAAAGTAGCTGTCGTGGCGGTACGGGTAATCGGTGTCGCTGTTGCGCATCGCTTCGGGCGCGGTCGGCAGGATCGCCACCGCGCCGGGCGCCATCTGGGCGCACAGCCGAGCGCGCCGTTCGGCGTGGGCCGACGCCGCCAGTGGCGTCATGAAGCGGCCCTGTTCGCCAGCGGCGCGTTGAGCTCGTCGAGCTGGGCGACGGTGCCGACGTTGACCCACTCGCCGGTATAGATTTCGCCGCCCACCAGGCCAAGGTCGATGTACTTGCGCATCAGCGGGCTGAACTTGGCGTGCTGGCCCGGCGTGAGCTCGGCGAACATCTCGGGACGGTAGACGCCGATGCCGGCGAAGTTCCATTTCGGCGTACCGGTGTTCGACAAGGTGTACATGTCGAGCGCGAAGTCGCCCTTGAGGTTGTGGAAAGGATTTGGCGTCAGGTATAGCCACGAGACGTCGCGCTTGTCGGGTGCGTGCGGGTTGCCCCAGATATCCTTGTCGTG
This sequence comes from Massilia sp. TWR1-2-2, assembly GCF_049897565.1. Taxonomy (NCBI): domain Bacteria; kingdom Pseudomonadati; phylum Pseudomonadota; class Betaproteobacteria; order Burkholderiales; family Oxalobacteraceae; genus Massilia; species Massilia sp. TWR1-2-2. The sequence continues at coordinate 165,843 of NZ_JAFCWM010000011.1, read as the reverse complement.
CAGCACGTCCTTGACCTGGGCGAAGTCGAAATACGGGCAATAGATGTCGCCCGACACGGCCACGAACGGTTCGTCGCCGAGCAGGTGCAGCGCGTTGGCGATGCCGCCGAACGTTTCCAGCGCCACTTTTTCGTGCGAGTACTCGATGCTGGCGCCGTACTTGCTGCCGTCGCCCAGTTCCTCTTCGATCATGTGGCCCAGGTGGGCCGTGTTGATGACGATCTCGGTAATGCCGGCGCGCACCAGGTTCAGCACGTGCCAGGTGATCAGGGGGCGGCCGCGCACTTTCAGCAGCGGCTTCGGGCAGGCATCGGTCAGCGGGCGCATGCGCTCGCCGCGGCCGGCGGCAAAAATCATCGCTTTCATCAAGACTCCGCCATCAGAAGGTGTAGCCGACAACCGGCGCCTTGTCCTCGAACGCGTCGAGCAAGCGCGCCAGCGGCTTGAGCTCGATGTAGCGGTTCGCGGTCTTGCGCACGTAGTCGAGCACGGTCGGCAGGTCGCCCATGTAGATGCTCTTGCCGTCGCGGTAGTGCAGCCGGCAGAAGATGCCGAGGATCTTCAGGTGGCGCTGCAGGGACATGAATTCGAAGTCGCGGTAGAAGGCGTCGATGTCCGGATTGACCGGCAGGCCGACCTTCTTGGCTGCCTGCCAGTAGCGGATCACCCAGTCGAGCACAATCTCTTCATCCCACTGGATGTAGGCGTCGCGCAGCAGCGAGCCGAGGTCGTAGGTGACCGGGCCGAACACGGCGTCCTGGAAGTCGAGCACGCCGGGATTGTTCTGCTCCATGAACATCAGGTTGCGCGAGTGGAAATCGCGGTGCATGAATACCTGCTGCTGGGCCAGCACGTTGGCGGTGATCGCCTCGAAGACCTTGTCGAGCTGGGCCTGCTGGGTGTCGCTCATCGTCACGCCGAGGTGCTTGCCGACGAACCATTCGGGAAACAGGTTCATCTCGCGCAGCGCGAACGCGCGGTCGAATTCGACCAGCACGCCGGGCACGCTGCTGAGCTGGAACTTGATCAGCGCGTCGACCGCGTCGGAATACATGAAGCCGGCGTTGTCGGCGTCGAGCCGCGCCAGGTAGGTCGTGGTGCCGAGGTCCGACAGCAGCAAAAAGCCGTTCGGCACGTCGCGCGCGACGATCGCCGGCACGTTCACGCCGGCGTCCTGCAACAGGCCGGCGACGTGGATAAAGGCCGGCACGTTCTCGCGCTCGGGCGGCGCGTCCATCGCGATCAGGCTGTGGCCGAGCTTGTCCTGCAGCGCCGGCAGCACGTCGAGCCGGAAGTAGCGGCGAAAGCTGGCGTCGGACGAAGCGGGGCGGCGGCTGGCGACGTCAACCAGGCCGAGCGTATCGAGCCAGGCGGTAAGTTGGGCCAGGCGCGCGTCGGCCGACGGTGGTGTTGCGGGAGGGTGTGACAAAAGAGACATGAAGCGACCTGTAGAGAATCCGGATGAATGTGTAGATTCCCATATAATAAGGGATTAGCCCCAAAAAATCGCCCTTCAATGGTGTTTGCGCCCGTTTCATGAGTTGGTTCTCCTCCCCTCCCTCGTCGCCGCGCTGGGCATATGCCCTGACCGCGCTCGTCACCGTCACCTCGGGGCCGCTGCATGCCCAGAATGCGCCCAAGCGCGAACAGGTCGACGACCCGAATGCGCCGGTCATCTTGCGCGCCGAGGAAATCACCGGACGGCCCGACCGCGAGGTCAATCTCGAGCGCGATGTCGAGCTGATCAAGGGCGCCACGCGCATGACGGCCAGGTCGGCCTGCTACAAGGTGGTTGACGACGTCGTCACGGCCAAGGGCGACATCAACATGTGGCGCTTCGGCGACCGCTACAAGGGCGATCAGCTCGAACTCAATCTCGATTCGGGCCAGGGCTGGGTGCTGCATCCCGAATACCGCATGCAGCTCAACAACGCGCAGGGCAAGGCCAACCGCATCGACTTCGTCAACGAAGACGTCGCCGTCGTTACCGACGGCACCTACAGCACCTGCGAAGGTCCGACTCCCGACTGGTACCTGAAGGCCGATACCTTGCGCCTCGACAGCGGGCGCGACGTCGGCACCGCCGGCAAGACGGTGGTGTACTTCAAGGGCGTGCCGATCATCGGTACCCCGGCGATGTCGTTTTCGCTGTCGGGCGCGCGCCGCTCGGGCTGGCTGCCGCCGACCTTCAGCCCCGGCTCCAAGGGCTCGACCGAAGTGATGATGCCGTATTACTTCAACCTCGCGCCGAACCGCGACCTGACCGTGTTTCCGCGCGTGATCCTGACGCGCGGCCTGCAGATGGGCGCCACCGGCCGCTACATCGGCCAGACCGCGGCCGGCTCGTACTCGGGCGAAACGCACGCCGAATTGCTGGTGCACGACCAGGTCACCGATACCAACCGCTGGCTGATCAACTCGCTGCACTCGCAGGCGATCGCGCCCGGCTGGTCGTATGGCTGGGTGCTGCGGGCGGCGTCCGACAACGAATACCCGAGCGACTTCTCGAAGTCGGTGGCCAACAGCGCCGAGCGCCAGCTGCTGCGCGAACTGCGCACCGATTACCAGAGCAAGTACTGGAGCCTGACGGCGCGCGCGCAAAACTACCAGGTGCTGCAGGATCCGGCCGCGGCGACCAACCCGGGCCTGGCGGTGCCGCGCCCGTACGACCGCCTGCCGCAGATCAATTTTCACGCCGGCCGCTACGACGTTGCCGGCTTCGACTGGGCGCTCGACGCCGAGGTGACCCGCTTCCGGCATCCCGACCTGATCCGCGGCAGCCGCGTGGTGGCCGTGCCGCAGCTGTCGTATCCGATCATCCGGCCGGGTTACTTCATCACCCCGAAGGTGATGGTGCATGCCAGCAAATACCAGCTCGACCGCGACAGCAGCAACCTGGCTACCATGCCCGGCGCCAGCCTGACGCGCGTGCTGCCCACGTTCTCGCTCGACAGCGGTCTGGTGTTCGAGCGCGAAAGCAAGCTGTTCGGCCGCGCCGTCACCCAGACGCTCGAGCCGCGCCTGTTCTATGTCCGCACGCCCTACAAGGACCAGAGCCAGTTCCCCAATTTCGACACGGCCGAGGCGGGCTTTAACTTCGCCCAGATCTTCACCGAAAACCGCTTCATCGGCGCCGACCGCATTTCCGACGCCAACCAGGTCACCGCGGCGCTGGTGTCGCGCTTCATCGAAAGCAACGGTGCCGAACGGCTGCGCCTGGCGCTGGGGCAGCGCTTCTACTTCAGCCAGCAGCGCGTGCGGCTCGACCCGAGCACCCAGCTCAACGTCAGCCGCTCGGACGTGCTGCTGGCCGCCTCCGGCCGCGTCGCCGATAACTGGAGCTTCGACAGCGCGATACAATACAATGCGAGTGCACGCAGCGTGTTCAGTTCGAACTACGGCGTGCAGTGGCTGGCCGGCGCCAAAAAAGTGGTGAATGCCGAGTACCGTTATCAACGCGACAGTTTCAAGAACGTCGACCTGTCGAGCCAGTGGCCGCTGTCGCTGCGCTGGTTCGGCGTTGGCCGGGTCAGCTACTCGGTGCGCGACAAGAAGGTGCTCGAGAGCCTCATCGGACTCGAGTACCAGGCCGACTGCTGGGTGTTGCGGATGGGTGCGCAGCGTTTCGTCACCGCCGCCCAGACCACCTCGTCGTCGCTGTTGTTCCAGCTTGAGCTGAACGGCTTGTCGAAACTTGGCCTCGGCAGCAACCCGCTGGACACGTTTTACAAGAGCATTCCCGGCTACTCCCGGCTCAATCCGGTGACCGGCCGCTGATGAATGAAGTGGCAAGCTGGAAAACGATTTTTTTCATTTACCTGAATATGAGTGCCCCAGATTATGCGTAATATCCGTATGCACCAACTGAAACTCGCCGCTGTCCTGCTGTGCGCGCTGGCCGGTCAGGCCGCCGCGCAGGGACCGGTCGCACCGGCCGCGCCCGCCGCCAAGACGGGCGGCTTCCTGCCGCCGGCGTCGAGCTCGGCCAATGTGATCGATTCGATCGCGGTGGTGGTCAACGACGACGTCATCACGCGCAATGAAATCGCCGCGCGCCTGCGCGGCATCGTCACGCGCATGAAGGCCAGCAATGCGCCGATGCCCGATGCGGCCGACCTGCAGCGCCAGGTGGTCGAAGCGATGATCGTCGAACGCGCCCAGAACCAGCTGGCCAAGGAAATGGGCGTCAAGGTATCCGACCAGGAACTCGACCGCGCGATCGGCCGCATCGCCGAAGGCCAGAAGATGAGCCTGCAGGAAATGCGCAATCAGATGGAAAAGGAAGGCATGACGTATCCGGCCTTCCGCGAAGAGATCCGCAACGAAATCATGCTGCAGCGCCTGCGCGAGCATGAAGTCGACAACAAGATCCAGATTTCGGACGCGGAAGTGGATACCTACCTGGCTGGCGAGCAGGCCGCCGCCGCCGAGCAGTTCGAACTGAACGTCTCGCAGATCCTCGTCAGCATTCCGCAAAACGCCTCGCCCGAGCAGATCGCAGCGCGCAAGGCACGCGCCGACGAGGTGGCGCGCCAGCTGCGCACCGGCGCCGATTTCGCCAAGATCGCCGCCACCTATTCGGACGCGCCGGACGCGCTCAAGGGCGGCGAAGTGGGCTGGCGCGACGCCAACCGCCTGCCGCCGGTGTTTGCCGAAGCACTCGGCAAGTTGGCGCCGGGCCAGGTCACGCCTGTCATCCGCAGCAACACCGGCTTTCACCTGCTCAAACTGGTGGGCAAGCGCAGCGCCGCCGAATCGACCAAGGACAAGACCGCCGAGCAGCAGCAGACGCAGGTGCGCCACATCCTGCTGAAGGTCACGCCGACGATGAGCGCGGCCGACGCCAAGCGCAAGCTGACCGAGCTCAAGGAACGGCTCGACAACAACGCCGCGAAGTTCGAGGAACTGGCGCGCCTGTTCTCGAACGACGGCTCGGCCTCCAAGGGCGGCGACCTCGGCTGGCTGTATCCGGGCGACACCTTGCCGGAAATGGAAGCGGTCATCAATACGCTCAAGCCGGGCGAAGTCAGCGGTGTAGTCGAGACGCCGTTCGGTTTCCACCTGATCCAGGTGCTGGCGCGCAAGACCGATGACGCCTCGAAAGAGCGCCAGCGCAATGCGGCGCGCCAGGTGATCCGCGAGCGCAAGATGCAGGAAGCGTCCGAAGACTGGGCGCGCCAGGTGCGCGACCGCGCCTACGTCGAGTTCCGCGACGAGAAATAAGATGAGTGCCTCCCGTCCGGCGATCGCCATCACCACCGGCGAGCCGGCCGGTATCGGGCCGGAAATATCGCTGCGCGCGGCGTGGGCCATGCGGCACGAAGTCAACTGCGTGCTGCTGGGCGATGCCGCCTTCCTGGCGCTGACCGCCAGCGAACTCGATCCGGACATCGAGGTCGCGGCGCTGTCGGTGCAGGCGCTGCGCAACGGCGGCCTGCCGCAGTTCGGCCCGGGCCGCCTGTCGATCATCGATGTGCCGTTGGCCGCCCACGTCATCCCCGGCACGCTCGATCCGGCCAACGGCCGCGCCGTGCTCGCCACGCTCGACCTGGCGGTGGAGGGCATCGCGGCCGGCTGGTTCGCCGCGATGGTCACCGCGCCGCTGCAGAAAAGCACCATCAACGACGCCGGCGTGGCGTTTTCCGGCCACACCGAATACCTGGCCGACAAGACCGGCACGCCGCTGGTGGTGATGATGCTGGCCGGCGACACGGCCGCCGCGGCGCAATCGGGCGCCGCGCCGCTGCGCGTGGCGCTGGCCACTACCCACCTGGCGCTGCGCGCCGTGCCCGACGCCATCACCGGCGACGGCCTGGCGCGCGTGCTCGACATCATCGACGCCGACCTGAAGGACAAGTTCGGCATCGCCGCGCCGCGCATCCTGGTGGCCGGGCTCAATCCGCATGCGGGCGAAAATGGCTACCTCGGCCGCGAGGAAATCGACACCATCGCGCCGGCCATCGAAGCGGCGCGCGCGCGCGGCATCGACGCGCGCGGGCCGTACCCGGCCGACACGCTGTTCCAGCCGAAATACCTGGGCGACGCCGACTGCGTGCTGGCGATGTACCACGACCAGGGGCTGCCGGTGCTCAAGCACGCCACCTTCGGGCGCGGCGTCAACATCACGCTCGGGCTACCGCTGATCCGCACCTCGGTCGACCACGGCACCGCGCTCGACCTGGCCGCGCGCGGACTCGGGCATGCCGATGCCGCCAGCATGCAGCAGGCCATCCGCAGCGCGCTGCAAATGGTTGCCGCCCAGCGCCGCACCTGAATTCGACATCTCCACATAAAGCAAACACATGAAACACGTAGCCCGCAAGCGCTTCGGCCAGAATTTCTTGACCGACAAATTCGTCCTTGCCGACATCATCGACGCGATCGGTCCGCAGCCGGACCAGGCGATGGTCGAGATCGGGCCCGGCCTGGCGGCGATGACCGCGTTGCTGCTCAAGCACCTGAACCACATGCACGTCGTCGAACTGGACCGCGACTTGGTCGCGCGCCTGGAGAAATCGTTCCCGCGTGACAAGCTGACGATCCATTCCGGCGATGCCCTGAAGTTCGACTTCGGCCAGATCCCGGTGCCGCCGGGGCAGAAGCTGCGGGTGGTCGGCAACCTGCCGTATAACATCTCCAGCCCGCTGCTGTTTCACCTGGCCGACTTTGCCCCGCTGATCGAAGACCAGCACTTCATGCTGCAAAAGGAAGTCGTCGAGCGGATGGTGGCCGAGCCGGGCAGCAAGGTCTACGGGCGCCTGTCGGTGATGCTGCAGTGGCGCTACGACATGAAACTGATGTTCATCGTGCCGCCGACCGCGTTCGAGCCGCCGCCGCAGGTCGAGTCGGCCATCGTGCGGATGGTGCCGGTGGCCGAGCGCCTTGCGTGCGACGGCCCGACCCTCGAGGCGGTGGTGCTGAAGGCGTTCTCGCAACGCCGCAAGGTCATTCGCAACTGCCTGGCCGGCATGTTTACCGAGGCGCAGATCGTCGAAGCAGGCATCGATCCGACGGTGCGGCCGGAAACGGTCGGCCTGGTCCAGTACGTCGCGCTGGCGAACCTGTTGAAGCCGGCTGTCACGCCGTCGGCGTGATCGGCGGCGGCGTAATCGTTTTTTCTTCCACCATCGCCACCGCGGCCTTGCGCGCTTCGGTTTCGGCTTGCGCCTCGGTGGCGAACACGTGCTCCACCGCCACCCGCTGCGCCGGGACGATGCTGTTGCGGTGCATCGGGTTGGCGGATGCGCCGTAGACCGTCACGAACGCGGCCCAGCCGTCGACATCGGTCATCCGGACGCCGGAGTAATCGATCTCGTAATCTCCCAGTTGTTCTGTTGGCACGGAGCCTCCCTGGCATCAAGTAGATGTCGATCATGCCAGTATTGGCCGCAAGGCGGCGCGGCGCTTGTCGCGGCCCGAGGATACGACGCGGGCGAAAAAAAAGCCCGCTGTTGAGCGGGCTTGAAATCCAATTCTTTGTAAGGAGTTGGAGGAGACAAGTGAATTATGCTGCGTTACAGCATATAACGCCAATTTATCTTTCGAATACCAGATATTCCAGAAGAGAATATCTGCTTACTTCGGCACGCAGGTGACCGCGACATTCGTCACCGCCACGTCGCCCATTTCGCCGGTGCCGTTCGCCACGCTGCACGTTTCGGTGGCCGGTTGGGTCAGCACCGTGATGCCGTAGGTGATGCCGAACGGAACCTTGTTCGGCATGGTGAAGGCGGTGGCACCGGCGGCCGCCGTTGAAACGGCTGGGTCGCTGCCATTGGTCAGCTGCAAACCGGTCGACTTCAGGCCGGTGATCGTGCCGCCGACCGGCGCGGTGTTGATGGTGCAGTACACGTCGATATTGATCGAGGACAGCCGCCCGGCCGTCTCGGTGCCGCGCAGCACCTGGCATTCCTGGTGCGCCGGCGGCGTCTTCCGGATCACGGCGTAGACGTCGCCATAGTCGAGCGTGTTCGGGAACGTGAAGGTAGTCGCCTTGGCCGGCACCTTCAGGTCCATGCCATTGGTGCTCAGCACCAGGCCTTCATAGACCAGGCCGTTGATGGTGCCGGTGATCGGGAAGGTCGCTTTGCCGCCGCCGCAAGCGGCCAGGCTCAGCGCGAGCGCCAGCACGATGGCCGGGCGCAGGAAAGATTTGGTCATGTGTTCTCCAGAAAGTAGATGGCGCGGGTCAGCTGCAGATGACCTGGATGTTCTTGATATCGGTCTTGCCGACCGTGCCGACACCGTCGACGATGCGGCAGGTGCGCGAAACGGGCTGGGTCAGGATCGTCACGCCGTACGGCGAACCCTCGGCGACCTTGGTCAGGCTGAAGCTGGTCGCGCCGGCCTTGACTTCGATGCGGTTGGCGCCGTTGACCAGCACCAGGCCGTTGCTGTCGAGACCGCTGACGGTGCCGCCCAGTTCATGGGTGTTGGTGATACAGTTCACAACGACCGTACTGATGCTGAACGAGCCGGTCGCGCCCTTGCCATTGGCGACCGAGCAGACGGCGTTGTCGGGCGAGGCAGAAATGTCGACGTCGAAATTCTCGTCATTGCTCAGCAGCTTGGCGAAGACGAAACCCACCTGCCCCCCCTGTACCGGTTCGACCGCAACTTTGTCGCCGTTGCCCTTGTTGATCAGCACCAGGCCGGTCTTGCTCAGGCCGATGACGGCGCCACCGAGCTGCAGGTTGCCGTCGTTGCCGCCGCCGGCGCCAACGCTCAGTGCGCACGCGAGCGCCACGCTCGAACGCAGGGTCAATCTTTTCATGTGTTCTCCAAAAACAAACAGGGGTAGAGCGGGGGAGGGCTGACGCCGCGCCGCGGGACAGACGGTTTGGCCGTCATTTTAGAGCATTTGGCAAGCTGGAGCGTCTTTCCTCTTGTATCGCGGTGTAACCGGCGTGCAGCACCGGGGTCAGTGCCGCACCGGGGTCAGTGCCGACATTCGGACACGGGTTCATCTGTCGGGCGCCGATTTGCACTTCGCCGCCCGACTCGTTATGCTGGCATCGCCTCCACTTCCGTTTGCCGCAATGACCGCTACTACAAGCACCCAACGTCCCGCCTGGCCGAAGGCGGTCCTGTTCGACCTCGACGACACCTTGTGGCCGATCGCACCCGTCATTGCCCAGGCCGAGCGGTCGCTGCATGCCTGGCTGCAGCAGCACGCGCCGCGCGTGGCGGCCGGCTTTTCGATCGACGCGCTGCGCCAGGCGCGCCAGCGCTTGCTCGAGCGCCGGCCCGAGTTTCACCTCGACCTCGGGGCGCTGCGCCGCGCCGGCCTGCGCGAGGCATTCGCCGATGCCGGCGAGGACAGCACCAAGGTCGAGCACGCGATGGCGCATTTCTTCGCCGCCCGCAACGCCGTCGCGCTGTACGACGACGTGCTGCCCGGCCTCGAGAAGCTCAGCGAGCTGGTGCTGGTCGGCTCGATCTCGAACGGCAACGCCGACTTGCGCGCGATCGGCATGTCGCATCACTTCAAGGTGTCGGTCGCGGCGCACCAGCTCGGCTGCGCCAAACCGGACGCCGCCATTTTCCTGGCCGCCTGCGAACAGCTCGGCGTGGCCCCGCACGAGGCCGTGTATGTCGGCGACGACGTGCTGCTCGATGTGCGCGGCGCCCAGCAGGCCGGCCTGCGCGCGGTGTGGCTGAACCGCACCGGCAGCAGCCGACACCTCGAGCACGGCGTGGTGCCCGACGCCATCTGCGCCGATTTCGGCGAGTTGCTCGACTGGCTGGAGCGCCGCCACGGCTAGTGCCGGGAACTGCACAGCGGCGCCGCGAACGTGCATAATAAGGGTGTCCGTCTTCGCGCCCCCATACAATCATGCAACTCGATACCCGCGCACAAACTTTGCTCAAGGCTCTCGTCGAGCGCTACATCGCCGACGGCCAGCCGGTCGGCTCGCGCGCGCTGTCGAAGATTTCCGGGCTCGACCTGTCGCCGGCGACGATTCGCAACATCATGGCCGACCTCGAGGAAATGGGCTACGTCGCCAGTCCGCACACGTCGGCCGGCCGCATCCCGACCCCGCGCGGCTACCGCATCTTCGTCGACACGCTGCTGACGGTGCAGCACATCGACGAGCACGCCGTCGAGTCGCGCATGCGCATGCCCAACCAGCAGCCGCAAAAGATCATCTCGAACGCCGCGCAGATGCTGTCGTCGCTGTCGCAGTTCGCCGGCGTGGTGCTGAGCCCGCGGCGCGAGTCGGTGTTCCAGCAGATCGAGTTCTTGCGCCTGTCCGAAAAGCGCATCCTGCTCGTCATCGTCGACCCGCGCGGCGACGTCCAGAACCGCCTGCTGCTGACCGACGCCGACTACACCCCGAGCCAGCTGATCGCCTCGGCCAACTACATCAACCAGAATTACGGCGGGCTCTCGTTCGACCAGGTGCGCCTGCGCGTGACGGACGAACTCAAGCAGCTGAGCGACGACATGAGCCGCCTGATGCAGGCCGCGGTCGAAGCGGGCAGCGAGGCGATGACCGACCATTCGACCGACATGGTCATCTCGGGCGAACGCAACCTGCTCAGCGTGTCGGACCTGTCCTCGAACATGGCGTCGCTGCGCCAGATGTTCGACATGTTCGAGCAAAAGACCGGGCTGATGCAGCTGCTCGACGTGTCGAGCAAGGCCACCGGCGTGCAGATTTTCATCGGCGGCGAATCGAACCTGGTGCCGATGGACGAAATGAGCGTGGTGACGGCGCCGTACGAAGTGAACGGCAAGATTGTCGGCACGCTCGGCGTGATCGGCCCGACCCGCATGGCGTACGAGCGCGTGATCCCGATCGTCGACATCACCGCCAAGCTGCTGTCGAACGCGCTGAGCCACGGCGGTCAGGTCTGATATTCGGACATTGCGGCTCGTTGAAATGTTCGAACGTCCCGCCAACGCGAGGGACTGGCCCCAGCTTTTTGCTTAATGCCGGTGCGGGCAGGCCGGCTTGATGCAGTTGCCGTAAATGGCCAGCGCATGCTCGGCGATGTTGAAGCCGCGCTCAGCGGCAACCTTGTGCTGGCGCGACTCGATTTCCTCGTCAAAGAACTCTTCCACCCGCCCGCAGTCGAGGCACACCAGGTGGTCGTGGTGCGAACCGGCATTCAGTTCAAAGATCGCCTTGCCCGTCTCAAAATGGTTGCGGTTGAGCAGGCCGGCCTGTTCGAACTGGGTCAGCACGCGGTACACGGTGGCCAGGCCGACGTCCATGTTTTCGGTCAGCAGGATCTTGTAGACGTCTTCCGCAGTGAGATGGCGTACTTCGCTGTTCTGAAAAATCTCGAGAATTTTCAGGCGAGGAAGGGTCGCTTTCAGGCCGCTGGCCTTGAGATCGCTTGGATTGTTACTCATGTTTGTTGCTCGTATATTGGCATAGTGCTTTATGATATAGCGTTTTGGAGCTAGCGCTCAAACGTTTTGAGGTCACTTATGCGCGTCAAGAATGCTTTTTTGCACAGTTTTTACTCCCGGACACCACTGCTGGCAGTTGCCGTCTGCGCCGCGCTGACCTTGTCGGGCTGCGCATCGTGGCGCAATGCGCTGTCGCCTTCGGCGTCGCAGCCGGTCACGCCGGCGCAAGCTGCCGCCGACGCCGACCAGTCCGCGGCATCGGCCAACGCCGGCGCCCAGACCACCAGCGCGACGTCGCTGCAAAAATTCCTGTGGATATTCAAGCCGTACCGCCCTGACATTCAACAAGGCAACTTCGTCTCGCAGGAAATGCTGGCCCAGTTGAAAGTGGGCCAGACCCGCGAGCAGGTCAAGTTTATCCTCGGTACGCCGCTGCTGACGGACGTGTTCCACACCGATCGCTGGGATTTTCCGTTCTACCTGGCGCGCGGCAATGGGGAGCTGACCAAGGCGCGCGTGACCATCTACTTCAAGGACGACAAGGTCGAGCGTTTCGACGGCGGCAACCTGCCGACCGAGCGCGAGTACATCGCCCGCATCGCCGGCCCTGCCAAGGCCGCGGCGAAAGAGGCACCGAAGAAGGAAGAGGCAGGTTCGGCCTCCATCCAGATCAGAAAATAAGCGGCCAGCGACCATGACTTCACTGAACATTGCGGTGGCAGGCGCCAGCGGGCGCATGGGCAAGATGCTGATCGAGGCGATCGCCAGGGCGCCCGACGCCGAACTGACCGGCGCGCTCGACGTGGCCGGCTCGCCGGCGATCGGCACGGACGCCGCCGCCTTCCTCGGCCAGCCGGCGTCGGTGGCCATCGCCGCCGACCTGGCCACCGCGCTCGCCGGCGCGCGCTGCCTGATCGACTTCACCCGCCCGGAAGGCACGCTCAGGCACCTGGCCTATTGCGCCGAGCACGGCATCGCGATGGTCATCGGCACCACCGGCTTCGACGATGCCGGCAAGGCCGCCATCCGCGCCGCCGCCGCCAAGACCGCGATCGTGTTTGCGCCGAACATGAGTGTCGGCGTCAACGTCACCCTGAAGCTGCTGGAAATGGCGGCAAAGAGTTTCGCTGAAGGGTACGATATCGAGATCATCGAGGCGCACCACCGCCACAAGGTCGATGCGCCGTCCGGCACCGCGCTGAAGATGGGCGAAGTCATCGCCGACGCGCTCGGACGCGACCTCAAGCAGTGCGCCGTGTACGGGCGCGAAGGCGTCACCGGCGAGCGCGACCCGTCCACCATCGGCTTTGCCACCATCCGCGGCGGCGACATCGTCGGCGACCACACGGTGCTGTTTGCCGGCGACGGCGAGCGCATCGAGATCAGCCACAAGTCGGGCAGCCGCGTCACCTACGCCCACGGCGCCTTGCGTGCGGCGCGCTTCCTGGCCGACAAGCAAACCGGCCTGTACGACATGCAGGACGTGCTGGCGCTGGGGCGCTGAGGAGAAAACGATGGCTACTGCAGAACTGAACGGCGCCGTCATCGACGGCTGGGACAGCTTCCACGCGGAATCGCGCAAGACGTTCGGCTTTCCTGAGTCGTACGGCAACACCATCGATTCATGGGTCGATTGCCTCAGCTACCTGCGCGACGCCGACGGCATGAGCAAGTTCCGCCTGAAGCCCAACGAGGTGCTGGAAATCGTCATCAACGACGCCGCCGCCATGCGCGAGAAGGCGCCCGACCTGCTCGAAGAGTTGACCTTCTGCGTCGCCGGCATCAATGAGCGCTATGAGGATTACGGCGAGAAGCCCGCGCTGGCGCTGGTTCTGCGCTGACCGATCGCTAGGGGAAGTAGATCTTGACGATGACGGCAATGAGCATTGCCGTATTTGTCGCACACATCCATCGAAGCAGTTTTAGTTCACCACGTACCCGTGCTATTTCAAGATCCATCCTTGCCTCCAACGCGTCGATCCGTGCGTTGATCCTTGCTTCGAAGGCGTCCATCCGGCCTGTCATCTTCGCCTCGAAGGCATCCATTCGGCCGGTCATCCTCGTTTCGAACGCCTCCATCCTTGTCGTGAGCTGCTCGCCAAGCGAATTCAAATCGGCACGTGAAGCGGCGCAATTAGCCAACGCCTCGGAGAGCAACTTGGCATGCGTTTCAGCTTGAGTTTGCGAAACGCCGACAGCCTGAAGCTGGTGCGAATAATTGATAGCGTTGAATTGGTTGTCCATACTTATTAGACCAAAATGACGCGTTATGGTTCAGACGCAGAGGCTCTGTATTCGCCCTCGGCTCATCCCCGCCACCGCCGGAAATAGCATGAACCAGTATAATGTTCGGTTCAACTCCACTTTCCTGGCCTTTTGATCATCATGCAAGATAAATATAGTCCCGCCGACGTCGAACAAGCCGCCCAATCGCACTGGAAGGCGATCGATGCCTACAAGGCGGTAGAAAACGACCCGCGTTTCCCGAAAGGCAAGTACTACGCTTGCTCGATGCTGCCTTACCCGTCGGGCAAGCTGCACATGGGACACGTGCGCAACTATACGATCAACGACGTGATGTACCGCTACCTGCGCATGAACGGCTACAACGTGCTCATGCCGATGGGCTGGGACGCGTTCGGCATGCCGGCCGAAAACGCCGCGATGGCCAACAACGTGCCGCCGGCGCAGTGGACCTACGCCAACATCGCCCACATGCGCGAGCAGATGGAATCGATGGGCCTGGCGATCGACTGGTCGCGCGAGATGACCGCCTGCAAGCCGGAATACTACAAGTGGAACCAGTGGATGTTCCTCAAGATGCTCGAAAAGGGCATCATCTACAAGAAGACCGGCACCGTCAACTGGGACCCGATCGACCAGACCGTGCTGGCCAACGAGCAGGTCGTCGACGGCCGCGGCTGGCGCTCGGGCGCACCGATCGAAAAGCGCGAGATCCCGATGTACTACGCACGCATCACCGACTACGCCGACGAGCTGCTCGACTACGTCGACAACAAGCTGCCGGGCTGGCCCGAGCGCGTGCGCGTGATGCAGGCCAACTGGATCGGCAAGTCGACCGGCGTGCGCTTCGCCTTCCCGCACACGATCTCGGACGCCGGCGGTGAACTGATCGGCGGCGGCAAGATGCACGTCTTCACCACCCGCGCCGACACCATCATGGGCGTGACCTTCTGCGCCGTCGCGCCGGAACACGCGCTGGCCGCGCACGCCGCGCAGACCAACCCGGAGCTGGCCGCCTTCATCGCCGAGTGCAAACTGGGCAGCGTGATCGAAGCGGACATGGCGACGATGGAGAAGAAGGGCATGCCGACGGGCCTGTTCGTCACCCATCCGCTGACCGGCGACCAGGTCGAAGTCTGGGTCGGCAACTACGTATTGATCACCTACGGCGACGGCGCCGTCATGGGCGTGCCGGCGCACGACGAGCGCGACTTCGCCTTCGCCACCAAGTACCGGCTGCCGATCACCCAGGTCGTCGCCGTCGAAGGCCAGCAGTTTTCGCTGGCCGGCTGGCAGGACTGGTACGGCGACAAGGAGCGCGGCGTGCTGGTCAACTCGGGCAAGTACGATGGGCTCGACTACATCGCCGCTGTCAACGCCATCGCCGGCGACCTGGCCGTGCAGGGCCTGGGCGAAAAGAAGACCACCTTCCGCCTGCGCGACTGGGGCATCTCGCGCCAGCGCTACTGGGGCACGCCGATCCCGATGATCCACTGCGCCGATTGCGGCGTCGTGCCGGTGCCTGAAAAAGACCTGCCGGTGGTGCTGCCCGAGCACCTGGTCCCTGACGGCAGCGGCAACCCGCTGAACAAGGACGAAGCCTTCCTCAAGTGCGAATGCCCGCAGTGCGGCAAGCCGGCGCGCCGCGAGACCGACACGATGGACACCTTCGTCGACTCGTCGTGGTACTACATGCGCTATACCTCGCCCGGCGCGACCGGCATGGTCGACGCGCGCAACGACTACTGGATGCCGATGGACCAGTACATCGGCGGCATCGAGCACGCCGTCATGCACTTGCTGTACGCGCGCTTCTGGACCAAGGTGATGCGCGACATGGACCTGGTCAAGTTCGATGAGCCGTTCGTCAACCTGCTCACGCAAGGCATGGTCCTCAACGAGACGTACTACCGCGAAGACGACGCCGGCAAGAAGACCTGGTTCAACCCGGCCGACATCGATCTCGATCTGGACGACAAGGGCCGCCCGCGCGGCGCGCTGCTCAAGTCGGACGGCCGGAAAGTCGAAATCGGCGGCACCGAAAAGATGTCGAAGTCGAAGAACAACGGCATCGACCCGCAGGCGCAGATCGGCCAGTACGGCGCCGACACCGCGCGCCTGTTCACCATGTTCGCGTCGCCGCCGGAACAGACGCTCGAGTGGTCCGACAGCGGTGTCGAAGGCGCCAGCCGCTTCCTGCGCCGCGTGTGGGCGTTCGCTTGCGCCCAGTCGCCGCGCATCGCCGCCGAACTGGCAAGTCCATCGAAGGATGGCTACGACGACGCGCAAAAAAGCCTGCGCCGCGAACTGCACAAGATCCTGCAGCAGGCCGACTATGACCTCAAGCGCATCCAGTACAACACCGTCGTCTCTGCCTGCATGAAGATGCTCAACACGATGGAGTCCGCCAAACTGGCCGATGGCGCCGCGTCTGACGCGGTGATCGCCGAAGGCCTGTCGATCTTCCTGCGCGTGCTCAACCCGGTCGCGCCGCACATCACCCATGTGCTGTGGGAAGAGCTGGGCTACGCCAGGGTCCATGGCGACATCCTCAACGCCCAGTGGCCGCAGGTCGACCCGCAGGCGCTCGAACAGGCCGAGATCGAGATGATGATCCAGGTGAACGGCAAGCTGCGCGGCTCGATCATGGTGGCGAAAGGCGCCGACAAGGCGTCGATCGAAGCGCAGGCGCTCGCTTGCGAAGCGGTGCAGAAGTACATCGAGACGCCGCCGAAAAAGGTGATCGTCGTTCCCGGCAAGTTGATCAGCATCGTGGTGTAAGCGATGAACGCCCTGCGATCGATCTCCCTGCGCGCCGGCGCCGTGCTGCTGCTGGCGGTGGCGTTATCCGCCTGCGGCTTCCAGCTGCGCGGCTCCAGCGGCCAGTACCAGATGCCGTTCAACAGCATCTACCTCGGCTTTGCCGACACCTCGCCGCTCGGCATCGAGCTGCGCCGCAACCTGCGCGGCGGCGACGCCGTCATCGTCGTCGACGACGCGGCCAAGGGCGAGGCCAGGCTCGACGTGCTGTCCGAGACGCGCGGCAAATCGATCCTGTCGCTCAACAGCCAGGGCCGCGTGCGCGAATACCTGCTGACCTACACGCTGGTGTTTCGCGTGCGCGACGCCAAGGACGCCGAACTGCTCGGCCCCACCGAGATCACCCTCAAGCGCAGCATCGCCTTTAACGAGTCGCAGGTGCTGGCCAAGGAATCGGAAGAAGCGCTGCTGTACCGCGACATGCAGACCGACCTGGTACAGCAGATCCTGCGCCGCCTCGCGGCCATCAAGCGCGCGTAAGGATTGCCGATGCAACTGCGCGTTGACGGACTCGAAGCACACCTGGCCAAGGCGGTCGCGCCGCTGTACGTGATCAGCAGCGACGAGCACCTGCTGGCGCTGGAAGCGGCCGACAAGATCCGCCGCGCCGCGCGCGCCAACGGCTATTCGGAGCGCGACGTGCTCACCGTCGAGCGCACCTTCAAGTGGGGCGAACTGCTCGCCGCCAACAACGAGATGTCGCTGTTCGGCGACAAGAAGCTGATCGAGCTGCGCATCCCCACCGGTAAACCTGGCAAGGATGGCGGCGCCGCGCTGCAAAGCTACGCCAAGAGCCTCAGTCCCGACAACCTGACCCTGATCACCTTGCCCAAGCTGGACTGGCAGACCGCCAAGGCGGCCTGGGTCGGCGCCTTGCAGCAGGCCGCGGTGTACATCGAGATCCCGATCGTCGAGCGAGCCGCGCTGCCGGGCTGGATCGGCACCCGGCTGGCCAGCCAGGGCCAGAGCGTCGACCGCCAGGGCCTCGACTTCATTGCCGAGCGTGTCGAAGGCAACCTGCTGGCGGCGCACCAGGAAATCCAGAAACTCGGCCTGCTGCACGAGCCGGGCAAGCTGACGTTCGAACAGGTCCACGACGCCGTTCTCAACGTCGCCCGCTACGACGTCTTCAAGCTGTCCGAGGCGATGCTGGCCGGCGACGCGGCGCGCCTGGTGCGCATGCTCGAAGGCCTGAAGGGCGAGGGCGAGGCGTTGCCGCTGGTGCTGTGGGCGGTGGCCGATGAAATCCGCACGCTGCTCAAGCTGAAGGCGGCGATGGCGCAGGGCCGCCCGCTCGGCGCGCTGCTGAAGGAATACCGCATCTGGGGGCCGAAGGAGCGCATGATGGAGCCGGCGCTGCGGCGCGTGTCGCTGGCCACGCTGGAACAGGCGCTGCAGGACGCCGCGCAGGTCGACAAGATGATCAAGGGACTGCGCGCCAAGGCATTCGCCGGCGACGCCTGGGACGCGATGCTGCAGCTGGCGCTGAAGGTGGCGCGCTAGGCATGTCGCTATTAACACTAAAGAGCACAACGATGAACATCCCCGACTATATGGAACAGGTAGGCCGCCAGGCCCGCGCCGCATCGCGCGCGATGGCGCGCGCCGACAGCGCCGCCCGCAACCGCGCGCTGCTGCTGATCGCCGATGCGGTCAATCGCGACAGCGCGCTGCTGCGCGCGGCCAACCAGCTCGACCTCGATGCCGCGCGCGCCGCCGGCCTGGCGCCGGCCATGGTCGAGCGCCTCGAGCTGTCCGACGCGGCCATTGCCGCCATGGTCGAAGGCCTGCGCCAGATGGTCGCGCTGCCCGACCCGATCGGCGAAATCTCCAACATGAAGTTTCGCCCCAGCGGCATCCAGGTCGGCCAGATGCGTGTGCCGCTCGGCGTCATCGGCATCATCTACGAAGCGCGCCCCAACGTCACCGTCGATGCCGCCGGCCTGTGCATCAAGAGCGGCAACGCCACCATCCTGCGCGGCGGCTCCGAAGCGATCAACTGCAACCGCGCGCTGGCGGCCATCGTCGCCGAGGGCCTGGCCGGCGCCGGCCTGCCGGCTCACGGCGTGCAGATCGTCGACACCATCGACCGCGCCGCCGTCGGCGCCCTGATCACCATGCCGCAGCATGTCGACGTCATCGTGCCGCGCGGCGGCAAGGGCCTGATCGCGCGCCTGATGAAGGAAAGCACGGTGCCGATGATCAAGCACCTCGACGGCATCTGTCACGTCTACATCGACGCCAAGGCCGATATCGCCAAGGCCCTGCCGATCGCGTTCAACGCCAAGTGTCACCGCTACGGCACCTGCAACACGATGGAGACGCTGCTGGTCGACCGCGCCATCGCCGCCGCCGTGCTGCCGCGGCTGGCCGCGCTGTACCTGGAAAAGCAGGTCGAGCTGCGCGCCGACCCGGAAGCGTTCGCGCTGCTGGCCGCAGCCGAATATCCGCACCTGGCCGCCGCGCTCGAGGAAGACTGGAGCACCGAATACCTGGCGCCGATCCTGGCGGTCAAGGTGGTGGCCGGCATCGACGAGGCGATCGAGCATATCAACACCTGGTCGTCGCACCACACCGACGCGATCATCACCGAAGACTACAGCGACGCGCTGCGCTTTCTGCGCGAAGTCGATTCGGCGTCGGTGATGGTGAACGCGTCGACGCGCTTTGCCGACGGCTTCGAATACGGCCTTGGCGCCGAGATCGGCATTTCCAACGACAAGCTGCACGCGCGCGGCCCGGTCGGCCTCGAAGGCCTGACGTCGCTCAAGTACATCGTCTTCGGCCACGGCGAAGTACGTAGTTAATCAACCTGGAACCCTATGCTCTGGATTAAAGCGTTTCACATCGTCTTCGTCGCCTCGTGGTTTGCCGGCCTGTTGTACCTGCCGCGCATCTTCGTCAACCTGGCGCAGGAGACCGAAACGGTCGCCACCGCGCGCCTGCTGCTGATGGCGCGCAAGCTGTACCGCTTCACCTCGATGCTGATGATTCCGGCCGTCGTGCTGGGCGCCTGGCTGTGGCTCGGCTACGGCTTCAAGGGAGGCTGGCTGCATGCCAAGCTGGCGCTGGTGATCCTGGCGATCGGCTATCATCATGCATGCGGCTCGCTGCTTCGGAAGTTCGAGAACGGCGCCAATCGCCGTGCGCACACCTGGTACCGCTGGTTCAACGAGGTGCCGGTACTGCTGCTGGTGGCGATCACGATCCTCGTCGTCGTCAAACCTTTCTGACGGAGCTGCGATGAGCAAGACCATCCAGTATTATCTGGCCCCGAACTCTCCCTGGACCTACCTCGGCCACCAGCGCTTGGTCGACCTGGCCAAGGCGGCCGGCGCCCAGGTCGAGCTCAAGCCTTTCGATCTCGGCAAGGTGTTCGGCGTGTCCGGCGGCCTGCCGTTGGCCAAGCGCTCGCCGCAGCGCCAGGCTTACCGCCTGGCCGAGCTGGCGCGCTGGTCCGAGTTTCTGCAGGTGCCGCTCAAGCCGCAGCCGGCCTTCTTCCCGGTGCCGGCCGACGCAGCGGCAAAGCTGATCATCGCCGCCCGCACCAGCCTGGGCGGCGACGCCGCGCTGCAAGTGGCCGGCGCCATCATGCGCGCGCTGTGGGCCGAAGACAAGAACATCTCCGACCAGGACGCGCTGGCGCACATTGCCACCATGTGCGGCTTCGACGGGCGCATGCTGGTCAAGTCGTCGCAAACGGCCGGCGTGCAGGAACAGTACGACCGCAACACCGACGAAGCGATGGCCGCCAGCGTGTTCGGCGCGCCTTGGTACGTCGTCGATGGCGAAAGTTTCTGGGGCCAGGACCGTCTCGACTTCGTCGAACGCGCGCTCGCCAAATCGTAATAACGGTAAAACGCAGCACACCAGGATGGGCGGAGGCGCCTGTCCATTGATTCATTGTTTAACGGATAAAGGGTACACCCATGGCTTCATTTTTCTGTCCTTGCCCGCGCGGCATGGAAGCGGCGCTGGCCGAAGAACTCGGCGAAATCGCGCTGCAAAGCACCACCATGAAGGTGCACAACCAGGTCCCCGGCGGCGTGCACTGCTCCGGCCACCTGCTCGACTCGTACCTGATCAACCTGCACTCGCGCATCGCCTCGCGCGTGCTGATGCGCATGGCCCACTCCAGCTACGCCAACGAGAACGACATCTACGACCTGGTGCTGGCGCAGCCGTGGGAAGACTGGTTCGGCGTCGACCACACGATCCGCGTCGACGTCACCGCCATCAAGTCGCCGCTGCGCAGCCTCGAATTCACCACCCTCAAGATCAAGGACGCCGTCTGCGACCGCTTCCGCGACCTGGTCGGCAAGCGCCCGTCGGTCAACACGGCCGAACCGGACGTGCGCATCGTCGGCTTTCTCGACAACCGCAACTTCACCATCTATCTCGATACCTCGGGCGAGGCGCTGTTCAAGCGCGGCTGGCGCGAGGAGACCGGCGACGCGCCGCTGCGCGAGAACCTCGCCGCCGGCATGCTGCGTGTGTCGGGCTGGAAGCCGGGCACCGTGCTGTTCGACCCGATGTGCGGCTCCGGCACCATCCTGATCGAAGCGGCCCAGATGCTGCAGGGGATTGCGCCTGGCGCGCGGCGCAGCTTCGCCTTCGAAAAATTCAACAGCTTCGTCGCCGCCCCGTGGCAGGCGATGAAGGCGGCGATCAAGCCGAACGCGCTGCCGGCGGAACCGACCATTTTCGGCAGCGACATCTCCGGCGACATGATCGAGATGACGCGGCATAACCTGAGAATCGCCGGCATCATGTTCGACGTCCCGCTCAAGCAGATCGAAGCGCAGGAAGTCAAGCCGCCGACCGAGCAGCCGGGCATCCTGCTGACCAATCCGCCGTACGGCGAGCGAATCGGCGTGCGCGGCGACAGCACCATGCCGGCCGACCAGATGAGCGTGTCGTTCTACGCGGCGCTCGGCACCACGCTCAAGCAGCGCTTCGCCGGCTGGACCGTGTTGCTGTTTACCGCCGACCTGTCGCTGCCGAAGCTGCTGCGCCTGAAGGAAGCGCGCAAGACGCCGTTCTTCAATGGCGCGCTCGAATGCCGCCTGTTCCGCTTCGACATGGTCGCCGGCTATAACCGCCGCGAAGAAGCCAAGCCGAAGCAGGTCTGACGATGTTCCCGCAACAGCCGCCGCCGAACGTGCCGCCGGATCCGGTGGTGCCGGTGCCGCTGCCGCCGGTGCACCGCATCGCGCTGCTCGGTTCCGGGGCGCTGGCGGCGCTGCTTGCCTCGCTGTCGATGCTGGGGCCTTTTTCGATCGACGCCTACTTGCCGGCTTTCCCAAACATCCAGGCCGAACTTGGCGCCAGCGCGATCGAAGTGCAGCAGACGCTGACGGCCTACATGCTCGCCTTCGCCGGCATGGTGCTGTGGCACGGCGCGCTGTCGGACGCCTTCGGGCGCCGCAACATCGTGCTCGTGTCGCTGGTGGTGTTCGCCATCGGCACCTTCGGCTGCGCCGCCTCCCATTCGGTGCACTACCTGTGGATATTCCGCATCCTGCAGGGCGTGTCGGCCGGCGCCGGCACCGTGGTCGGGCGCGCCATCATCCGCGATTTGTATGCGGGGGCGCCGGCGGCGCGCCTGCTGTCGATGGTGACGATGATCTTTTCGATCGCTCCGGCCATCGCGCCGGTGCTGGGCGGCTGGATCGTCAAGCTGTTCGACTGGCGCACCATCTTCCTGTTCCTGCTGGCCTATACGGTGGTGCTGTTCGTGGTGTGCTGGCGCTACCTGCCCGAGACGCTCGCGCGCGAGCACCGCCAGCCGTTCAATCCCAGCTACCTGGCCGCCAACTACGGCGCCATCTTCCGTTCGCCGCTTTTTCACATGAAGTCGGGCATCGTCGCCTGCAATTTCGCCGGCCTGTTCCTGTTCATCACTGCCGCGCCGGTGATGCTGCCGGTGCACCTGCACCTGGGCCCCGACGAATTCGCGTGGCTGTTCGTGCCTAGCGTGTCGGGCATCTTCCTCGGCGCGCTGGCGGCCAACCGGCTCGCCGGGCGCATCACGTTCGGACGCCAGATCGGCGTCGGCTTTTGCTTCATGCTGGTGGCGGCGATCTGCAACGTCGGCTATCACCTGGCGTTTGCGCCAAGCCTGCCGTACTCGGTGCTGCCGATGTTTTTCTACACCTTCGGCATGTCGGTGGTCGCGCCCGTCGCCACCTTGCTCACGCTCGACCTGTTCCCGCACATCCGCGGCACCGTCGCGTCGTGCCAGTCGTTCGCCATGACACTGCTCGGCGCGGTGGTGGCCGGCGTCATCGCGCCGTTCCTGTCGCACTCGGTGCTGTGGCTGGCCCTCGGCCAGCTCGGCTTCGTGCTGGTGGCGCTGGCCTTATGGTTGACGTCAAGGCAATACCGGCGCATGATCTCGGCCCAGGCGGTGGACGAAAGCACGTCACCGTAACCGTGGTAAATGTGAACATTTTTCTGGAAATTATTATTCCCAGTGAGAAATTTCGTGTATATATGCTAAGATCATAGTAGTAAATAGTTGAACAGAGCCCCGAACACTGCCTTGTCCGTGGCTTAAAACAAAAAACGTCGTGGCCGCTTCCCCGTTGAGCGCCACTTGCAAACCTTCGACATTGGCGGCTGTGCCTGAGACAATGCATCAATCAGACCATGATATTCGCAATCGACTGCTGATTGCCCGTCTGCCGGCAATGCCGCAGATACTCATCAAGTTGATCGAGCACTTGCAGGCCGACGACCTTGGCATGCCCGAACTGGCCGCGCTGATCTCCAGCGACGCCGGCATGACCAGCAAGATCCTCGCCGTCGCCAACAGCTCTGCCTACCATCGCGCCACCCGCGCGGTCGCCCTCGAGCCGTCCTTGATCGCGCTTGGCACCGACATGATCAAGACGATCGTGATCAGCGAATCGGTATTCCAGACCTTTAACAACTTCCCCCATTCCGGCAGCATCGACTTGCGCGCCTTCTGGAAAAATTCGCTCAGCGCCGCCGTCATCGCGCGCGACTTGGCGCAGCGCATGGAATACGGCCACCCGGAAGAGGCCTACCTCGCCGGCCTGCTGCACAACGTCGGGCGCCTGGCGCTGCTGGCCACCGCGCCGAAAGAATACGCCTTCAACTTCACCGCGCGCGACGACGAAGACCTGTGCGCCGTCGAACAGCGCACCTTGCAGATCACCCACGCCGAAGCGGGCGCCTGGCTGATCGAACGCTGGCATCTCGATTCCTTCCTGGCCGACTCGGTGCTGTACCACCACGAGCCGAGCGAGCGATTGCAGTCGGCCCATCCTTTGATCCGCATCGTCCGCCTGGCGCACCTGATGTCGACCCACCAGCCCGACGACGAGGCCATCGCCGCCGCCGCGCGCCTGTGCGGCCTTGAGCAGGACGCGGTCGACGCGATCGGCGCCGCCGCCGTGCGCCAGGTCGGCAAGTCGGCCGCCCACCTCGGCATCGACCTGTCCGGCGCCGACGATATCCCGGCCCCGCCGGCGTACGCGCCGGCCATGCTCGACCCGGTACGCCAGCGCCTGTCCGACGAAGTGCGCAACCTGGTGCTGGTGTCGGAAGTGGGCCAGAGCTTCGCCCGCCAGCAGGGCCAGGACGGCCTGCTTGAATCGATGACGCGCTCGGCGCGCATCCTGTTCGACTTCGACAACACCGTCATCCTGCTGGAAAACCCGACCGGCCATGCGCTGGTCGGCATGCCCACCGGCGAGCAGCAGCGCATCGCCGAGTTTTCCATTCCTCTCACACGCGGCGGCGTCGTCGCCGAAGCGGCGCTGGCGCGTAAACTCGCCTTCGTCACGCGCGACGCCGACTCGCTCGGACTGGCCGAAGAACAGCTGTTCCGCATGCTCGGCACCGACAGCCTGGTGTGCCTGCCGCTGGTGTCGGGCGGGCGCTGCCTCGGCGTGATGATCGGCGGGCTGGCCGCGTGGCAGGTGCCGCACTGCCAGAAGCGCGAGCGCTTCATGCAGGCGTTCGGCGCGCAGGCGGCCGGCGCGCTCGAAGCGGCGCTGTCCGAGCGCGGCCAGGCGCACCGCCAGTTGGCCCACGTGGCCGAGGAATACCGCGAAGCGTCGCGCCGCGTGGTGCACGAAGTAAACAACCCGCTGTCGATCATCAAGAACTACCTGTCCGTCCTTGACGCCAAGCTGGCCAAGCGCGAGCCGGTGGTCGGCGAGATGTCGATCCTGAACGAAGAGATTGACCGCGTCGGCCAGTTGATCAACGGCCTGGCCGACCTGCAGCCGACCGAGTCGAGCCGCGCCACCAGCGTCGCCCGCGTCGTCGACGATGTGCTGCGCTTGTTCCGCGCCACCGAGTTCGTCCCGGCCGGCGTGCAGATCGTCGTCAACATGCCTGCCGACGCCGGCGAGATCGACGGCGATGCCGACATCCTCAAGCAGATCCTGGTCAACCTGGTCAAGAACGCCGTCGAGGCGCTCGGCGCCAGCGGCCGCATCGAAATCGCCAACCGCGGCCACGTCAACCGCGACCGCACGCTGTACGTCGAGCTGGTGGTCAGCGACAACGGCCCCGGCCTGTCGGCCGACGTGCTGGCCAATCTGTTCTCGGCGGTGCGCAGCACCAAGGACGGCGCCCACCATGGCCTCGGCCTGTCGATCGTGCACGGCCTGGTCAAGAAGATGGGCGGCATGATTGCCTGTCGTAGTGGCCGCGCCGGCACCACATTTGAAATCCTGCTGCCGGCCCGTAGTGGCGCCAGCATGGTCGCCGGCGTCCAGCCGCGCGCAATGGACTCCGTATAAGGTGATAATGAACGCGACAGCTTTCAGCGCAGCCCTGGCCATCAATCCGGCCGACGACGGTACCCCCGCCGATGCGCCCGTCAACCCGCCCAACCTGGCGCATCAGATCGATCCCGAAAACCTGCCGCGCATCCTGCTCGTCGACGACGAACCGCGCCTGCTGTCGTCGCTGTACGAGCTGCTGCGCGAGCGCGACTATCACCTGGTGACCGCCTCGTGCGGCAGCGAAGCGCTGGCGCACCTGTCGCGCGTGCGCTTCGACCTGGTACTGCTCGACCTGCGATTGCCCGACATGAGCGGGCACCAGATCATGGACTTCATCAACGACAAGGGCATCGAAGCCGATGTCATCGTCATGAGCGGCGAAGTGGGCATCGACGCGGCCATCGGCGCCCTCAAGCGCGGCGCCTACGATTACCTGCGCAAGCCCTACAGCCGCGAAGAGCTGCTCAAGACGGTCGCCAACGCGCTGCAGCAGCGCCGCCTCGAGTCGGCCAACCTGCGCATCGCCTCGCAGCTGGAAGACTCGGAAAAGCTGTACCGCTACCTGGTCGACAGCTCGCCCGACATCATCTACACGCTCAACCACGAGGGCCGCTTCACCTTCGTCAACGACCGCGCCTACCAGCTGCTCGGCTTCGCCCGCGATGACCTGATCGGCAAGCACTACTCGATCCTGGTGCACGAAGAAGACCTCGAGCGCGCGCGCTACGTGTTCAACGAGCGCCGCGTCGACGAACGCGCCTCGCGCAATGTCGAACTGCGCCTGAAGTGCCACGCCGGCGGCAGCCAGGACCGCACCTTCAACAACACCTTGATGACCATTTCGCTCAATTCGATCGGCATGCACGTGCCCGACTACGAAGTGAAAAAGCTCGAGTTCTTCGGCACCTACGGCGTCGCGCGCGACATCACCGACCGCAAGCGCGCCGAGGAAGTCATCTCATACCAGGCTTACCACGACATCCTGACCGATTTGCCGAACCGGATGCTGTTCAAGGACCGCCTGGGCCTGGCCGTGATCCAGGCCAAGCGCAAGCTCACCGAGCTGGCCGTGATGTTCATCGACCTCGATCGCTTCAAGCTGGTCAACGACACGCTCGGCCACGTCAAGGGCGACGAGCTGCTGCAGCAGGTGTCGGTGCGCCTGAAGGACTGCCTGCGCCGCGGCGACACGCTGGCGCGCCAGGGCGGCGACGAATTCACCATCGTGCTGCCCGAACTGCGCGACCGTGAAGACGCCAAGCTGATCGCCGACAAATTCCTCGAATGCCTGCACAAGCCGTTCGACCTCGATGGCCACGAAGTGCACATCTCGGCCTCGATCGGCATCGCCATCTACCCGGGCGACGGCGAGTCGATCGACGAGCTGCTGCGCCACGCCGACATCGCCATGTACCAGGTCAAGGCGCTCGGCAAGAACGGCCACAGCTTCTATCACAACTCGATGCTCGACGTGTCGCACCAGAAGATCGCGCTCGAGCAGAGCCTGCGCAAGGCGCTCGAGCAGAACGAGCTGGAGATGTACTACCAGCCGCAGATGGACGTCATCACCGGCCGCATCATCGGCGCCGAAGGCCTGATGCGCTGGAACCATCCGCAGCGCGGCCTCCTGACCGCCGGCGAGTTCCTGCCGTTCGCCGAAGACAACGGCCTGATGCTGCCGATCTCCGACTGGATGATCGGCGCGCTGTGCCGCGACATGTTGCAGTGGAACGCGCTGGGCAGCGAATCGATCCGATTGTCGCTGAACCTGTCGCCGCAATACCTCGACCGCGGCGACTTCTTCGAGAAGATGCGCGGCGCGCTGGTGCGCTACGGGATTTCGCCGGCCCAGATCGAAGTCGAGATCACCGAGAACATCTGCATCCGCAATCCGCAGTACGCGATCGACCAGCTCAATAAACTGTGCCAGCTCGGCGTGTCGGTAGCGATCGACGACTTCGGCACCGGTTACTCGTCGCTGTCGTACCTGCACCGCTTCCCGATCCACACCATCAAGATAGACCAGTCGTTCGTCAAGGAGATCCACGACGAGCACGGCCACTATCCGGTGATCCTGGCGATCATTTCGATCGCGCGCGGCCTCGGCCTGCACCTGATCGCCGAAGGCGTCGAGACCGACGTCCAGGCGCGCTACCTGAAGTCGAACGGCTGCCTGACGATGCAGGGCTACCTGTACCACCGCCCAATCGCGCTGTCCTCCTTCATCGGCCTGCTGCGCGAGCAGGACGCCGCCGACGGCGCGCCAGACGCGCGCGTGCTGCGCGCCTGATAGCGAGGCGCCATGCAACCGCAACCGGTCTCCGCGCGCGCACCAGCGGCCCATACGGCTGAATTTTTGCGCGTCAAGGCACTGGCCGAGCGCGGTGTCGCCAACGCCCAGCACAGCCTGGGCTTCATGTACGTCAACGGCCAGGGCGTCGCGCAGAATTACGAGATGGCGGTGGCCTGGTACCGCATGGCCGCCACCGCCGGCCTGGAACAGGCCCAGTACAACCTCGGCGTGATGTACCAGAAGGGCCAGGGCGTCGGCCAGGACTACCAGCAGGCCGTGTACTGGTACCAGCGCGCCGCCGAACAGGGCTACGCCGCCGCCCAGTACAACCTCGGCTGGCTGTTCGCCAAAGGCCAGGGCGTGGCGCAGGACGTGCACCGCGCGATGTACTGGTTCAGCCAGGCCGCCGAGCAGGGCGATCCCGGCGCCCAGAACAACCTCGGCATGATGTACGAAAGCGGCAAGGGCGTGCCGCAGGACTTCCGCCAGGCGATCGTCTGGTACCGCCGCGCCGCCGAGCAGGGCTACGCGCGCGCCCAGTTCAATCTGGGGCTGCGCTACGCTAACGGCCAGGGCGTGCAGCACGATCCGGTGCAGGCGCTGTCGTGGTTTCGCAAGGCCGCCGAGCAGGGCCACGCACCGGCCCAGTTCAACCTGGCGCTGCGCTACGAAAACGGCCAGGACGTCGCCGCCGACAGCCAGAAGGCGGTCGGCTGGTACCGCCGCGCCGCCGAGCAGGGTCACGCCAGTTCGCAGTTCAACCTGGGCCTCATCTACGACAACGGCCAGGGCGTGGTGCGCGACGAGGCGCAGGCGCTCGGCTGGTTTCGCAAGGCCGCCGGCCAGGGGCACGCCGGCGCGCAGGACAACATCGGCCTGCGCCACGAATTCGGCCAGGGCGTCGACCAGGATTACGCGCTGGCCGCCGAGTGGTACCGCAAGGCGGCGCTGCAAGGCTTCGCCAGCGCCCAGTATCACCTCGCGCAGCTGGTCGACGGCGGCTACGGCATTGAAGCGGACCCGGCGCAGGCGGTCGAGTGGTATCGCAAGGCGGCCGAACAGGGCCACCTGCGCGCCCAGTTCGACCTCGCGCTGCGCTTTGAAAGCGGCATCGGCGTGGCGCAGGATTACGCCGCCGCGATGGCCTGGTACCTGCGCGCGGCCGAACAGGATTACGTCGCCGCCCAGTACAAGGTCGGCGTCATGTTCGACGAAGGCGACCTGGTGGCCGATGCCGGCCAGGCGTACGGCTGGTACCTGAAGGCGGCCGACCGCGGCCACGCCCAGGCCCAGTTCGCGCTGGCGCTGCGTCACGACTGCGGCCAGGGCGTGCCGCGCGATTACCAGGCGGCCCTGTTCTGGTACGAGAGCGCCGCCCGCCAGGGCCACGCGCGCGCCCAGTTCAACCTCGGGTTGATGTACTTGAGCGGCCAGGGCGCCGCCCCCGATGCGCTGACGGCGGCGCTGTGGCTGCAGCGCGCCGCGCAGGCCGGCGTCGAGGCGGCCTGCCGCTACGCCAGGCAGGCCGCCGCGCGCATGGATGCGGCGCAGCGCGCCCAGTTCGAGCGCCTGTCCGAGGAACAGCGCGCGGCCTGAGTCGCTGCACGACCAATCTCGATCTCGTTGTCCCTCCCTGATTATGCAAAACATGAAAATCAGGGTCCTGATTTCCCTCGCCTTGGGCTTTTCGGTGGCCGCGCGTGCCGCCGCCCCGTTGCACAGCAACCAGGCGCCGTTCGACCGCGCCGCCTACACCATCGCCCACAACAAGTTCGTGCTGCCGAACGGCCTGACCTTGCTGGTGCACGAGGACCACAACGCGCCGGTAGTGGCCGTCGACATGTGGTACCACGTCGGTTCACGCAACGAAAAGCGCGGCAAGACCGGCTTCGCCCACCTGTTCGAGCACTTCTTCTTCAACGGCTCGGAAAATTATCCGCATGGTTTTCGCGAAGCGATGGACGACCTTGGCGCCAACAACCGCAACGGCACCACGAATACCGACCGCACCAACTTCTTCGAAGACGTACCGGTGTCGGCGCTCGAGCGCACCTTGTTCCTCGAGTCGGATCGCATGGGCTTTTTGGCCAACTACATTTCGAAGGAAATGCTCGAGCGCGAGCGCGGCGTGGTGCACAACGAAAAACGCCAGGGCGAGAACCAGCCTTACGAGCGCGTGCGCAATGAAGTGAGCGCCAAGATGTACCCGTATTCGTGGTCGACGATCGGCGCCGCAGCTGGCGGCGGCCTCGCGCAAGTTCATCCGTTCCGACGACGTCACCTGGCTGGTGATCGGCGACCTGCGCAAGATCGAAAAAGGCGTGCGTTCGCTCGGCTGGGGCGACGTCATCGTGCTCGACGCCGAAGGCAATCGCTTGACCCGCTAATCTTGTTGTCAACGGGGCGCCGCCCCGCCGTCGTTGGTGTAAGATACTGTATAAACATACAGTAAAGACCTGACGATGGAACTGACCGACAAGCTCGAAATCCTGGCCGACGCCGCCAAATACGACGCGTCCTGCGCCAGCAGCGGCGCGCCGAAGCGTTCATCCGAAGGCAAGGACGGCGTCGGCGCCACCAGCGGCATGGGCATCTGCCACAGCTACACGCCGGATGGGCGCTGCGTCTCGCTGCTCAAGATCCTGCTGACCAACTTCTGCATCTACGACTGCCAGTACTGCGTCAACCGGCGCACGTCCAATGTGCCGCGCGCGCGCTTTTCGGTGGCCGAAGTGATCAAGCTGACGGTCGATTTTTACCTGCGCAACTACATCGACGGCCTGTTCCTCAGTTCCGGCATCATCCGTTCGGCCGACTACACGATGGAGCAGTTGGTCGAGGTCGCGCGCCAGCTGCGCGAAGTGCACCATTTCCGTGGCTACATCCACCTCAAGACCATACCCGACGCCGATCCTGCGCTGATTGCCCTCGCCGGCAAGTACGCCGACCGCCTCAGCGTCAACATCGAGCTGCCGACCGAAGCGAGCGTCGACCGGCTGGCGCCTGAAAAAAGCATCCACACCATCAAGCTGGCGATGGGCTCGATCCGCCGCAAGCTCGACGAAAAGGCGGAGGAACCGAAGTCGCCCCGGTTCGCGCCGGCCGGGCAGAGCACCCAGATGATCGTCGGCGCCGACAGCAGCGACGACCAGACCATCCTCAACACTGCCGAAACGCTGTACAACAGCTACAAGCTCAAGCGCGTCTACTATTCGGCCTTCAGCCCGATTCCGCAAAGTCCGGACAGCGTGCCGCTCGCGCCGCCGCCGATGCTGCGCGAGCACCGGCTGTACCAGGCAGATTTCCTGTTGCGCAGCTACGGTTTTGCCGCCAGCGAACTGCTGCCTGCGTCCGGCGGCAACCTGGCGCTCGACATCGATCCCAAGCTGTCGTGGGCGCTGGCGCACCGCGAGCACTTCCCGATGGACCTGAACCTGGCAGACGCCAGCATGATCGCCCGCGTTCCCGGCATCGGCCTGCGCAATGCCAAGCGGCTGGTCGAATTGCGGCGGCTGCGGCGCATTCGCTATGTCGACCTGACCCGGCTGCGCTGCAGCATGAAAAAAATCGCGCCGTTCATCGTCACCGCCGATTATTCGCCGGTGAACGGGGCCGCCACCTCGGAGATGTTGCGCCGTTCGCTGGCCGACTCGCCGCAGCAAATGAATCTATGGACGGAACTGCAGGCCGCATAAACGCGGCAGTGGCGGCCGCCGCCGGCCAGCCGCTGCTGGTGCAAAGCTTCGCCGATTGGCGCGAGGCGGCGCGCGAGCTGCTGGCGTTCGAGATTGCGCCGCACACGGTCAAGTGGATCACGCACGAGGGCGGTGGCGACCTGTTTTCGGCGGCGCCGCAGCCGCAGTCTGCGCCCGCTGTTGCGTCCGCCACTGCGTCCGCCGACGCCATTGCCGTCCTCAACCCGCGCAAGGCCAATCCCACGCTGCACCTGCCGCGCAAGCTGATGGACATGCTTGCCAGCGCCGCCTGCTGCCGCGTGGCCGATCGCTGGGCTTTCCTGTATCGCGTGGTATGGCGCTGGCAACACGGCGACCAGGTGGTGATGTCGGCGGCCGACGAGGACGGCAGCCGATTGCACGCGATGTTCAAGGCCGTGCATCGCGAGGAGCACGACATGCACGCCTACATCCGTTTTCGCGAGCGCCCCGAAGAGGCCGGTGCGCCGCGTTTTGTCGCCTGGTTCGAGCCTTCCCACGACGTGCTGCCGCAGGTGGCGCAGCACTTCGTCAGCCGCATGGGCCGCATCAGCTGGATGATCGCCACGCCGGACGCCAGCGTGCTGTGGGACGGCGCAACGTTGCACAATACCGGGCCGTTGATGAGCAGTTCGGCCGACCTCGATGATCCGGGCGAAGCGCTGTGGCTGACCTACTACCGCAGCATCTTCAACCCGGCGCGCCTGAACGCGCAGCGATTGCAAAGCCACATCCCGTCGCGTTTCTGGAAGAACCTGCCCGAAGGCGCGGTGGTGCCGGAAATGATCTCGCAGGCCGCCGCCGGCGCGCGCCGCACCGGCCAGGCCGAGGCGGTGGGGCAGCGGCGCGGCACCACGATCGCGATCACGCCCGCGCAGGCCCAGCCGCGGCGCGATGCGCCGTCGACGCTCGACCAGTGCCGCCGTTGCGAGCTGTGGCAGCACGCCACCCAGGCGGTCGGCGGTGAAGGGCCGCAGCGCGCCCGCATCATGCTCGTCGGCGAGCAACCCGGCGACCAGGAAGACCTCGCCGGCCAGCCCTTCGTCGGCCCCGCCGGCAAGCTGCTCGACGTCGCGCTGGCCGACGCCGGGCTCGACCGGCGCACGGTGTACCTGACCAACGCCGTCAAGCATTTCAAGTGGGAGCCGCGCGGCAAGCGGCGCCTGCACAAGACGCCGGCGCAGCGCGAAGTCGAAGCCTGCGCTTACTGGCTCGACCAGGAGCTGGCGCAGGTGCAGCCCGATGTCATCGTCGCGCTCGGCAGCACGGCGCTCAAGGCAGTGCTCGGCAGCAGCCACGCGGTGCTGAAGGACACCCTCGGCCAGCCGATCCGCCACAACGGCCGGTGGGTGGTGACGGTGTACCACCCGTCCTTCATCCTGCGCGTGCCGGACGATGCGGCAAAGAAGAACGCGATGGCCGTGATGGTCGCCGGCCTGAAGCTGGCCCAGCAATTGGCGGCCGGACAGGGGCCGGCGACTCCCGCACCGTGATCGCTGGCGGCGCCGGGCGCCGCGGCGTTTCCGCCCGCTAGACGCAGCAACGAAAACTCACGCGCTCCCGGTGATTGTGACTATATTGAGGCAGTGGGACCCCATGCCGGCGTCCCGCTTCTGAGCCGCACGGTGGACTCGATTGTTGAGTCTAGCCATCGTGATGGAGGTTCATATGAAACGATTTTTGCTGGCCACAGGCCTCGCCACATTGGCGCTCGCGGCAACAGCGCAAACCGCACCGGAAAGACACATCGGTGCGCATTCCTGGCTACCGAATCGAGCTGCCGGAGCAACCCTACCGCCTGATGCCGGGCGACTTCATCGATTTCAAAGGCGCCTACGACATGTCGAACGGCGATACGATGGTGCTGCGCCAATACGGTCGCAAACTGTTCGCCGAAATTGGCGACGGCCCGCGCACCGAGATCATCCCTGCCACGCGCAGCGAATTTGTCTCACTTGATGAACAACTGAAAATGACGCTCAACAGGAACTTCGGTGGGCTGGTAAAAGGCGAACTGCTGATGGCGTCGCCGCCGCAGACGATGGGCCAGGCAGGAGGCACTGGCCGATCGCCTGCAGCATCATGGCGTCGCGTTGCGCGACCGATTGCGCCAGAGCGCTATCGGCGAGCAGGCGAGTCCATTCATCGCACAGTTGCGGCTGAAAACTGCGGTAACTGGGTCTGACCCAAGCTCTGACCCCGGTTTTGCAATCCTCCGAACGGGCGATCCGGGCGCATCGAATAGAACTTGCCGCCGCCGCCGCCGCGCCGGCGGTTTTATGACGACCCATACCTTTCTTTGGCATGCCTGCCGGGCGCTTGCCTCGTCAGGCGACGCGATTGCGTCCGTCCTGCTTCGCCTTGTACAGCGCCTTGTCGGCGCTTTCCATCAGCGACTCGCAGGAGTCGCCAACGCCCATCTCGGCGATGCCGAAACTGGCCGTCAGCACCGGTCCGCCCTCGAGCGCGCTGGTGGCCAGCTGGATCCTGATGCGCTCGGCAATGGCGCGGGCGGCAAGGTGATCGATGCCAGGCAGCACGGCGACGAACTCGTCGCCGCCAAGGCGGCCGAGCAGGTCGGTCGGCCGCAGTGCGTGCTGGGCGATCTTGCAAGCGTGCTTGAGCGCGCGGTCGCCGACGGCGTGGCCGAAGCCATCATTGATGCGCTTGAAGTTGTCGATATCGAACAAGATCATCGTCAGCGCCTCGCCCTGCACTCGGCAGCGCAGCATGTCGAGCCGCACACGCTGCTCGAGGTGAGGGCGCGAGGCGGCCTGGGTCAGCGAATCGGTGTCGGCGATCCTGCGCAGCGCGATGTTGTCGGCCAACAGCGTCGGCAAGGCGAGGGCAAACAGCGAATTGGCCGCGATCACGTTGATGGCGAACTGATACACCATGGAGAATTCCTTCAGCCCGAACACGTGCACCAGCAGCGCGATGGCGACACTGCCCAGCGCCACGCTGACAACATTGCAGAACGCCGATTCAGTGCTGGCAATCCACATGTAGGGGATAACCAGGAAGAAGACGGCAAACGCGCTGTTGGGCGAGCGGGTTGCATGCGCCAGCCACATCGATGCGGCCAGCAAAGTCAGCGTCATCAGCAGCTTGTATTTGAATTGCGCGGTTGCGCGCTGATGGTTCAGCTTGAACGACGCCCGCAGTGATGCCGTTTTGAGCGGGTTCAACGTTACCAGCGCGGCGCCGAAGAAGGGCGCGAGGACGATCACGCCGGCCATGTCGCCGATCCAGTAAGGCAGCCAGGCGGAAGCGGCGTCGGCGGCTGGCATCATGCCGCTGAACACCAGCGCGGCCACGCCCGTTGCAGTGGCCAGCAGCGAGCCGGCGGCGGCGATCAGCAGGAAACCGATCACCAGCAACGGCAGTTCACGCGTGCCGCGCATGACCAGCATGCGCAGCGCGCGCGCGCCGAGCGCATACGAGCCGATGTGCGCCAGCGCGAACAGCATGCCGGCGTACACCAGCTGCAGGTCGGTCAGCGCCACCCCATACTGCGGCCGACCCAGATCGTCATCAGCACGCAGCCGCCGAACAATCCTGGCAACAGGTAGGCGCCTTCCAGCAGCAACACGGCAAACGTCAATCCGGCCACCGGGAACCATACACTGGCGTGCTCGGTATATTCGACCAGCCGGCCCAGCTGCCACACCAGCACCCACAGGACCAGCACCACGATATTGGCCAACACGAGCGAGTTCATGACGATGCGCGTTGCAGCCGCTTCGCGCACACGGGACCACACGCCTGCGTTGACGGCTTCGCAGTGTGTAGTCGAAGGGCTGCCGGATGCTGGCAAGGCAGCGACGAGCTTTGGCTTCGAGTTCTGTTGGGACATTTCGAGTATCTTTCGCCAACCTATCGCGGCATGTCAGCGCAAGGTCTTGCAGAATGGGCCGCCTGGCGCGATGCCAGCGGATGCTCGGAGATCATACCCGCGGACTTCGTGAAAGGTAAGTGAAATTAACTCGGGGAAACCAGGTCGTCAGCAGATACCCGACAAGGCAGGGCGACAGTCGCGAGAGAACGTCTGTATTTCGCCGCAATTGGAGCAAGAGTGTGAAATACGCCGACCATGGGGGGCAGGGCCGGCGAGGTAAAACGACGCGAAAAACGATCAGGCCGGGATCGCTTCCGCTTCCGACTCGGCCGGCACGTCGACCGGCTGGCGGATCAGGTAATCGAAGGCGCTCAGCGCGGCCTTCGAGCCTTCTCCTGCGGCGATGACGATCTGCTTGTACGGCACCGTCGTGACGTCGCCGGCGGCGAACACGCCGGGCAGGCTGGTGTGGCACTTGGCATCGACGACGATTTCGCCAAATTTGCTCAGCTCCAGGGTTCCTTTCAGGAACTCGGTATTCGGCACCAGGCCAATCTGCACGAACACGCCGGCCAGTTCCACATGGTGGATCTGGTTGCTGACCCGGTCCTTGTAGCTGATGCCGTTGACCTTCTGGTCGTCGCCGGTGATTTCCGTGGTCTGCGCGTTGACGTGGATGGTGACGTTGTTCAGGCTT
The DNA here is from genome assembly GCF_049897565.1 of Massilia sp. TWR1-2-2. Classification (NCBI taxonomy): domain Bacteria; kingdom Pseudomonadati; phylum Pseudomonadota; class Betaproteobacteria; order Burkholderiales; family Oxalobacteraceae; genus Massilia; species Massilia sp. TWR1-2-2. The sequence goes on along the minus strand of NZ_JAFCWM010000011.1, from coordinate 130,111 downwards.
CTCAGCTTGTTCACCAGCACCGCGTCCGCTTTGAGCGCATCGGCAAATTCAATCACCGTCACGTGCTGCACCAGGCCGGCCAGGTCGATCGCCGCTTCGATGCCGGAGTTGCCGCCGCCGATCACCGCGACGCGCTTGCCCTTGAACAGTGGGCCGTCGCAGTGCGGGCAATACGCCACGCCCTTGTTCTTGTATTCCTGCTCGCCTGGCACGTTCACATTGCGCCAGCGCGCGCCGGTCGACACGATCACGCTGCGCGAATGCAGCACGGCGCCGTTTTCCATGTGCACGGCGACCAGCCCGCCTGGCGTTGCGGACGGCACGATGCGATCTGCCTTCTGCAGGTTCATGATGTCGACGTCGTAGTGGCGCACTTGCGCTTCGAGCGCGAGGGCAAACTTCGGACCGTCCGTCTCCAGCACGGAGATGTAATTTTCAATCGCCATGGTGTCGTTGGTCTGGCCGCCGAAGCGCTCGGCCGCGATGCCGACGCGGATGCCTTTGCGTGCGGCGTACACGGCAGCTGCGGCGCCGGCCGGCCCGCCGCCGACGATCAGCACGTCGAACGGCGCTTTCTCGTTCAGCTTGGTCGCTTCGCGGTCGGCCGAAGTGACGTCGAGCTTGGCGACGATTTCTTCCAGCGTCATGCGGCCGGAGCCGAACAGGATGGCGTCCTTGAACACCATCGGCACGCCCATCACCTGGCGCTCGTCGACTTCGGCCTGGTACATACCGCCGTCGATGACGACGGTATTGATATTCGAGTTGTAGATGGCCATCAGGGCCGCTGCCTGCACCACGTCGGGGCAGTTGTGGCAGGAGAGCGACATGTACACCTCGAAGTTGCCGCCGTCGAGCGCCTTGATCTGGTCGAGAATTTCCTGGTTCACTTTCGGCGGATGGCCGCCGGTCCACAGCAGGGCCAGCACCAGCGACGTGAATTCGTGGCCGAGCGGGATGGCGGCAAAGCGCACGCCGCGCGTCTCGCCTTGCTTGGCGATGAGGAACGACGGCGCGCGGCTGTCGCTGCCCGATTCGTCGACCGTGACCTTGTCGGACAGGCTGGCGATGTCAGCCAACAGCTCACGCAGTTCCGTGCTCTTGGCGCTGTCGTCGAGCGTCGCGATGAGCGTGATCGGGGCGCGCAAGTTCTGCAAATAGCCCTGCAATTGAGTCTTTAAGGTGGCGTCAAGCATGTCAGTATCCGTAAAAAAATGCCTTGATTTGAAACTGCGAGAGCCGGTTCAGCTGGCTCCGCGGCAAGAAGGGCGGCAAGGCAGCACGCCCTTCTGTTTCAATGCTAGTTAGATCTTGCCGACCAGGTCCAGCGATGGGGTCAGCGTTGCGGCGCCTTCGTTCCATTTTGCTGGGCAGACCTGGCCAGGGTGGGCGGCGACGAACTGGGCAGCTTTCAGCTTGCGCAGCGTTTCCTTGACGTCGCGTGCGATCGCGTTGTCATGGATCTCCAGCGTCTTGATGACGCCTTCCGGGTTGACGATGAAGGTGCCGCGCAGTGCCAGGCCTTCTTCTTCGATGTGCACGCCGAAGCCGCGCGTGAGCGCGTGGGTCGGGTCGCCGACCAGTGGGAACTGCGCCTTGCCAACCGCTGGCGACGTCTCGTGCCACACCTTGTGCGAGAAATGGGTGTCGGTGGTGACGATGTACACCTCGGCGCCAACTTTCTGGAACTCGGCGTAGTTGTCGGCCGCATCTTCAACTTCGGTTGGGCAGTTGAACGTGAACGCTGCCGGCATGAAAATAATGACGGACCACTTGCCTTTGAGGCTTTCATTCGTGACTTCAACGAATTTGCCGTTATGGAAAGCTTGTGTTTTGAAAACAGGTACTTGGGTATTGATCAGTGACATAGGAATCCTCGTTGGCCGGTTAATAAAAACTATCGAATGAGAAGAACTCATTGCATTCATCATACCCCAACTTGGACGTGCGCCTGATTGGTTGTATTAATCGCTTCGATTGAAAATGCTATCGGCGCGGCGGCGGGCCGGACCGCTGGATGGACCGTTCGAGGCGGCCCGAGCGGGCCAATTGACAGTGGGGCGCAGCCGTAGCGGCAACGCCCCTGGGCGTTACGCGGGCGCGAGCGCCGGATGCAAACCGGACTGCATGACCCGGCTGTGCAGCTGGCGGCCCAGTAGCTGCTCGCAGGCGCGGCCCACGTCCAGCATGGCGGCCAGGTCGATGCCGGTGCGCACGCCTTCCGACTCCAGCAGGTTCACCAGATCCTCGGTGCTGACGTTGCCGGTATGGCCACCGCCGTATTTGACTTTGGCCGGATGGCCGCCGACGCCGCCGATGGCGCTGTCGAAGTAGCGCACGCCGGCGTCGAACGCGGCCATGCAATTGGCCAGTCCCGTGCCGCGCGTGTCGTGGAAGTGCGATATGAACGTCACGTCGGGGAAGAGGGCAATCGCTTCGCCGAACAAGGCCTTCACCGTTTTCGGCGTCGCCATGCCGGTGGTGTCGCCCAGCGTTACATGGCGCACGCCGAGCGCGGCGAAGCGTTCGACGTCCTGCAGCACCGACGCGGTCGAGACCTCGCCTTCGAACGGACAGCCGAAAGCGACCGACAGCGTGCCGACCTTGCGAAACGCCCGTCCCGCCGCGGCGACCATGTCGGCGATGTTCTGCCATTGGTCCTGGCGCGAGCGGCGCAGGTTGCGTTCCGAATGGCTGTCGCTGGCCGAGGCGAGCAGGCTGATTTCGTTCGCGCCAAAACCGGCCGCATCATCGACCAGCGCCCGCTCGACGGCGCGTACATTGGCGCAGGTGGCCTTGTAAAACACGCCCGGCCGGCGCGCGATGCGGCGCAGCAGGTCGGACGCATCGCCAAACTGCGGCACCACGGCCGGATTCGAATACGACGTCGCCTCGATTCGCTCGAAACCGATAGCGCCGAACCGGTCGATCAGCGCCACCTTGGCGTCGGTCGGCACGAAATCGGGCTCGTGCTGCAGGCCGTCGCGCGCAAAGCACTCGCAGATAACGACATCGTTCATGACTGGCTCCCTGCAGTTGGCGCACCCTTTGCGGCGCCCTCGTTGCCGAAGCCGGCCAGCGCTTCCTTCCAATTAGTCTGGCGCAGGTTCTCGTCGATCGCCAGCAGTTCGATCGCCATGGCGCCCTCGCGCGTCGTTTCGACGCCCTGGTCGAGGCAGCGCTTGGTCAGCCGTACCGTCAGCGGCTGGGCGGCTGCGATCTTCTGCGCCATTCCGGCGACGGCGGCGTCGAGCATGTCGCTCTGGTACACATGGTTGACCAGGCCGATCTCCTTCGCTTCGGCGGCATCAAAGACGCGGCCGGTAAACAGCAGCTCCTTCGCCATCCGCGTGCCGGCCAGCCGCGGCAACCGCTGGGTCGCGCCGACCGTGCCCCAGCCGACTTCCGGGTAGCAGAACTTCGCCTCGGAACTGGCCAGCACGAAGTCGCACGCCGCGGCGATCTCGCAGCCGCCGCCGAACGACGGGCCATGCACCACCGCGATCACTGCCTGCGGCAAGCGCTCGATCGCCGCATAAGCGCTAAAGCCGAGCGCCCGCCGTCCCAGCATGTCGGCCGACGACAGGCTCTTGTTTTCCTTGATGTCCATGCCTGCGCAAAACGCCTTGCCGGCGCCGCGCACCAGCACCACGTGCACGCTGTCGTCGCGGCCGAGCTGGTCGGTCGCGGCGAGCAGGTCGCGGCACATCTGCGCATTGCAGGCGTTGCGCGCGTCGGGCCGATTGAGGATCAGCGTGGCGACCGCGCCCTGCTGCGTGACGATCACTGTGTCAAGTTCGAGATTGGTCATGATGCTGGAGTCCTGTTTCTATTTTGCGCCGCGAAAGCCGCGCATCATCACGTTGGCATCGCGCCCGATCGCCAGGCCCGTTTCCAGCGGCACGTCGGCAACGCGGTGAAATAGCCGCTTGGTGGCGCTCATCGCAAGCGGACTCCATGCCGCCATCATGGCCGCCAGCGCAATCGCCGTATCGAGCACGTCGGCCGCAGCGCAGACGCGGTTTGCCAGCCGCATTTCCCGCGCGCGCGCGCCGTCGATCGTCTCGCCCAGCGCGACGAGCTCGAACGCGTCCTTGCGCCCGAGCTGGCGCACCAGGTTTGACATCACGACCGCCGGCAGGATGCCGCGCTTGAGCTCGGGGTAGCCGAAACGCACATCGTCAGCCATCACGGTCATGTCGCACGCCAGTGCCAGCCCGGCGCCGCCGCCGAGCGCATTGCCGCGCACCGCGGCCACCACCGGCTTGGACATCCGCGAAAAGGCCGCATGCAAAGCGGTCGTCAGGTCGGCCCGTTGATTGACGGCCGACGGGTCGTCCGGCACCAGCGCGTCGAACTCCGACGTGTCGGCACCGGCGCAAAACGACTTGCCGCTGCCGGCCAGCACGACGCTGCGCACGGCGCCATCGGTGTCGGCATCGCGCAGCGCCTGCAGCAAACTAGTGGTCAGCTCGGTGTTGAGCGCATTGTGCTTTTCAGGGCGGTTCATCGTCAGGATGCGCACTCCGTCACGGTCTTCGACAAGCAGGCAAGTCATGGTGGATCCTCGTTGGGTTAGCCGCTACTAGTATGAGGCAGGGCGCCACCAACGGCGTGGCGCCCCGACCGGTCAGTCGAGCTTCGCGCCGGACGTCTTGACGATCTTGTTGAACTTGATCTGTTCGGAGCGGTTGTATGCTTCGAATTCGGCAGGCGTGCTGCCGACCGGGATCGAGCCCATGCCGGCGATGCGTTTCGCCGTTTCCGGATCGTGCACGATGCGGTGAATTTCGGTGGACAGCTTCTTGACGATATCGGCCGGCGTGTTGGCCGGCGCCCAGACCCCGTACCAGGTACTGATTTCGTAGCCGGGCAGGCCGGCTTCGGCCACGGTCGGCACATTCGGCAATGCCGCAACGCGCTTGGCGGTGGTCACCGCGATCGGGCGCAGCGATCCGCTGCTGATGAACGGAGTGCTCGACGGCAGCGGGTCGAACATCATGTCGACGTGACCGCCCATGACGTCGGTCAGCGCCGGCGAACTGCCCTTGTACGGGACATGCTGCAGCTTCAGGCCGGCGGCCATGTTGAATGCCTCCCCGGCCAGGTGGGGCGCGGCGCCGTTGCCCGATGAGGCGAACGTCATCGGCTTGGCCTTGGCCTGCGCGATCACGTCCTTGACGGTCTTGGCCGGGTTTTGTGCGCTCACCACCAGCACCATCGGCACATCGGCAATCTGCGAGACGGCGGCAAAATCCTTGATCGGATCGTGCGTCATCTTGGCGTACAGGCTCGGGTTAATCACGTGCAGCGACGCGTTGACAAGGATCGTGTAGCCGTCGGGCGTCGCCTTGGCCACCTGGTCGGCGCCGATCATGCCGCTGGCGCCCGGCTTGTTTTCGACCACGAACGGCTGGCCGAACTTGACGGCCAGCCCTTGCGCGACGATGCGGCCCATGATGTCGGTCGGCCCGCCCGGCGGATACGGGATGATGACCCGGACCGCCTTGGTCGGATACGCTTGCGCAAGCGCCAGTACCGGCGCGGCCAGCAGGGCGGTCGCAACGGCGAGTTTGGACAGGGTGGTGGTAGTGATTCTCATGATCTTGTCTCCTCTATCTTTCTTGGTTGGTAGTGCTGTTATCGCCGGACTTGGTGTTGCGGGTGGCGGGGGATTCGTGCTGCGGTGTGGGCGGTGAACCTTGCTGCGGGCGCGCGTACACCACGCGCGCTGCTTCCAGCGCAGCGATCTCGCGGTCGGCCAGGCCGCAGCCGCGCAGCACCTCGACGGTATGCTGGCCGAGGTAAGGCGCCAGGCAGTCCGGCGGTGGCGCGTCGAGCCCGGGCAGTACGGCGACCGGAATCGTGCCCATGCCCGGCTGGTGGCGTTCGTGGAACAGCTGCTGGTGGATTACCTGCGGATGGGCGCGAAACTGCGTGTAGTCGAACACCGGGGCGCACAGCACGTCCTGGTCCTGGAAGCGCTCGACCCAGTACGCGTTGTCCTGGTGCAGAAGCGATGCCTGGATGCCGGCGTTGATCTCGGCGGCGCGCTCCAGGCGCAGCTGGTTGGTGGCGTAGGCCGGTTCGTCGGTCCACTCCGGGCGCCCCAGCACGCGCGCCATCGCGAAAAACATCTTGTCGCGCAGCGCGGTCAGGTTGATCATGCCGTCGCGCGTGCGAAACGTCCCGGACGGCACCGTCACCGGCGTCTTCGGTATGCCGGCATGCGCATGGTCGTCGATGATCGGCAGCGCCTGCAGCGCGGCGCTCACCGCCAGCAAGGTGACGTCGATGCGTTCGCCCTGGCCGCGGCGCTGGCGCGCGAACAGCGCCGCGCCCACGCGCTGCGCGGCGTACACGCCGGCCGCCGCATCGACCAGCAGCATGCCGACTCGCCGCGGGTTGCCTTCGGCGTCGCCGTTCATGACCATCATGCCGCTCATTGCCTGTACTACCGAGTCGGCCCCGGGCAGGTCGCGCGCCGGTCCATCCTGGCCGAAGCCGGTCACCGACAGGTACAGCACGGCCGGGTTGATGGCGCGGATGGTGGCGTAGTCGAGGCCGAGCTTTTTCATCACGCCCGGACGAAAGCTCTCGATGACGATGTCGACATCGCGCGCCAGGCGCAAGATCAGCGCCGCGCCGTCGGCCTGGCTGGCGTCGATGCAGACGGCCCGCTTGCCGAAATTGGGCGTGACCGACATCGGCGTGATGCCCTCGCTGCCGCCGCCCATCAGGCGCGCCCAGTCGCCGGCAAACGGTTCCACCTTGATCACTTCAGCGCCCTGGCGCGCCAGGATGCCGCCGCACGACGGGCCGGCAATGCCCTGCGACAGATCGAGCACGCGCAATCCTGCGTAAGGCAGCGTCATTGTTTGTCCACCACGATGTGTTGATCGATGAGGGCGGCGATGCGCTCCTCCGAATAACCCAGTTCGGCCAGCACTTCCCGATTGTGTTCGCCGAAGCGGGGCGGCCGCATGCGCACCGAGCCGGGCGTGCGCGACATCTTGACCGGCACGCCGGTGCCGCGGTAGCCGTCCAGTTCGACCGCCATCTCGCGGTGCAGGGTGTGCGGGTGCGACAGCGCGGTGCCGACGTCGCGCACCGGGCCGGCCGGCACGCCGGAACGCGCCAGCTGCTCGCACAAGGCTTCGCCGTCGTGCAGCGCCAGTGCCTGCAGCAGCGTCTCGCGCAGCGCCGGCCGGTTGGCGCCGCGCGCGGCATTGGTGGCGTAGCGCGGATCGGCGGCGACGTCGTCCAGGCCAAGCGCCCTGGCCAGCGCGCAGAACTGGCCGTCGTTGCCGACGCCGATGAAGATGTCGACGGTACGCGTCGGGAATTTATCGTAAGGGACAATATTCGGATGTCCATTGCCGAGCAGCCGCTGCGGCTTTCCCGACATGAACCAGTTGGCGCCCTGCGGGTGCAGCAGCGAGATGGCGACGTCGTACAGCGCCGTTTCGATGAATTGACCGCGCCCGGAGCGCGAGCGCTCGAACAGCGCCATCGCAATGCCGAGCGTGGCATTCAGGCCGGTGGCCATGTCGACGATCGGCACGCCGATGCGGGTGGCGCCGCCTTCCGGCGCGCCGTTGATGCTCATCAGCCCGGACATGGCCTGCACCACGGCGTCGTAGCCGGGCAGGCCGCCCAGCGGGCCGTCGGCGCCGAAGCCGGTAATCTTGCAATGGACCAGGCGCGGAAAGCGCTGCGACAGCACTTCGTCGAAGTCGAGACCCCAGCGTTCCATCGTGCCGGTCTTGAAATTCTCTACCAGGACATCGGCGTCGGCCAGCATGTCGAGCAGTACCTCGCGCCCGGCCGGCACCGACAGGTCCAGCACGATGGCGCGCTTGTTGCGGTTCACGCCCATGTAATACGATGCGGCGCCGTCGGCGAACGGCGGGCCCCACTTGCGGGTGTCGTCGCCGACCGGCGGTTCGACCTTGATCACTTCGGCGCCGTGGTCGGCCAGGATCTGCGTGCACGATGGACCGGCCAACACGCGCGATATGTCGATCACCTTGATTCCGGCCAGGCTGCCTGTCAGGTTGGTTGGCATTGGTTCTCCTGTTGATTCTATGTGGGGCATCTCAGGGCACGGTGGCCAGCGCCAGCGTGAGCTCGATTAGCAGTTTGCCGGTGGTGACCTGGTCGCCGGCCGCAACCGTCAGGCCGCTGACGAAGCCGTCGGCCGGCGCGCAGTGCCGATATTCCATCTTCATCGCTTCGAGCGTTAGCAGCGGGTCGCCGGCCTTGACGGCGGCGCCATTCGCCACGAACACGGCGGCGACGCGCCCGTTCATCGCTGCGCGCACGCGGCCGTCGGCGGCGCCGTCGACGGCGGCCGATGCCGGCGCGTAGGTGACATCGTCAAACGAGTGGACCTGGCCGTCGATCTGCAGGTCGATGCCGCCATCGCGGCGCAGATACGGCACCACCGACGACACGCCGTCGACGGTGCAGCGCAGCTCGTCGTTGCCGCTGAGCGCAAGCGAGATGTCGATGGCCTGCAGCGGCAGCGCAACGTGGTAGTGATTAGCCGCTGTGTGCGTCACGCGCGCCACCGTCACGCTGCCGGACAAGGCGTCGCGCAAGTGGACCATCGCCGATGGGCGTCCCAGGGGCGCCGCCTGCCGATGGTTGCCGTCGTGCGCGCACATCGCAGCGGCGGCCAGCGCCACCACGGACGGCGGTGCGTCGGCAGCTTCGCGGAAGATCTCGTCGCGGCCCGCCTCGAGAAAGCCGGTACCCATGCCGCCGCGGACGAACAGCGGATGCTCGAGGCAGCGCGTGAGCAACGCCTTGTTCGTCTTGACGCCGAATACGACCGTGTTGGTCAAGGCGGCCACCAGCTGCGCGCGCGCTTCTTCGCGGTCACGGCCATACGCGATGATCTTGGCGAACATCGAATCATAGTACGGCGACATTTCGCTGCCCGACGACACGGCCGTTTCGACGCGCACGCCATCGGCGGCGCTCCAGCGGGCAAACACCCCGCTTTGCGGCATGAAGTTATTGTGTTCGTCCTCGGCGCACAGGCGAACTTCGATCGCATGCCCGCTCAGGCGCACCTCGTGCTGCGCCAGCGGCAGCGGCTGGCCTTGCGCGACCGCGATCTGCAGCTTGACCAGATCGAGGCCGGTGATCGCTTCGGTGACCGGGTGCTCGACCTGCAGGCGCGTGTTCATCTCCATGAAGTAGAACTCGCCGCCCTCGTCGAGCAGAAATTCGAGCGTGCCGACGCCTTCGTAGCCGATGGCCAGAGCGGCCGTTACCGCCGCCGCCCCCATCCGCTCGCGCAGCGCTTCGCTGATGCCCACGCCGGGCGCCTCCTCGATCACTTTCTGGTGGCGGCGCTGCACCGAGCAGTCGCGTTCGCCCAAGTGGATGGCATTGCCGGCGCTGTCGGCCACGACCTGGATCTCGATATGGCGCGGATTGTGAATGACGCGCTCGAGGATGACGCGGTCGCTGCCGAAGGCGTTGGCCGCCTCCGACTTGGCCGACGCCAGCGCGGCGTCGAATTCGGGCGCTGCGGTCACGATGCGCATGCCGCGTCCGCCGCCGCCGGCGGTCGCCTTGATCATCACCGGGTAGCCGACCTGCGCGGCGGCCGCGCGCAGCGCCGCCGGGTCCTGGTCGGCGCCATCGTCGCCCGGCACGCAAGGCACGCCGGCGCGGCGCATCAGCACCTTGGCGTTGGCCTTGTCGCCCATCGCGTTGATCGCTGCCGCCGACGGTCCGATGAAGGTCAGGCCGGCGTCACGGCACGCCTGGGCGAAGTCGGCGTTTTCAGCGAGGAAACCGTAGCCCGGATGGACGGCGTCGGCGCCGCTCGCTTTTGCCGCGCTCAGGACAGCGGCGACATTCAGGTAGGAAGCCGACGGCGTGGCCTCGCCGATATGGACAGCCATGTCGGCTGCGCGCACGTGCGCCGACGCCGCGTCGGCGCTGGAGTACACGGCGACGGTCTGGATGCCGAGTGCGCGGGCGGTCTTCATGACGCGCAGCGCCACTTCGCCACGATTGGCAACCAGGATTTTGCGGATTGTCGGCATAGTGTTTGTCCGTTGTGGCTTTGAAGGATGGGGCGTCGGCTCGGCTTATGGCCGCGCGACCGAGAACTGCATCGGGCGCGTGGTGCGGCGGCGCTCCTCCGCGCACACGGCCAAGGCTAGCGCCAGTACGGCGCGGGTGTCGCGCGGGTCGATCACGCCATCGTCGAGCAGGCGCGCGCTGGTGGCGAAGACGTCCATCTGCTGTTCAAAGTTATCGATGATCTGCTTGCGTAGCGCATCCATGCGCGCCTCGTCGATGGCTTTGCCGGCGCGTTCGAGTTTGGCGCGCGCGACGGTGACCATCGTCTCGGCCGCCTGCTCCGGCCCCATCACCGCGGTCTTCGCGTTCGGCCACGAGAAGCACAGGCGCGGCTTGAAGGCGCGGCCGCACATGGCGTAGTGACCGGCGCCGAACGATGCGCCGCAAAACACCGTCAGCTGCGGCACGTTGGCATTGGTGATCGCCTGGATCATCTTCGAGCCGTGCTTGATGCTGCCGGCTTCCTCGAACGCACGGCCAACCATGAAGCCGGTCGTGTTGTTCAGATAGAGCAGGGGCGTGCCGGACTGGCAGCAGGCCTGGATGAAGTGCGTGGTCTTCGACGCGCCGGCAGGGTCGATCGGGCCGTTGTTGGTGATGATGCCGACCGCGTGGCCGTCGATCCGGGCGTGCCCGCACACGGTCGCCGATCCGTACTGCGCGCCGAACTCGCGAAAGTCCGAATCATCGACCAGGCGGGCGATGACTTCTTTCATGTCGACCGGCGTCTTGTAATCGAGCGGCATCACACCGAGAAGGTCTTCGCCGTCGAAGCGCGGCGGCTTGACTGCGGGGCGCGATACTGCCGCCCGGTCGGCGTCCCACTGCAGCGAGTCCATGATTTCGCGCGCGATGCGGATCGCATCGCGGTCGTCCTCGGCCAGGTAGTCGCCCAGGCCAGATATCGAAGAGTGCATTTCGGCGCCGCCGAGTTCTTCTTCGGTGGCGATCTCGCCGGTGGCCGCTTTCAGCAGTGACGGTCCGGCCAGGAAGGCTTTCGAGCGGCCGCGCACGAGGATGACGTAGTCCGACAGGCCGGTCTGGTAGGCGCCGCCGGCGGTGGACGGACCGTGGGTGACGGTCACGACCGGCAAGCCGGCTGCCGACAGCAAGGCCAGGTTGCGGTATTTTTCGCCGCCATCGACAAAGTTTTCGACCCGATAATTCAGCAAGTTGCCGCCTGCGCTTTCGATCAGCTGCACGAACGGCAGTTTGTTTTGCAGTGCGATTTCCTGCGCGCGCAGCAGTTTTTCGAGTCCCTTCGGCTGGAAGGCGCCGGCATCGATGCCGGAGTCGGATACGACCACCATGCAGCGCACGCCGGATACGAAACCAATGCCGGCGAGCAGTCCACCGCCGGCGGTGAGCCGGCCGTCGGCGCCGGCCGGCTTCATGGCGTAGCCGGCCAGCGAGGCTAGTTCAAGAAACGGTGCGCCGCGATCGAGCAGCAGCGCGATACGGTCGACCGGCAGCAGTTGCTTGCGCTTGTCGAAGCGCGGCTTGGCTGCGGCCGACACCGCGCGGGTATCCGATTCGACCTGGTTCACCCGCGCCAGCAACGTGAGCATCGCTTCTTTGTTGCGCTGGAAGGTGGCGCTGGACGGGGAAATCTTGGTTTCTAAAATCGACATCGCAGGCACCTAGGGTTGGCAATCGGGGATCTACCGAGTTGCGCTGTACGCAAATGATTGAATCGACGTGGTGTTTTATAGTAGCGAGTTATTTCGTGTAATGCAATCGAATCGGCGGATTTGTTCGCACTGCCTTGCTATGAGCCCGTTATTGAGGCATTTATTGGTTGCGCTGTACGCAATAACATGCAAAATTCCACGTAGCGCTTGGTGCAATCGCGATTGGATGGCATGATTCTCGTTCCACAGGTGTACGGTGAAGCGACAGGGTTCCACATGACAAGCGACGACAAGGGGCAAGCGACTGAACGTGGGGGCAATGGCGTAGCCGGCTCGATCGAAAAAGCGTGCCGCATCCTGAAGGCGATGACCGATCCGCGCAATGCGCGCTTGACCGATATCGCGACCTACTGCGGCATGGAAAAATCGACTGCCATGCGCGTGCTCGACGCCCTGATGCGCGAAGAGATGGTGGTGCGCGATCCGCTGAGCAAGCGCTATACCTTCGGACCGGAGATCGCCCGCATTGGGTCCTACGGGCAGGAGCGGTTCGACTGGCGCCTGGCCAGCCGCGCCAGCATGGTGCGCCTGGCCGGCGAGTTCGAGGACACGGTGATCTTGTCGGTGCTAAGCGGCGTTGAAACCGTCTGTGTCGATGTGCAGATGGGCAGTTACCCGATCCAGGCGAATTACCAGCAACTGGGCAGCCGGCGCACGCTCGGCGTCGGCTCCGGCGGCATCGCGCTGCTCGCGGCGATGAGCGATGCCGAACGCGAGGCGGCGTTGTCGAAGATTCCGCCGCGGCTGGCAAGTTTCCCCCGGATCAGCGCCGAGTTGCTAAGCGAGCGTATCGACGCGGCGCGACGCGACGGCCACGCGATGCTGATCGACGTGGTGGTCGACCGCATCGGCGGCGCTGCGGTGGCGGTGATGGACCGCGACGGCCGGCCGGTCGCCGCGCTGTCGATCGTCGCCCTGTCCGAACGCGTCACCGCGCGCGAGAAGCAGCTGGCTGCCGCGCTGAAACGTGAGGCTGCGATCATCGGCGCCAATCTCGCCGATGCGAGTCACGGACAAGGTTGATTTTCTACTCAGTTAACAAAGGATTCAGATGCCAGTGCCAGCGATTTTTCAGGGCCTCAGACTGCCCGTCGTTTGCTCGCCAATGTTTATCGTCTCCAGCCTGGAGCTGGTGATTGCGCAATGCAAGGCCGGGGTGGTCGGCTCCTTTCCATCCCTGAATGCGCGGCCGGAAGCGGCATTCGGCGAATGGCTCACACGCATTGCGGCTGAATTGGCGGAGCACGACCGGTTACACCCTGATCAGCCGTCGGCGCCTTTTGCCGTCAACCTGATCGCGCATCGCTCCAATGTGCGGCTCGATCACGACCTGGCGGTGTGCGTCGAGCACAAGGTGCCGATTGTGATTACTTCCCTTGGCGCGCGCGAAGACGTCAATCAGGCGATTCAATCTTACGGCGGCATCGTCCTGCACGATGTCATCAACAACAAGTTCGCGCGCAAGGCGATCGAGAAGGGCGCCGACGGACTCATCGCGGTGGCGGCCGGCGCCGGCGGACATACCGGGGCACAGTCACCGTTTGCGCTGATCCAGGAGATTCGCGAATGGTTTGACGGGCCGCTGCTGCTGTCCGGCGCCATCGCCAATGGCAACGCGATTCTGGCCGCCCAGGCGGCAGGCGCGGACCTGGCGTACATTGGCTCGGCATTCATCGCCACGGAAGAAGCCAACGCTGCTCCGGCCTACAAGCAAATGGTGGTCGAGAGCAGCGCGTCGCAGATCGTGCTGACAAATTTCATCACCGGAGTGCACGGCAATTATTTGCGCGACAGCCTCGTCAACGGCGGACTTGACCCGGACAACATGGCGATTGCCGATCCATCGAAAATGGACTTCAGCGCCGGCAGCTCAAGGCCAAAGGCGTGGAAGGACATTTGGGGCGCGGGGCAGGGTATCGGCGCGGTCAAGCAGGTGATGCCGGTGGCGCAAGTGGTGGCGCGGCTGCAGGACGAGTATCGCGCGGCGCGCCAGCGGCTGGGGTGCTGATCCGCCGGTCTGAAAAAAGGGTGGCGGCACCTTGAATTTGTCAAAGATGCCAGAACGCGCGTAAAATGCGGGCTACGCGGGTGTAGCTCAATGGTAGAGCAGAAGCTTCCCAAGCTTACGACGAGGGTTCGATTCCCTTCACCCGCTCCATAGGTAAATTGGCGCTTTTTCTGGCCGTTCTCTGCTCCGCAAAAGTGGATTTGCTCCCCAAAATCCTATTTCGTCGAATCTACAATCTTGCCCCGGCGTAGGTAATGCCGCTTGGTTGTCTTCACACTGTCGTGCCCCAAAAGATCAATTGCCGCCTGCACGCCGCGCTCGTCGCTGGTGTCGTCGGCGGCCTTCGCGCGCAGGTCGTAGAAATGGAAAGCCTTGATGTCGGCGGCCATCGCTGGGTGCGCTTTGGCCGCCAGGGCGCGCGCATCGTCGAAGTGGTTGCGCAGCACAGCCGGAGTCAGGCGCTTGCCCTGCAGGTTGACCAGCAGCGCGGAAGTAACGATCTTGTGGTCGGCCTTGCGCGCGCGGATGCGCACCAGCAGCTCGGCCAGCTCGCCAGCGATGATGATGCGCAGCGCCTGCTTGGTCTTGCCCTGGGTGACGATCAGGTGGCCGTTGAGGATTACCTGATCGCACAGGGCTATGCCTGGGCGGCCTCGAGCTATTCCAAGAACTACTATGATGTCCGCGCCGGCGTAGAAGATACCAATGCACTGGCGCTCGCGTTCAACCGGATCGCCGCCGCCAATGGCCGCGCACTGTCAGCGCCCAGCAAGACTTATATTATTGGCGTTTCCATGGGCGGTCACGTGACGGCCGCAGCCATTGATGCCGAGGCGGCCGACTATGCCAATCACAAGGTGAAATACGACGGCGCAGTGCCCATGTGCGGCGTGCTGGGCGACACCGAGCTGTATGACTTCCTCGCTGCCTACCAGACCGCGGCCATGCAGCTTGCCGGCGTGCCCGCTACTACCTGGCCGGTAACAAACTGGGAAACGTTGCAGCCCACGGTCAAGAGCGCACTGTTCACAACTTTCCCCAGCACTTCGGCCACCGGCGTCACGACAGAGCTGGGCAACAAGCTCAAGACCATTGCGCAGAACCTCACCGGCGGCCAGCGCCCGATGTTCGAGGTTGGCTTTGCCAGCCCTTACACCGATACGGCCTGGGGCACGTTCGGGCGCGACGGCAAGATGCTGGGCATCCTGAACGAGGATGTGGTGTCGACCAAGGATCTCGTCTATCAACTGGACAATTTGCCTGCGCTGTCGGCGGAAGAAGCCGCCTTCAACAATACGATCTACCGGGTCCAGGCGACGCCGGACGCGAACCGCCTACGCAGGGATGGACTGCGCTGGGTGCCCAAGACCAATGCGCGCTTCAATATCCCGGTCGTTACGCTCCATGGGCTGGGCGACATGTATGTGCCCTTCAGCATGGAGCAGATCTTCAAGAAACGGGCCGACGCCCAAGGCACATCCGGGCGGCTGGTGCAGCGCGCGATCCGTGGCGTGGCGCACTGCGATTTCACGGTCACTGAGCAGGTGAAGGCATTCCAGGACATGGTGAGCTGGGAAAGTGGCGGCGCGAAGCCGCAGGGAGACGACGTGGTTACTGCGGCGACCGTAGCGGACCCAAAGTATGGCTTCAAGTTCACCGACAACACGATGACCGTGGATGAGCCTCCAACATCCGCAATCGCCAAGTCGCGTGCGCAACTCGCCGCGGCGTATCCTTGCAACTAGGAAAGCAGTAGCCTCCTGACTCAACTCGGGCCTAAGCGCCACGGATCGAAATATGTCCTGGCGCTTTGGATGCACTGCGGCTAGCAGGAGTGGCTTGCCGGCACGCCTTTGTCGGCTTCAGGGCGTCGATCACGGACTGCTCGGCGTACACGGCGTGCGGGGTGGCGTCGTCCACGCCGGGTGTGCCGAATTGGTGAATCGTTTTCATAGTTGCGCTCGCGGATTTTGACGGAATTGACTTGCTGGGCGACCCATTCGAGGTTGGCGGTCCACTTCGACTTGCCGGCCGCACGGCCGGTCATGAAATCGCAGTGGTCGGCGATGTACTCGAACAGCTGCTTCCAGTAGTCTAGGCTCTGGTGCTTGGGGTTTTCGCTCCAGCGCGCGCGCAGGGCGTTATGGCGCGCCGGGGTCCAGTCGCGCACCTCACCCAGGTCGTGCAGGTTCTGCTCGACGCGATGTAACCGATCTTGGCGCCCGACTGGTCGCGGTCCTCGCTGCGATAGCCGTGCGCGCGCAGCGCGGCGAGCGCGAGCGCGAGCGCGTGGGAGGCGTCGTAGGCCAGCGTGAAGCGGCTCGCCAGCGACAAGCCGGCATTGTGCGCGTCGGTGGCGCGCTCGACGGCCGAGCGCAGCAAGCCGTCGAATTCACGCGGGCTTGACGGCTCCGCCTTGAGCTTGCGGATCTGGGCCAAATTGGCCAAGAAGTCTGAGGCAGCGCCTCGTCGACCCGGACGAAGAGCACGGCGAGCAGTTTCTGCTGGGCAGGGGTGAACAGGGCTTCGGCGATCATGTGCCAAATTCCAGCATGACTAAGCTAAAATTTGGCATGAACTGGCCGACGCCTGGCGCTTTCATTGATCTGATCAATAATGCGGCGCAGGTCGCCGTACCATCAGCGCCGGCGATGCGCCGCTTCGATAGCCTTCAACCGCGGCATCGCCGCCGCCAGGTCGGCCATCATGGCGGCGACTTGCCGCCGCCGAGTTCGGCATGCTGGCGTTCTTGGCGACGCGGGCCTTTCCTTCTGGCGTCAGGCGTCTCGATGCAGTTCATTTCCGCGCGCGCAACTCAATACGGATCGGGCGACAGCACGCCGGCAGTCACGCCGACCGACCGGTGAATCGGAAAGCTCGACCAGTCCGACATATTAATCACCGTGTCCGAGTCAGCCAATTTGCGAATCTGTACCGCCGATGCGCCAATCGTCAGCGGCTTGCCGGACGCGCACAAGGTCGGACCCTGCGTCACGTTGACGAAATAGACGGCAGCTTCGGTAGTCGGAGCAGGGGTGTTGGTCACCCGCCGGCCGGCGTAGTGGCCATTCACCGGATCCCAATTCACCAGCAGCGCCGATTCCACGCTCACGCCAATTCCCTTGGCCGCATTATTGGCAAGCACACCGCCGGTGCAGCCGAACTGTTGGGAGCCCGATCCCGGATAGCTAGCCACCAGGCGCGATACGAACGTCACCAGGCGCCCCATGCGGTCGCGCGCATCGAGGTGCGAGTCGAAGATGGTATTGGCCAAAGCCGGCGGTGCAAGGAAGCCACCGGACGTGCTCAGCGGCGCCGGATCGAGCGTCATGTATTTGTTGTACGGGTTGCTCATCGCCTGCGCCGAAGTGACGGTGCCGCTTAAGGCCGCGTAGTCGAACTGACCCAGTACAGCGAGTCCCGCGCTGGTACCGCCGACCGGGATGTTGTTCTTCATCAGCGTGTTCAAGGTGCGCTCGAGCGCCTGGCCCTTCCACAGCTTGATGTAATCGCTCTGGTCGCCACCGGCGATCCATACCGCGTTGGCGCGGCCGACGGTTGCGTTGACGAACGCGTCGTTCGCCGCGGCGATGCTCGGGATGACGAGCGTCTCGACCGACGTCAGCCCGAGCGATGCACCACCGACCCAGCCATCGACGATGTCGGCGGAAGCGGTCGACGAAGAAGGGCTGCTGTAATAGATATACGGGTTATAAGCGCCATCGCCGGTAACGCGAATTACCACCAGACGACCGCCGGTTCCAGGACGCACGCCCGCCTGCTTGATCATCCACCGAAATGCTTCATCCACATCGGGGCCGCCGCCCATCAACACATACGATGGATATGGTTGCACGGAGCCGACGGTGGGTGCGGTAGCGGGGTTGCCAACCGAGGTATAGGTGTACGGCGGGGGTTTACCTGCGTAAGCGGCGCCGATCGCCGTCGTCAGCGACAGCGCCAGGACGGAGTTGCAGACGATGCGCCATGCGCGCTTCTGGCCCAACGCTTCGTATAGAAAATTGGTCACGGTCCACTCCCAGGCTAAAGATTGTCCATTCTACTCATAAAAAACAGCGCCGAAGCGCTGTGTTAAATATTTATCTAAATTGACAAATTTGCCCGAGAAGGTCGTGGGCGGAGATGAACTTTTCCCGGCAGCGTCTGCATGGCGAATGTGGATCAGCCGTGGAAGCAAACGCATATCCGGGTCAATAACTTCAACCGGGCGTTGATGTTCTATGCGAAAAACACATGTGACAGCACCGACTCCCCCTTTGTTATACGTGCTCCTTTCGATCGACCAGTACCTTCGAACAGCGCATGAAGTGATCGAACTTGCCCGCCAAATCCTGGGCCAGGGCGTCGAGATCCTGCCCCTTGCCCCGCGTGACAATTTCCTGAAACCGGTCATGGAAGCTGTCGTTCGCTTCCTTCCAGATCTTGTGGGCAGTGCGGAATTCGTCGACGGGTGTCGGCTCGGACAATTGAGTCTGGATCATATCGTTCTCCCTTGATTGGCAACGGCTGACCAGGAATTTCTCCGCCGCCGTTGCAGCATACGCCGTGTTTATGACCGGTTCGTTTCAAGGTTTGGTAGTGGCGATCCTGATCTTGTCTACGAGCCTCCAGCCGCCTTTCGCGTCCATTCGCAAGGTAAAGCGGACCGGTATCGATGGCGCGCTGCGCGGGTCATTCGGCGCGTATTCGATGCCCTCGAGTACCAGCGCATCGGCGTCGCTGCTGACGCCCCGGCTGACGAAACGAACCGGACTGTCGAAGGCGGCCACCGGTGATGAGAGTTCCGGCTGAACGACGTACTGGCCGGTATTGATGGTGGCGATCGACAGGCGCGTCATTTCCGCTCCGGAGCCCTCCATGCAACCGAGGTCGCCGTGCCATAACACCGCGTATTTCGACAGCGCTAAACCGCCGTCGTCCTGGTACGCGCTCAACGTCAGCACATCTTCTGGCTTTATCGATACGCCGCCGCAGGAGACAGCATTCGCGTAGCGCTCGACGACATCCGCAACGCCGCGCTTGATGTCGATTTCCGAACGAGGCGCCGCTGATGCGTCAAGCGAAATGGCCAGGCCGGCCACCAGCACGACTGCGAGTTTCATGAAGGATTCCGTCAAGAGTTGAACGCCCATGTTGCCTGAAAACTAGTGGAAAAGATCATGTTGGCGACCCTGTGGCAACAATATTTATTCGCTACCCGTATCCCCGGTCCTTTCCGTCGTGACGGCGACGCAACGCGGCCGCAGGAAAGTGCGCGTGCGTGCTGCGCGCGCAGGCCCAAAGCGTAAAATCGGGTTAGCGGGTGTTCGATCTCGGAATCTTGATTTATCAACGACCGGAGAATCTCATGCAAAAGCGCAGCTTCCTGCTTCACACCACGGCGGTGCTCGCCTTGTCAGCCTTGGCCCTTAGCGGGTGCAGCATGACGAAGGATACGTCCTCCACAGCGGGCCAGGCCGACAATGCCGCCGTGCGTACCGAAATTCGCACTGGCGTGGACACGACGCTGACGCGACTGTATTCCCAGGCGGCCGGCTCGCGCGAGCTGGTGTCGAAGGCCGAAGGCGTGTTGGTGTTTCCGCGCGTGCTCGCGGCCGGCTTCGTCGTCGGCGGCGAATATGGCAGAGGCGAACTACGCGTCAAAGCAAAACACAGCGGCTACTACAATCTGGCGTCGCTGTCGGTCGGCTTCCAGGCCGGCGCCCAGTCGAAAGCCATGGTGATCCTGTTCATGACGCGCGACTCGCTGGAAAAATTCCAGGCGGGCAGCCACGGCGGCTGGAACCTCGGCGCCGACGCGTCGGTGGCACTGGTGAGAGTGGGCGCCAACGGCCAGATCGACACCACCACCGCGACCCAGCCGGTGCAGGTGATTGTGATGACCAACGCGGGACTGATGGCCAACCTGAGTCTGGAAGGCACCAAAATCACGCCGATCAATTTGTAGCCGCGGCGCGGGCCGGCGGTACCGGCTTCTTCTGGTGTGCGGTGGAGGTAGGGCGCGCCGCGTCCTATCGGGCGAACAATGTTGTCCAAATTGTATAAAATCGGACGAGTTCGACTATTGCCCCACCATTCAAGGAGAAACCCATGCGTGACGCCGTCCCTGTGCGCCTGCTTGCAGCCAGCCTAGTCCTGAGCCTGGCAGCCTGCAGCGAAAAAGCCCTGCTGCCATCGACCGCGGGCGTCGGCCCGGCACCGGTCATTCCCGAGCCGGTCAAGAGCCTGATCCCCACCGTCGACATCGCGCCGGCCAAGGGCTGGCCGGCCGGCGTAATGCCGACCGCGGCGTCCGGCATGGTGGTCAACGCGCTGGCCACTGGCCTAGTGCACCCGCGCTGGCTGCACGTGCTGCCCAACGGTGACGTGCTGGTCGTCGAGACCAACGCGCCGCCGCGGCCGGAAGACGGCAAGGGCATCAAGGGCTTCGTCATGAAAAAAGTGATGGCCAAGGCCGGCGCCGCGGTACCGAGCCCGAACCGCATCACCTTGCTGCGCGACGCCGACGGCGATGGCGTCGCCGAGACGCGCACCGAATTCCTCAAAAATCTCAATTCGCCGTTCGGCATCGCGCTGATCGGCGACATGCTGTATGTCGCCAACACCGACGCGGTGGTGCGCTTCCCGTACAAGGCGGGCGATACGACGATCACCGCGGCGCCGGTCACGGTCGCGGCGCTGCCTGGCGGTCCGCTGAACCACCACTGGACCAAGAACATCATCGCCAGCAAGGACGGCAGCAAGCTGTACGCGACGGTCGGCTCCAACAGCAATGTCGCCGAAAATGGCATGGACAAGGAAGTGAACCGCGCCGCGATCCTCGAGATCGACCTGAAGACCTCGGCCACGCGCCTGTTCGCGTCGGGCCTGCGCAACCCGAACGGCATGGGCTGGCAGCCGCAAAGCGGGGAGTTGTGGACCGTCGTGAACGAGCGCGACGAACTGGGCAGCGACCTGGTGCCCGACTACCTGACGTCGGTCAAGGACGGCGCCTTCTACGGCTGGCCGTACAGCTATTACGGCAGCCACGTCGACAAGCGGGTCGAGCCGCCGCGGCCTGACCTGGTGGCCAAGGCCATCAAGCCGGACTATGCGCTCGGCACCCACGTCGCGCCGCTCGGCATGGTGTTCTACGAGGGCAGCCTGTTCCCGGCGACGTACGCCGGCGGCGCCTTTATTGGCCAGCACGGCTCGTGGAACCGCAAGCCGCTCAACGGCTACAACGTCGTCTTCGTCCCGTTCGTCGGCGGCAAACCGAATGGCAAGCCGATCGAAGTGCTGACCGGTTTCGTCAACAAGGACGGCGACGCGTACGGCCGCCCGGTCGGTGTGGCGGTGGACAAGGCCGGCGCGCTGCTGGTCGCTGACGATGTGGGCAACGTGATCTGGCGCGTCAAGCCGGCGCAGTAGCGCTGTGACGCTGGCGCACTGCCAGCATGGCAGACGGTGTCACCTGCAGCCGTCGACCAGCAGCATGGGCAGAGTCGTCCACACGATGCCCATCGTCGCCAGGACCGCGCTGCCGGCCGCCGCCCAGTCGAGCAGGCTGATGTCGCCGCCGGCGTGGCGCAGCGTCCTGCGGGCGCGCCACAGCATCAGCGCGCACGCCGCCAGGGCCAACGCCGACAGCACCCACAGCATCCAGCGCCGCGGCGACTCCGGCGAAATCGCCGCCGGGCTGCATTGCGCCGCTACCAGCACGTAAGCGGCGAACCAGTGCGCCGCCCACACCATCAGTGGCAAAGTGCCGTGCAGCAGCCGACTCCAGAAATGGTCGCGCATGGTCATCCCATCAGCTTGGGCACGAGATGGATCGCCACCGATGCGGCGATCCCCTGCAGCGTCGTGTAGTGCCACATCAGCGCAGTGTTGTCGAGCGTGGCGCGGCTGCTCTGGCGCACATGGCCGTTCCACGCGCGCGCGCACAGATACAGCCCCGTGATGACCATGCCGGCAACGTGCAGTCCCTGGTAGGCCAGCATGGCGGCCACCGTCGCGCTCCATGCCTGGCGCGTCGGCTCCAGCCCGGCCAGGCGCTGGCCGTTGAAGTCGCACGCGAAAGCGGCCACCATGCACGCCATCGCGGCGAGCACCAGCCAGGGCAGCATCGGCTTGACGAGGAACCGCTTCGACAGCACGATCAGGGCCGACCCGGCCAGCAGCAGGCCGCCCGACAGCAGGGGCCACAGCGGATCGGCCAGCGCGGCGTTCGGCGGCGGGCATACCGTCAGCCGCATCGAGATGTGGATGTAGGCGAACACGAACGAGGCAAAGATGGTGGCGTCGACCACCAGCATGATGATCGTCGCCCACCACGACATCGATGCGGTGCCGCTGGCGCCGATCGGCAGCGTCAACTTGTCGGACACCTTCGCGCTTGCCATCGGCGGCGGGCGGTCCGACTGCCACAGCCACGCGACGATGCCGACCATCGCCATGATCGCGCAGGCCCACGCGGTGAGCGTCATCTTCACGGTCAGCAGCAGGAAAAAGCCGGCGGTGCCGGCGGCGGCGATCAGCGGCCACCAGCTGTCGGTCGGCAGGATCAGCAGGTAGCGCGGCTCGCCGCTGACCGGACTGGTGACGATCGTCTCGCGCTTGCCGGTGGCGCTGCCCGGCAGATAGTGGCGGCCGGCTTCGACTTCCTCTGCCAGCGCCGGCTGGTCCCACAGCGGGTCCATCGACACGATGTGCGGGATGCTGCGATTGCCGTAGTCTTCCGACGGCAGCCACTCGAGCGTCGCCGCGTTCCACGGATTGCCGACCCCTTTTTCAGGCTTGCGAAACGTGCGCACCGCGTCGACGATAAACAACAGCACGCCGGCGGCGAAGATGAAGGCGCCCACCGTCGACAGCATGTTCAGCGCGTTCCATCCCAGCTCGGGTGCGTAGGTGTACACGCGGCGCGGCATGCCGAGCAGGCCGGTGATGTGCATCGGGAAGAACGCCAGGTTGAAGCCGCCGAACATCAGGCCGAACACCCACCGCGCCAGCGATTCGGACAGCCGGTGGCCATTGATGAGCGGGATCCAGTAATACATCGCCGCAAACACCGGGAACACCATGCCGCCGATGAGCACGTAGTGCAGGTGGGCGACGATGAAGTAGGTATCGTGCACCTGCCAGTCGAACGGCAGCACCGCCACCATCACGCCGGTCAGCCCGCCGAGCACGAAGATGAACATGAACCCGAGCAGGAACAGCGTCGGTCCGGTGATCGTCACCTTGCCGCGCCAGAGCGTGGCGATCCAGCCGAATACCTGGATCGCGGTCGGCACCGCGACGGCCATGCTGGCGGCCGACACGAAGCTCATCTCGAGCACGCCGAGGCCGGCGGTGAACATGTGGTGCGCCCACAGCGCGAAGCTGAAAAAGCCCACCGCCACCAGCGCGACGATAATCGGCCGGCGCCCGATCAGCGGCGTGCCGGCAATCGTCGGGATCATCGTCGACACCATGCCGGCCGCCGGCAGGAAGATGATGTACACCTCCGGATGGCCGAAGAACCAGAACAGGTGCTGCCACAGCAGCGGGTCGCCGCCGCGCTCGGCGATGAAGAACGGCCAGTCGTAGGCGCGCTCGAGCTCGAGCAGCGCGGTGCCGGCGATGATCGCCGGGAAGGCGAACACGATCATCACCGCCACCACCAGCATCGCCCAGGCATATACCGGCATGCGGCCAAGCGTCATGCCGGGCGCGCGGGTAAACAGGATGCCGACGATCAGTTCAATGGCGCCCGCGATCGCCGAAATCTCGATGAAGCCGATCCCCAGCAGCCAGAAATCGGCGTTCAGTCCGGGCGAATACTCCTTGCCCGTCAGCGGCGGATACATGAACCAGCCGCCGTCCGGCGCCAGCCCGGCGAACAGCGTGCAGAAAAACGCCAGCCCGCCGATCGCATAGGCCCAGAACGCGTACGCCGACAGGCGCGGGAACGGCAGGTCACGTGCCCCGAGCATGTTTGGCAGCAGGTAGACCGCGATCGCTTCGACGACGGGAATGGCGAACAGGAACATCATCACCGTGCCGTGCATGGTGAACACCTGGTTGTAGGTGGCGGCGCTCAGCAGCGTGTTGTCCGGCACCGCCAGTTGCGCGCGCATCAACAGGCCAAGGATGCCGGCCAGGATGAAGAACAGCAGCGCGGTGCCGATGTACAGCAGGCCGATGCTGGTGTTGTTCACGCTCGAGAAGAAGCGCCAGCCGGTCGGCGTCTTCCACGGCGCTTCCAGGCCGGCCAGTTCGCCGGCGGGACGCGGCAGGGAACTGGGTAAAAATACAGGATCGGCTTCAATCATTTCAGGTGCTCGAGATAAGTGGCAAGGGCGCGCAGGGTGTCGGCGTCGATGTCGGCGGCGGCCGGCATGCGCGCACCCGGCTTGACGCGCTGCGGGTCGGCGATCCAGTCGGCCAGGCTGGCGCGGTGGTTGCGCAACGTGCCGGCGGCGATGTGCATGCGGCTGCCGACGTGGGTCAGGTCGGGGCCGAGCGCATTGACGCCGCCGCCGCTGCCGCTGCCGCTGACGCCGCGGATCGTGTGGCACGCGCTGCAGCGCTGGTCGAGGAAGGCCTGGCGCCCGCGCGCAAGCAGCGCGTCGGTCGGCGCCGCGGCCGGCGGCAGCTGGCCAGCCAGCCAGGCGTCGAACTGCGCCGGCGTTTGGGCCACCACGTGCAGCGCCATGCGCGCGTGCTGTTCGCCGCAGTATTCGGCGCACTGGCCGCGGTAGATGCCGGGTTTGTCGGCGTGCAGCGTCAGGCCGGTGACGTGGCCAGGCACCATGTCCTTCTTGCCGCCCAGCGCCGGCACCCAGAAGCTGTGGATCACGTCGCTGGTGGTCAGGCCCAGGTAGACCGGGCGCCCTGTGGGAATGTGGATTTCATTGGCGGTGACGATCTCGCGGCCGCTCGCCTTGTCGGTGTAGCGCACCTCCCACCACCACATCTTGGCGGTGACGGCGATGGCCAGCGACTGCTGCGACGACTGCGCCGTCAGCTTCGCGCTTTGCCAAGTGCTCCATCCCAGCAGCGCCGTCAGCACCAGCACCGGAAAAGCGACGCCAAGGCCGGCAATCCAGCGCATCGGCCGCACCGGGCGACCTTCGCCGCGCAGGCCAAGCGCCAGCAGGGCCATCACCGCAACGAGGATCACCGCGCCGGCGGCGAACATCACCCACGCGAACTGGCCGATGATGGCCGCATCGGGACCGGCCGGATGCAGCACCGACTGCAGCGGGCCGCTCATCGCAACTCGTACAGGTAGGCCGCAATGTGGCGCGCTTCGGCCGGCGACACGCCCAGGTTCGGCATCGTCGTGCCGGGCTTCATGGCGGGCGGGTTGACCAGCCACTCGGTGAGCGGATCGGGCAGGTTGGGAATGGCGCCGGCGATGTAGCTGCGCCGGCCAAAGTGTGCGAGCGGCGGGCCGAGCGTGCCGCGCGCGGCCGCCACTTCCGGGATCGCGTGGCAGGCGCCGCACTGGTACTGCTCCATCAGGCGCATGCCCAGTTTGGCGTCGCCGCCGTCCACCCGCATCGGTGCGTGCTGCTTGCCGCAGGCGGCCAGCGCCAAGGCGCACAAGGTCGCCGCGATGGCGCCCGGGCCGGCGGCCAGAATTGAAAACACGCGCACGTTAGAATCCTGCCACGACTGGATGGATATATATAATACAAGAAAACAATAGTGGCTTTTTTTCAATAGAACACGCCAATCGGACACCCTCAATGCTGGCCAACCGCACCCGCCTGATGTTCAAGACCGCCGCCGCTACCGTGCTGCTCGGCGCGGTCGGCGCCGGCCTGGTCGGCGCGCTGGTGCTGCGCGGCGGCTGGTACAACATCGCCGCCACGCAGCAGCATTTCCAGGTCGTCCACACGCTGCTCGAACAGGGCATGCGCGACTCGGTGCGCCACCACGCCCGCAAGGTGCTGGCGCCCGACCTGACGTCGGCGCAGCAGGTCAGGCGCGGCGCCGTGCTATACCGCGACAACTGCGCCCATTGCCACGGCGGGCCCGGGTTTGCGCAGTCCGACTGGGGCAAGAGCATGCAGCCGCTGCCCGGGCCGCTGGTCGACGCCTCGCGCCACTGGAATGCCGGTGAGCTGTACTGGATCACCAAGAACGGCATCAAGATGAGCGGCATGCCGGCATGGGAGTACCACATGGCCGACGCCGAGCTGTGGGCGGTGGTCGCTTTCTTGCAGCAGCTGCCGGCGCTGACGCCGAAGTCCTACGCCGACATCACCGCCGGCGAGGTAGCGCGATGACGCGCGCCGCACTGGTGCCGCTGGTGCTGGCGCTGGCCGGCTGCGGCGAACGTCCGCTGCCGGCCGGCGTGCAGGGCAACCCGGAGCGCGGCCGGGTTGCGTTGAACCAGTACGCCTGCCGGGCGTGCCACATGATCCCCGGCGTGACAGGTTCGGAGGTGTATGTCGGGCGCCCGCTCGACAAGCTGGCCGAGCGCCGCTTCATCGCCGGCGCCCTGCCGAACAACCAGGAGAACCTGATCAAGTGGATCCGCAACCCGAAGCAGATCGATCCGCTGACGGCGATGCCGGTGCTCGATGTGTCCGAGGCCGATGCGCGCGACATGGCTGCATATTTGCTGACGCTGCGTTAGCCCGATGGCGCGGATAGCGCAAAAGCGCGCCACGCATCAAGAGCTCCAGTGATGCAAACCGAACGTGGCTGCCAGCGAGGTGGCGATGATGGTGACCATCGTAGCGAGCATCCATGTTTTGAGTTCTGCGTTCATCCGGTACATTTCGGTTCGCAGTTCGCCAAGCTCGGCTTTGGTCGCGCACTGGTCTAGTCTTGCGTCAATTTTGCACAAGCGGGTCTCTACGGCGCGAAACCCCGTGCGCATTTCCACAGCAAGTTCATCTAACCTGCTTTCCAAGCGTTCGATACGGGTATCTTCCATGCTAGTTAGACCTGTCGGAACACTGATCGTTCAAATATCCGCCGAGTTGCGCCCACGGGGTCAGTGCCGACATTCGGACACGAGCTCTGCCGCGCAAACGCTGGCGGCCACAGGCGGTGGCGCCGATTGCGGTGCGATATAATGTCGCCCGACCCTCATTCTCCCTCATCGCATCCCATGTCTTCAGAAACTCCTCCAAGCGGCAGCGCCCGCCCGATGCTGTACGACCCCAGCGAGCACCGCATCCGCAGCTTCGTCACCCGTGCCGGCCGCCTGTCGATCGCGCAGGCGCGCGCGCTGGAAGAACTGGGGCCGCAGTTCCTGATCGAGTACGCCAAGGCGCCGCTCGACTTCGAACAGGCATTCGGCCGCAAGGCGCCGGTGATCCTGGAGATCGGCTTTGGCATGGGCGACACCACCGCACATATCGCCAAAGGCATGCCGGAGAAGGACTTCATCGGTGTCGAAGTGCACACGCCTGGCGTGGGCAGCCTGCTCAAACAGATCGGCGAGCAGGGTATCGCCAACCTGCGCCTGATCCAGCACGATGCGGTCGAAGTGCTGAACCAGATGATCCCTGACGCGTCGCTGGCCGGCGTGCACGTGTTCTTTCCGGACCCATGGCACAAGGCTCGCCACAACAAGCGCCGCCTGCTGCAAACGCCGTTCGTCAAACTGCTGGCCGAAAAGCTGGCGCCAGGCGGCTACCTGCACTGCGCCACCGACTGGGAAGACTACGCGGTGCAGATGCTCGAAGTGCTGGGCAGCGAGCCGCTGCTGCAAAATACCGCCGAAGGCTATGCGCCGCAGCCGGCCTACCGCCCGCTCACCAAATTTGAAAACCGCGGCATCAAGCTCGGTCATGGCGTGTGGGACCTGGTGTTTACGAAAAAGCCGGCCTGAGTCGTCGTTCGTCCCTCCTGCACCGTCGTTCGTCACTTCCGGCTACCTGAAAACGGGCCGCTTCCTTAGACTGCGTGTGTGCTTTACATTACGGGTCTGAGGAGGATTGCCATGTTTCGCAGCGTGTTGAATTGGTACCGCGAGTGGGAGGACGAGCAGATCAACGTCCTGCAGGACCCGAGCCTGATCGAGCAGATGCCGGCTGGCTGGCGCAAGGCGTTCTACAAAAAGCTGGCGGCGCTGTCGCCGATCGAGCGCCACCAGCTGCGTGAATTTTCGATCAAATACCGCGGAGCGCTCCTGCTGGTGCCCATCGCCAAATTGCTGCTCCTGTTTACCTTGATCGGCACCGCGGCGCATCTGCTACTGACAGATTACGCCTGGCTCAGAGGAGTCGTGATGGCCAACGTGCTGGGCTTCGCACTCGTCTGGGCGACGATGGCGGCGTGGTTCAACTACCGCTGGCTGGTCGACAAAAAGCGCAAGGTGATGCTTCGACTCGCCATTGGCATCGTGACCGGGTTGTTCATCGTCACCGTGTTTGGCCTGGCTACGGGACGGTCGGTCGAAGAGATCTTGCGCGGGATTCCCGCCGGCGCGTACACGTATGGATTTGGGCTTGGCATGCTGATCGTGCTGCTGCCGCTGGTGATCGTCGGTACTCTGCGCAACCGCCAGTACGCGACGCTGACGGCGCAGCTGCTGCACGAGACAGAGCGCGAGCGGCTGGCGCGCGAACTGTCCGAGTCGCAGCTGCTGCTGCTGCGGGCGCAGATAGAGCCTCACTTCCTGTTCAACACGCTCGGCGCCGTGCAGCAGCTGGCGGAGCAGGGCGCGCCGCGCGCCGCCGAGCTGACGGCCAACTTGATCACGTTCCTGCGCGCCAGCCTGGCCGAAATGCGCAGCGAACAGGTCACGCTGCGGCAGGAATTCGCGCTGGTCGAGGCCTACCTGCAGGTGATGAAGGCGCGGCTCGGCGAACGGCTGCGCTTCACGCTCGATTTGCCCGATGCGCTGGCGCAGCTGAACATGCCTGGCATGCTGTTGCTGACGCTGGTGGAGAACGCGATCAAGCATGGCATCGAGCCGTCGCTGCGTGGCGGCGCAGTGGCGGTGAGCGCGCTGACGGAAAATGGCGTGGCGCGCATCAGGGTCGAGGACACCGGCGTTGGCATCAGCGGGCAGCCCGGCGACGGCATGGGCCTGGAGAATGTGCGGCGCCGGCTGCAACTGGCCTACGGCGCTGCGGCCAGCCTGGCCTTGCGCGAAGCGGAGCAGGGCGCCATCGCCGACATCATCGTACCGATCGGGGAATCGAAATGACGCGGGTACTGGTGGCGGAAGACGAGCCGTTGATGCGCGAACGTCTGCTGGCGATGCTGGAGGCGTCGTGGCCGGAAGCGCAGGTGGTACTGGTGGCGGAAAACGGCAACGACGCGTGGGATGGTTTTCTCGAGCATGAGCCTGAGGTCGTGTTCCTCGATATCCGCATGCCTGGTTTGTCAGGACTCGAGGTGGCCGAGCGGATCGGCAAGCTGGCGCACATCGTGTTCGTCACCGCTTACGACCAGTATGCGGTCGACGCGTTCGATGCCGGCGCTGTCGACTATCTGCTCAAACCCGTGGAGGCGGACCGGCTGGCCAAGGCGGTAGGGCGTATCCGCGAAAAGCTCAGCGCGCGGCCGGCGGACCTGTCGGATATCGTGCGGCACCTGAAGGCGGCGCTGCCGGGCGCCCCGCGCGAGCACATGAAGTGGATCAAGGCGAGCGTGGGCAAGCAGATACGGCTCATCGACGTCGACCGGGTGCTGTTCTTCCAGTCGGACACGAAGTACACGCGGGTGGTGCTGGCCGACTCCGAAGCGCTGGTGCGCATTCCGCTGAAGGACCTGCTCTCCGGGCTCGATCCGGCGCGGTTCTGGCAGATCCACCGTGGCACGATGGTCAATGTGAATGCGATCGTGGCGGCGGAGAGGGTGGACGCGGAGCGACTGGAGGTGCTGCTGCGCGGCAGCGACGAGAAGCTGCCGGTGAGCCGCACGTTTGCGCATCTGTTCAGGGATTGACGGCTAACGCAAGCTGTCTATCCATGCTGAGCATGTGTCGCGTTACAGCATCTCGCTGATCAACGCGACAATCTCGTCGCCGTAGGAGACCAGCTTCTTCTCGCCGACACCAGACACGCCGCGCAGGTCCTGCAGCGACGTCGGCTTGACCTTGGCGATCTCGCGCAGTGTGGCGTCGACGAAAATCACGTACGCCGGCACGCCGTGCGACCGCGCGGTCTCAACGCGCCACCAGCGCAGCTTCTCGAAAATCTCCTGCTCGGACTTCGACAGGTCCAGCTCCACGTGGCTCTTCGAGCTCGACGTGGCGCGCTTCGGCTTGACCGGCTTCTGGTACTGGCGCAGCTGCACCTTCTGGCCACCCTTGAGCACCGGGCGCGCGGCGTCGGTGAGCTTCAGCGAGCTGTAGACCTCATGGTCGACCGTCACCAGGCCGATGGCGATGGCCTGGCGCAGGATTGCGCGCCACTCCGCTTCGGTGCGCTCGCTGCCGATGCCATACACCGACAATGAATCGTGGTGCCACTGGGTGATGCGCTCGGACGACACGCCGCGCAGCACGTCGATGACGTGGCCGGCGGCAAAGCGCTGGTCGACCCGGTAGATCGCCGACAGCAGCTTTTGCACCGGCACCGTGCCGTCGAACGACACCGGCGGGATCAGGCAAGTATCGCAGTTGCCGCATGGCGTGGAGCGCTCGCCGAAGTATTCGAGCAGGCGCGTGCGGCGGCAGCTGAGGGTTTCGCACAGCCCCAGCATGGCGTCGAGTTTTACGCCGAGCACCCGCTTGAAGGTCTCGTCGGCCTGCGACTCGTCGATCATGCGGCGCTGCTGCACCACGTCCTGCAAGCCATACGCCATCCAGGCACTGGCCGGCAGGCCATCGCGGCCGGCGCGGCCGGTCTCCTGGTAGTAGCCTTCGATACTCTTCGGCAGATCGAGGTGGCAGACGAAGCGCACGTCCGGCTTGTCGATGCCCATGCCGAAAGCGATCGTGGCGACCATGACGATGCTATCCTCGCGCAGGAAGCGCGACTGGTTGGCACTGCGCTTTTCGTACTCCATGCCGGCGTGGTAGGGCAGCGCGCGAATGCCGTTCTGGTTCAGGAATTCGGCGGTCTCTTCGACCTTCTTGCGCGACAGGCAGTAGACGATGCCGGCGTCGCCGCCATGTTCGGTCGTGATGAACTCGAGCAGCTGGTTGCGGCCGTTGGCCTTCTCGACGATCTGGTAGCGGATGTTGGGGCGGTCGAACGACGAGACAAACTGACGCGCGTCTTCCAGCTGCAGGCGCAGCGCGATCTCGGCGCGCGTCTGGTGGTCGGCGGTGGCCGTCAGGGCGATGCGCGGCACCGACGGGAAGCGCTCGTGCAGGATCGACAGCTTGATGTATTCGGGCCGGAAGTCGTGGCCCCATTGCGACACGCAATGCGCTTCGTCGATGGCAAACAGCGCAATCTTCGACGCTTCGAACAGCTCCAGGCAGCGCGGCGTCATCAGGCGCTCGGGCGCGACATACACCAGGTCGATTTCGCCGGTGCGCACCAGGCGCTCGATGCGCATCGACTCTTCGTACGTCTGGGTCGAGTTGAGGAAGGCGGCGCGCACGCCGACTTCGGCCAGCGCGTCGACCTGGTCCTGCATCAGCGCGATCAGCGGCGAGACCACCACGCCGACGCCGTCGCGCAGCAGCGCCGGGATCTGGTAGCACAGCGACTTGCCGCCGCCGGTCGGCATCAGCACCAGCGCGTCGCCGCCGCCGGCGACGTGTTCGACGATGTCGCCCTGCTGCCCGCGGAAGGCCGGGTAGCCGAACACGCTCTCCAGTTGTTCGAGGGCGCGCGCGCCGAGGTCGGTACTCATGATATCAGTCGACCCACTTCACCCACTCGTAGTGGGCGGTCGCCAGGATGACGATGCCGAACACAATGCGGTACCAGGCGAAGATGGTGAAGTCGTGCGAGCTGATATAGCGCAGCAGCCAGCGCACGCACAGGAACGCCGAGATGAACGCCGACAGGCCGCCGAGGCCAAACAGCGGCAGGTCGGCCATCGACAGCAGCGCGCGCTCCTTGTACACCGAGTAGACGGTGGCCGCCAGCAGGGTCGGGATGGCGAGGAAGAACGAGAATTCGGTCGACGCCTTGCGCGACAGGCCAAACAGCATGCCGCCGATGATGGTGGCGCCGGAACGGCTGGTGCCTGGGATCAGGGCAAACGCCTGCGCGCAGCCGACCTTGAAGGCGTCGAGCAAGGTCATGTCGTCGACCGAATCGACGCGCGGCTTTTCCGGCCGCCGGCGGTTGCGGCTCTCGACCCACAGGATAATCAGCCCGCCGACGATGAAGGCCATCGCGACCGGCACCGGCGCGAACAGGAACTGCTTGATCATCTTGCTGAACAGCAGGCCGAGGAAGGCGGCCGGCATGAAGGCGACGATCAGGTTGACGACGAACTTTTGCTGCTTCGGGTCGCTGGTGATGCCGGCAAACACGGCGCCGATGCGTACGCGGAACTCCCAGATCACGGACAACATGGCGCCGGCCTGGATGGCAATCTCGAACACTTTGACCTTC
The DNA here is from genome assembly GCF_049897565.1 of Massilia sp. TWR1-2-2. NCBI lineage: Bacteria > Pseudomonadati > Pseudomonadota > Betaproteobacteria > Burkholderiales > Oxalobacteraceae > Massilia > Massilia sp. TWR1-2-2. The sequence continues at coordinate 97,820 of NZ_JAFCWM010000011.1, read as the reverse complement.
TCGCCGGTGAAATTGAGCAGGCTTGCAGCCAGAATCAGGTGTCCAGTCGACGAAATCGGCAGAAATTCGGTGAAACCTTCCACCAGGCCCATGACGATGGCTTTGAGCGCGAGAAATATGTCCATGAATTGTTGTTTGATAGGTTGAAGGATGCAGGAGTTCGGCAGGCACACCACGCGGGGTCGAAGCTTACCACGAGCACGGCTGGCGCTGGCGGTGCGACCTCAATGGTGGCGTTGTTTTGGCGCTGCGGAGGATGAACAGGAAAACAATCTACTTGAATGCAATCGCAAGTCCCCCATCTGTTAGCAATGTTGAAACAAAAACTAAATTGGAAGAGGCCGCTTTTTTATTTGTTATTGCCGATCTTTCTAATCATGGTTTTCCTCGGCTTTCCTCTGCCGATTGCGCCGCCGCCCGCCACCAAGGCCACTCAGGAGCAATCCGAAACGGTGAAGAAACGCCGCAAGCGCACCAAGTTCCCGGGCATCGTGCCGGGCACCCCCGACGACGCTGACGACTGAACGCCTCCTGACATCGGATTCAGGCTCTGAGCATCGGCGCGGTCGCCCGCTCCAGGGTATCGAGCCACAACATCGCATGCTCGCGGCTCGGTCCGCACATCTCTTGCGATGGTTGCAGTCCGCCGCAAAAGGCAGGGCGTTCCGGCTTGCCGAAGATGAGACAGAAATTGTCGTCGCCAAGCTGAATGCACCGGACGCCAGCTGGCTTCCCATGGGGCATCCCGGGTATCGGACTGGTAATCGAAGGTGCGGTGCAGCACGCGCCGCAACCGGGGCGGCAGGCAAGCGCTGTTTCTGGAGTGTTCATCAGGCGGTCGGGTGCGCGGCCGGGAAAGCCCCGGACAGGCCGCCATTTTACCCGGCTTGCCGCACATTCCGGTGCCACCACGGACTAATTGGTAACAGTTCATTTTTCTTTCCTTACCTGAACCGTGTGGCATATGTTGCATTGCTATAATGCTTTCTCGCCGAAAATCGTTAGTAAAAGTTTATTCTTTTCAAATCGCACGACAAACAAACAGCAATGCATTCGATCGTTCTGAAGCAAGTCGGCAAGAAATACCACCTCGATGCGGTCGAGGTGCCTGCGCTCGTCGATATCAACCTGGAGATTTTGCCGCGCCGTTTCACTGTCATTTCCGGCCCGTCCGGCAGCGGCAAGACCACGTTGCTGAACCTGATGGGCTGCATCGACCGCCCGGACCAGGGCGAGGTAATTGTCGACAACCAGCCGGTACACCTGTTGAGCGACGACGCCTTGTCGGATTTCCGCGCGCGCCATCTCGGCTTCATTTTTCAGAACTTCAATTTGCTGCCGGTGCTGAGCGCGTACGAGAACGTCGAATATCCGCTGCTGCTCACCGGCATGCCGGCCAGGCAGCGGCGCGAGCGGGTGCTCGGGCTGCTTGACGCGGTTGGTCTGGCCGACAAGGGCAACAACCGGCCCGGCCAGTTGTCCGGCGGACAGCGCCAGCGCGTGGCGATTGCGCGCGCCCTGGCGCCGGCGCCGATGCTGGTGCTGGCCGACGAGCCCACCGCCAACCTCGACAGCCACACCGGCGCCGCCATCATCGCGCTGATGCGCAAGATGCAGCATGACCATGACGTATCGTTCGTGTTCTCGTCGCACGATCCGCAGGTGCATGCCGAGGCCGACGACGCCGTCTTTCTGCGCGATGGCCGCATCACGTCGATCCAGCGGCGCGACGAGCCCGGGACCGAAAAGCGATGAGGACAATTTCGATTGCGCTGCGCAACCTGTTGCGAAACCGGCGCCGCTCGCTGGCGACGCTTCTTGCGATGATCATCGGCATGAACGCGATCCTGCTGTTTGGCGGATTCAGCGGCAACGTCATCTTCGCCATGCAGACTGCCTACGTGCAGCGCAGCGGCCACTTCCAGATCCAGGCCAAGGATTATTTTCTTTACGGCAGCGGCGACCCGGCCGCGTACGGCATCGCCGATTACCAGCGCATTGTCGACGTGGTCAGCAATGATCCGGTGCTCAAACCCATGCTGGCAGTGGTCACGCCGAAGCTGAGCCTGGGCGGCATCGCCGGCAATTTTGCCGCGGGCGTGTCAAAAACCGTGATCGCCGGCGGTGTCGTTGTCGATGAGCAGAACACGATGCTGCTGTGGGACGACTACGGCGTGAGCTATTCGAACCCGCTGGCGCTGACCGGCAGCCGTCCGGACTCGGCCGTGATCGGCACCGGTGTCGCCCGCACGCTGCAACTGTGCGGCCCGCTGAAGGTACCGAATTGCCGCGAGTTCGCGCCTAAAGCTGTGGCTGGCGCCAAGTCGGCGCCGGATGATATCCAGGCCTTGTCCGCGCTGGAAAGCTCAGGCGCCCCGGCCGCCAGCGAAACGCGCATCGAGATGCTGGCCGCCAGCGACCATGGCGTGCCGAACGTGACGGCGCTCAACGTCGTCAAGGCTGAAAACCAGGGCCTGAAGGAGTTCGACGACATCTTCATGGTCATGCACCTGGCGCAGGCGCAGCGCCTGATCTTTGGCGACACCGCGCCGAAGGTGACGGCCATCCAGGTGCAGCTCAAGCACACGGCGCAAATGCCGGCGGCGCGCGCGCGGATCGAACAGCTGCTGTCGTCGCTCAAGGGAGCGCCGCTTGAAATCCAGGATTACGAAACGCTGAGCCCGATCTATGGCCAGACGGTGCAGTTCTTCGATTCGGTGTTCGGCTTTATTTCCGTGCTGATCGGCGTGATCGTGCTGTTTACCGTCGGTAACACGATGAGCATGGCGGTCGTCGAGCGCACGTCCGAGATCGGCACCTTGCGCGCGATCGGCCTGCGCCGCGGCGGCATCCGGCGCCTGTTCGTCTGCGAAGGCGTGCTGCTCGGCTCGATCGGCGCCGTGCTGGGCGTGCTGGTGGCATTGCTGATCGCCTACCTGATCAATCACAGCGGCATCACCTGGACGCCGCCCGGTTATGTCTACGAATATCCGCTGATGGTGCGGGTGTGGGGCAGTCCGCACCTGGTCATCGGCAGCTCGATCGGGTTGATGGTGGTGGCGGTGATTTCGGCCTGGTGGCCGGCCAACCGCGCCGCCAGGCTGGCCATCGTCGATGCGCTGCGTCACGTATAGGAAACTTATGCTGAAAATGAAAATGATGATGTCGGGCCTGTTGCTGGCAAGCGCCGCGTGCATGGCGCAAGGGACGCCCGATCCGCAGGAGATACTTGCCGCAAGCGACGCCGTGCGCAACCCGGACAAGCCGTTCAGCCTGGTCACGAACCTCACCGAGTTCCGCGACGGTAAGCAGGTCGGCGAGATGAGCCTGTCGATCTATGCCAAGTCCGAACCGAGCGGCGGGCAGTACCGCAACCTGGTGCGTTTCATCGCCCCGGCGCGCGACGTCAACAAGCTGATGCTCAAGACCGGCAACGACCTGTGGTTTTTCGATCCGTCGAGCAAGGCCAGCATCCGCATGTCGCCGCAGCAGCGATTGCTGGGGCAGGCGGCCAACGGCGACGTCGTGACCGTCAACCTGGCCAAGGATTACCGCGCCAAGCTTGACGCGCAGGAAGATGTGCAGGACGGCGACCGGCAGACGCGCAAGAGCTACAAGCTGGCGCTGGCCGCCTCGACGCCGGACGTGACGTATCACCGAATCGAGCTGTGGGTCGACGCCGCCAACAAGCGTCCCATCAAGGGCAAGTTCTACGCCGAAAGCGGACGCCTGCTGAAGACGGCGTATTACCGCAAATACGAAAAGCAGCTGGGGACGGAACGTGCCACCGAGACCGTCATCATCGATGGCCTGGACCCGAAATGGGTGACTGTAATGCGCTATTCAGACTGGGCCTGGCGCGATGTTCCAGAGGCCTGGTTGCAGCGTGACTACTTACCTCGGTTCAAACCAGAATGAAATTATCCAACTCCCATCGCCTCGCGGCGACGCTGGCCGCCGCCCTGGCGCTGGCCAATCATCCTGTCGCGGCGCAGGAAAAGCCGGCTGAGCCGGACGACCTGTCGGCGTTGACCCTGGCCGACCAGGCGGCTGTCGAGACGGTGGCCACGCGCGACTGGCACCTGTCGAGCGAATTCGCCACCACCAACTCGGTGCTGCGCAACGGCGAGCGTGTCAATGGGCAACGCCTGTCGCTCGACCTGCAGGTCGACAAAACCCTCGGCAAGGGCTGGCGCGTGCTCTTTGCGGACCAGCTCGACTTGCGGCGCCAGCCGCAGCCAGGCGAGAGCAACACGCTCAACACCGTCAAGGAAGCGTACCTCAGCTGGCAGCCCGACGACGGCCTGGCCGTCGACATGGGCCGCGTCAACGCGCGCTATGGCGTTGCCCTCGGCTACAACCCGACCGATTATTTCCGCACCGGCGCCAACCGCTCGATCGTCGCGATCGACCCGGCCAGCCTGAAGACACGTCGGCAAGGCAGCGTCATGCTGCGCGGGCAGCGCGTGTGGGAAGACGGATCGCTGACGGCGCTGTTTTCGCCGAAGATCGAAAGCGAGGCGAAGGATGGCCCGTTCAATCTCGACTTTGGCGCCACCAACTTCGACGACCGCTGGCTGGTCGCGTACAGCCAGCGCATCGGCGGCAGTTTCACCCCGCAAGTGTTGCTGTTCAAGGAAGGCGCGCAGTCGCCTCAGCTTGGCGTGAACCTGACGTCGGTCGTCGGACAGGCCGGCGTGGTCTACCTCGAATGGTCGGGCGGGAAATCGGACTCGCAGCTGGGGCAGGCGACGCGCCGTCAACAGGACTCGTCATTCCGGTCGCGCTTGGCGGCTGGCGGTACGTACAACGCACCGAACAAATTGTCGCTGACGCTGGAATACCACTACAACGGCGACGCGCTCGCCAAGGATAGCTGGGATGCGCTGGTGCCCATGGATCGGCTTGCCTACCGGCTGTGGGTGCAGAACCGCCTGGAAATGGTCAGCAAGAAGTCGGTGTTCGCGTATGCCAGCTGGCAGGACGCCTTGACGAGCAACCTCGACTTCAATGCGATGCTGCGGCAGAACATCGACGACAGCAGCCGGCTCGGCTGGATCGAGGCGCGCTATCACTGGAAGCGCACCGATCTGGCGGTGCAGTGGCAACAGCAGCAGGGCACGCCGGCCAGCGAGTTTGGCGCCTACCCGCAGCGGCGGTCGTTGCAGGTGCTAATGCGCTATTACTTCTAGTTTCGGTGGTGCTGCTTAAGCGCAGGGAGAAAGCGCCTTTGCGCCGCCCTTGACTGGAAAACAACTCGGGTCTATATTAATGACTCAGAAGTAAGTTACCGGATACAAGCATGCACCCCCTCGAAGACATCAAGCCCCGCTGGGAGCGCCGCAAGGATGCGCGCCCCCAGGAGTTGCTTGCCGCTGCGCTCGACCTGTTCGTCGAACGCGGCTTCGCCTCTACCCGGCTCGAGGATGTCGCCAAGCGCGCCGGTGTGTCGAAGGGCACCTTGTACCTGTATTTCACCAACAAGGAAGAGCTCTTCAAGGCGGTGGTACGGGACAACATCGTGCCCGTCATCGGCGCTGTTGAGGAAATCATCGCCGGCTTCGACGGCCACAGCGCCGACCTGTTGCGCAGCGTAATCATCGAGTGGTGGCAGCTGATGGGCGCGAGCAAGGCGTCCGGCATCTCCAAGCTGATCATGGCCGAAGCGGGAAACTTCCCCGACATTGCGTGCTTTTACCAGGACGAAGTGATCACACGCGGCACCAACATGATCGCCAGCATGCTTAATCGCGCCGTCGCGCGCGGCGAGTTCCGGCCAATGGACGTCACCACCGTGACGCAGGTATTGATCGCCCCGATGATGATGCTGATGACCTGGAAGCATTCAGTCGGTCCGTGCGACCAGAGCCAGCTCGACCCGATTGCCTTCCTCGATGCCTTCCTCGACATGGCGCTGCGCGGGCTGCTGGTGCCGCCGGCGTGATCGTCGCCCGACGTGGCAAATCCGCCATGTCGGCGTTAATGTTCGTTCAACCCCTCCAAACTGCAGACTGTCGCAATTTCACGCGATCTGAGCAGCCATGTCGTTAAGATGTCCTGATTGAGGCCGTTCAACGATAAAATATCGGATTATTATTTTTACTCACCGAGTCTTACATGAATATTGAACAAGCCCGTTTTAACATGATCGAACAGCAAATCCGCCCGTGGAACGTGCTGGACCAGGACGTGCTTGACCTGCTGCTGATCGTCAAGCGCGAAGATTTCGTCCCGGCCGACTACAAGAGCCTGGCCTTCGTCGACACCGAAATCCCGCTCGGCGCAGGTGAATCGATGTTTACGCCGAAGCTCGAAGCGCGCCTGCTGCAGGAGCTGCAACTGAAGAAACACGAGACGGTGCTGGAAATCGGCGCCGGCTCCGGCTACATGGCGGCATTGCTGGCGCACAAGGCGCGCCACGTGACGACGGTGGAAATCCTGCCGGAACTGAAAACGATGGCGGAAACGAACCTGGCCAAGGCCGGCATCACCAACGTCACCGTTGCGCTTGGCAATGGCGCGCAGGGCTGGACGCAGGGCGCGCCGTTTGACGTCATCGTCATCTCGGGCGGCCTGGAAGTGCTGCCGGACGCGTTCCTCAAGCAGGTCAAGCTTGGCGGGCGGATTGCCGCGCTGATTGGCCGCGCGCCGGTGATGTCTTGCAATATCGTTACCCGCGTGTCGGAAACGGCGTTCGAGACCACGAAAGTGTTCGAGACCAACGTCAAGTACCTGTCGGGGGCGGTGGCGTCTTCGCACTTCACGTTTTAAACGGGACGCGCGATGCAACAGATGACCGCTCCCGAACTGGCTGCCTGGCTGGGCGATCCGGCACGGCCGCGCCCGCTGCTGCTGGACGTGCGCGAGAACTGGGAATACGAGCTGGGGCATATCGACGGCTCGACCCATATTCCGATGAACACGATTCCGGCGCGCATCGAGGAACTCGATGAGGATGCCGAGATCGTCTGCATCTGCCATCACGGCGCGCGCAGCATGTCGGTCGCGGCCTTCCTCGAGCGCAACGGGTTTGAAAAGATCACCAATTTGACGGGCGGTGTCCACGCCTGGGCTGTGCAGGTCGACAGTGCGATGCCGAAGTACTGAGCGACTTTTTTTTAACTTTTCGATGACTCCAACGGAGAAAGCAATGCAGAAACCCCTGATCGCCGCGCTGATTGCCAGCGCTTTTGTTTCGCTGAACGCCCAGGCGGCCGACCTGATCCAGGTCTACCAGCAGGCGCTGGCGAACGATGCCGTGTACGCCAGCGCGCGTGCATCGCTGGCGGCAGGTCGCGAACGGGTTCCGCAAGGGCGGGCAGCGCTGCTGCCGTCGGTCGGCCTGACCGGCAGCTTCGCGCGCAACGACAATACCTTCTCTCCGTTTAATGAAGGCAACACCATCACGTCGCCAACCGGCGTGACCACGGTGGTTGGCCGCACTGGCGTGCCGATCAACTCGAGCCAGATGACGCTGGCGCTGTCGCAGCCGTTGTTCCGCTGGGACCGCTGGCAGACTTATGAGCAGAGCAAGCTGCAGCAAGCCGTTACCGAAGCGCAGTTTGCGCAGGCGCAACAGGACTTGATCACGCGTGTTTCGCAAGCGTATTTCGACGTGCTGGCGGCGCAGGATACGCTGGAGTCGACACGGGCGCAAAAGAGCGCGACCACCGAGCAGCTGGCGTCGGCCAAGCGCAATTTCGAGGTCGGCACCCAGACCATTACAGATACGCATGAAGCGCAGGCGGCCTACGACCTGGTCGTGGCGCAGGAATTTGCGGCGCTGAACGACCTGGAAAACAAGAAGAGCGCGCTGCAGGCGATCATCGGTACCGCGCCGGCCGCGCTGGCGCCGCTCAAGCCCGGCGTCGCGCTGGCATCGCCGCAGCCGGCGATGATCGATCCGTGGGTGTCGTCCGCCGAAAACCAGAACTATGGCGTGCAGGTGTCGCAACTGTCTCTCGAGCTGGCCAAGCGCGACATCCAGCGCAACCGTGCGGGACACTTGCCGACGCTCGATCTGGTCGCAAGTTCCAGCCGGCTCAAGAACAGCGGGCAGGCCAACGGCACGTCGGGTACGCGTAGCGACAACGCCGTCGGCGTGCAATGGGCGATTCCTATTTTTAACGGTTTCGCCGTGACGAGCCGGGTGCGCGAATCGATCGCGCTGGAAGACAAGGCGCGCAACGACCTGGAATCGACGCGCCGTAATGCAGCTCAGCTCGCGCGCCAATCGTACCTGGGCGTCAACAGCGGCCTGGCCCAGGTGCGGGCGCTGGAAGCGGCGGAAGTGTCGAGCCAGTCTGCGCTCGAATCGAACAAGCTCGGCTACCAGGTGGGTGTGCGAATCAACATCGACGTGCTCAATGCACAGCGCCAGTTGTACTCGACCCGCCGCGATTTGTCGCGCGCGCGCTATGACACGATCATGAATGGCTTGCGCCTGAAGGCAGCGTCGGGTTCGCTGCGCGAAGAAGATCTGGTGCCGGTGAATAGTCTGCTGGTGAAGTAGTCGCGTTGCCTCGGCGACGATGCATACCCGTCGCCCAGGCCCATTCACAACGGCAGCCACCGCACTAAATGACGGTTATGCGGATTTAACCGGCGTTTAGCCCTGCGCCGCGCGCGCCGTTCTTGCGCTCGATGAGCTCGACCTTGTAGCCATCCGGATCGGTCACGAACGCGATCACCGTGCTGCCGCCCTTGACCGGGCCCGGCTCGCGCGTGACGTTGCCGCCATTTGCGCGCGCCGATGCGCAGGCCGCGACGATATCGTCGGCCGAAATGGCGATGTGGCCGTACGCCGTCCCCATCTCATACTTGTCGACACCGTAGTTGTACGTCAGCTCCAGCTCCGCGTGCTCTGGATTGTTGCCGTAGCCGACGAACGCCAAGGTGTACTGGTACTCGGGATTGTCGCTGGTGCGCAGCAGTTTCATGCCGAGCACCTTGGTATAGAAGTCTATCGAGCGCTGCAGGTCGCCGACCCGTAACATGGTGTGGAGGATGCGCATCGGAATAGCCCTTCAGTTTTAATCTGGAAGGCATGATTTTATGCGCTCCGCCACGTTCGTGCTCGATTGCGCCTAGCCTTCCAGCCTTGCGTCGAGCGTGATGGTGGCATTGAACAGTTTCGACACCGGGCAGTTCTGCTTGGCCTTGAGCGCGGCCGCCTGGAATGCTTCTTCGTTGGCGCCGGGAATCTGGGCCACCAGGTTCAGGTGCACCGCCGTGATCGCGAAGCCGCCTTCGACCTTGTCCAGCGACACCGTCGCCGTGGTGTTCATCTGCTTGGCCGTCATGCCGGCTTCGCCCAGGGTGCCCGACACCGCCATCGTGAAGCAACTGGCGTGGGCGGCGGCGATCAGTTCCTCTGGATTGCTGCCCTTGCCGCCTTCGAAGCGCGCGTTGAAGCCGTAAGGCGCCTTGTCCAGCACGCCGCTTTCGGTCGACACGCTGCCGATACCGTCCTTGATGCCGCCGCTCCAGATTGCACTACCGCTTTTCTTGATGGTCATGTCGTGGACTCCTGGTTGGTCATTGAAATTAATGTTGGTTGTCTTTGCCGCGCACGGGCGTGGCCAGGCGCATGCCGTCGGCGGCGTCCGCCCGCGGCTTGGCCTGGCCGGAAGCGCCGTTTTGCGGAACCACCTGGTCGATGCCTGGCGTGCCACGCAGATCAGTGTCGACCAGGCCTTGCTCAAGGTCGGACGCCGCCTGCTTCATCACGCCGCGCGGATCCTCGTCTTGTCCATCGGGCGACTCGTCGCGCTCATGCGGCATGCGCTTGCCGCCGTCGTTCTCGATCTTCTCGGTCGTGTCGACGTGCTTCTCGCGTAATTTGCTGTCCATGTGCTTCTCCTGTCATCTGTTGCTGCAATCCTAAGGCCTGGCGTGAAAAAGAGTCGCGCCCTTGAAACTGAGCAATAATTCATTTTTGCAATGCAATGCCTTACTATGTTGCGGTGCCTGATTTTTAAGGAACCAGCGTTTTGAAACCACATCTCTCAATCCCGCCTGGGAAGCAAAAATCATGAAAATCGCCGCGCTGTCGCAGAATGACGCGATAGCGATTTTCAAGAACACCTTCTTCGCCTACGTGCCGTATGCGATGTTCTGCCTGATGCCGGTGTTTGCGCTTTACCTGAGGCTGCTGTACCTGCGCTCCGGGCGCCGTTATGGCGAGCACATGCTGTTCGCCCTTCACGCCAACGCGTTTGCATTCCTGCTGCTCGGCGTGATCCAGACATACCGTGGACCTGGGCCAACCTTGCCTTGCTGGTTTGGCTGCTGGCCTACCTGCCGGTGGCGATGCAGCGCGTCTATGGTGGCCGCAAGTTGACCACCGCCGTGCGCTGGCTGGTGCTGATGGCGTTCTACGTCTGCACGGCAGCAGCGGTGATGTTCGGCACCGTGTTTGCCGGCACCATCATGATCTGAGGCGGCGTGGCGCCGCCTTGCTGAACCAGCCACCCGCCTCTATACTGTGGATGCATACAGTGCCGGCGCCGCACGAGTGCGCCATGCCGCGTATACCAGAGTCGCCCTTTTGGGTTAATCTGCTGCGTGTCGCCCTTACAACTGCCGAGACCTTCATGCCCGTTACGCCAGCACCGCAAAAAACCATCGCGCTCGTGGTCCGGCACAACGCGGTCGGCATCGAAAAGCCGGTCAATGGCGTGGTCGACTACTTGCAGGGCGCCGGCTACCGCGTGGTGTTCGAAGCGGAGACGGCGGCGCACCTGGGCATGCCCGGCATCGAGTCGATGAGCGTGGCGCAGATTGGCGAAACAGCCAGCGCGGCGGTCGTGATGGGCGGCGACGGCACCATGCTCGGCATCGCGCGCCAGCTGGCGCCGTACTCGGTGCCGCTGATCGGCATCAACCAGGGCCGGCTCGGCTTCATGACCGACATTCCGAGCGAGCGCATGATCCCGGTGCTGGCCGAAATCCTCAACGGCAAGGCCGAGGCGGAGCGCCGCACCTTGCTCGAAGGGCGCGTGATGCGCGGCGGCGCCACGATTACCTGCGGGCTGGCTGTCAACGACGTGGTGGTGGCGCGCGGCGCCGGCGCCGGCATGGTCGAACTGAAAGTCACCGTCGACGGCCGCTTCATGTACAACCAGCGTTCGGACGGCCTGATCATCTCGACGCCGACCGGCTCGACTGCGTACGCGCTGTCAGCCGGCGGGCCGCTGCTGCATCCGAGCCTGTCGGGCACCGTGCTGGTGCCGATCGCGCCGCACGCGCTGTCGAACCGGCCGATCGTGGTGCCCGATTCGAGCGAGATCGTCATCGAGATCGTCAGCGGGCGCGACGTCAGCGTCAATTTCGACATGCAAACCTTCGCCAGCCTGGTGCACGGTGACCAGATCACCATTTCACGCTCGCCGAACTGCATCACCTTCCTGCACCCGGAAGGCTGGAGCTACTACGACACGCTGCGCGAAAAGCTGCACTGGAACGAATATCCGTCCGGCGACGGCAAGCTCAAGTAGCGCGCCGGCCGATCAACACATATTACTTATACATGCTGCGTACACTTACTATTCGCGATTTCGTGATCGTCGATGCCATCGAACTCGAGTTCGCCAGTGGCTTTTCCGTTTTTACCGGCGAGACCGGCGCCGGCAAGTCGATCCTGATCGACGCGCTGCAGCTCGCGCTCGGCGGGCGCGGCGACGCGTCGGTGGTGCGCGAGGGCGCCGCCAAGGCCGACATCACGGCCGATTTCACCGTCAGCGAGGCGGCCGCTGCCTGGCTGGCGCACAACGAATTTGCCATCGACGAAGGCGGCGCGCTGCTGCGCCGCGTGATCGACAACGCCGGCCGCTCGAAGGCCTACATCAACGGCATCGCCGCCACCGCCACCCAGCTGCGCGACCTCGGCGACATGCTGGTCGACATCCACGGCCAGCATGCGCACCAGTCCTTGCTCAAGGGCGACGCCCAGCGGGCGCTGCTCGACAACCAGGCCGGCTTCAAGGATGCCGGCGCTGCCTTGATTGCGCAGGAAGTTGCCGCCAGCCACAAGCAGTGGCGCGCGCTGGTGCGCCAGCGCGCGGAATTCGAGCATGACGCCAAGAACGTGCTGATCGAGCGCGAGCGCCTTGAATGGCAGGTGGGCGAATTCGACAAGCTGGCGGTCAAGCCGGGCGAGTGGACCGAGGTTAGCAACGAACACAGCCGTCTGTCGCACGCCGCCAGCCTGCTCGAAGGCGCGCAGGAGGCGCTCGCCGCCATTTCCGAATCGGACCACCCGATCCTGTCGCAGCTGTCGTCGCTCAACGCCAAGCTGGGCAAGCTGGTCGATGTCGATGCCGGCCTGCAAGGCGTGCTCGATTGCATGGAGCCGGCCCGCATCCAGTTGCAGGAAGCGGTGTACGCGCTCAACGATTATCTCGACAAGGTCGAACTCGACCCTGAGCGGCTGCGCCAGGTCGATGCGCGCCTCGAAGCATTGCACGGCGCGGCGCGCAATTACCGCGTTGCGCCGGAAGATTTGCCGGCCGAACACGCGGCGCTGGCCGAAAAACTGCGCCAGCTGGCCGACGCCAGCGACATGGACGGCTTGCGCAAGCAGGAGCAACTGGTGGAGGCGCGCTACATGGCGGCGGCGGCCAGGCTGTCGAAGATTCGCGCGGCGGCCGCCAGGCAGCTGGGCATCCAGGTGACGGCGGCAATGCAGGAACTGAACATGACAGGCGGCAGCTTCGCGGTCGGCCTGAACCCGAGCGAGCCGAGTTCAAACGGCCTCGAGCAAGTCGAGTTCCTGGTTGCCGGCCACGCCGGCGTGGCGCCGCGGCCGCTGGCCAAGGTCGCCTCCGGCGGCGAACTGGCGCGCATCGCGCTGGCCATTTCCGTCATCACCTCGAACGCCACGACCACGCCGACCTTGATCTTCGACGAGGTCGACAGCGGCATCGGCGGCGCAGTGGCCGAAGTGGTCGGCCGGCTGCTCAAGCGGCTCGGCCAGGAACGCCAGGTGCTGTGCGTGACGCACTTGCCGCAGGTGGCGAGCCAGGCGAACCAGCATTTCCAGGTCGCCAAAGGCACGACCGACGCCGGCAAGACCGTCTCCCACATCGACGTGCTCGACAACAAGGCCCGGGTCGAGGAAGTGGCGCGCATGCTCGGCGGCCTCGAGATCACCGCTACCACCCGCAAGCACGCGCGCGAACTGCTGGCAGGGGTCTAATACGTCATCTGGGTCAAATTCCAAATTCCACCGGGGTCAGTGCCACTGACCCCGGTTGAAAAAATATGTATTTTGCATCGCTTGGAATATCTATAATAGCGGCCTTGCCGCTAATTCCAGATTTCCTCCCATGTCTTTCCGCAAAGAACCTCCGTTCACCCATGGCACCGTGGCGCGCAGCGCAGTCGTGCTCGTCAATCTCGGCACACCCGACGAGCCTACCCGCGGCGCCGTGCGGCGCTACCTGAAGGAGTTCCTGTCCGATCCGCGCGTGGTCGAGATCCCGCGCCTGGTGTGGTGGTTCATCCTCAACCTGATCATCCTGCCGTTCCGGTCGGGCAAGTCGGCGGCGAAATACCGCAGCATCTGGACGCGCGACGGCTCGCCGCTGAAAGCGCACACGCAAAAGCAGGCGATGCTGCTGCGCGGCGCCCTCGGCGAACGCGGCCATGACGCGCTGCGCGTGGTGATGGCGATGCGCTACGGCTCGCCGTCACTGCCGGAAGTGCTCGACAAGCTCAAGGCCGAACATTGCGAGCGCATCGTCATCCTGCCCGCCTATCCGCAATATTCCGGCACCACCACCGCGTCCATCTTCGACGCCGTGTTCGCCTACTTCGGCAAGGCGCGCAACATTCCCGAACTGCGTTTGGTCAAGCATTACCACGATCACGACAGCTACATCGAGGCGCTGCACGACAGCGTGCTGGCGTTCTGGGAAACCAACGGCCGCGGCCAGAAGCTGGTGATGAGTTTTCACGGCGTGCCCAAGCGCACCCTGATGCTGGGCGACCCGTACCATTGCGAGTGCTACAAGACGGCGCGATTGCTGGCCGCCAAGCTGCGCCTGCAGCCCGATCAGTACATGGTGACGTTCCAGTCGCGCTTTGGCAAGGCCGAGTGGCTGCAGCCGTACACGGCGCCGACCTTGCAGAAGCTGGCGCGCGAGGGCCTCGAAAAGGTCGACGTCATCTGCCCGGGCTTTACCAGCGATTGCCTGGAAACGCTGGAAGAGATCGCGATGGAGGCGAAACACGATTTCCTCGCCGCCGGCGGCAAGCAGTTTCACTACATCCCGTGCCTGAACGAAGATCCGTCATGGATCGCCGGCCTGGCCGAGATTGCCGAGCAGCACTTGATCGGCTGGCCGACGATGATGACGGCGGCCCAGCGCGATGCGGAAAAGAAGGATGCCGAAGTCGGCCGTGCGCACGCAGTGGCGCTAGGCGCCGACTGACACAGAAAGGTGCGTCAAGGCAGCAGCAGCTCGGCGTAGCAGATAAACGCGATCGTGCCGAGCGCATAAGCGACGACCGTTGCCGAAATCAGTTGCAGCTTCATGAGGAACTCCTGGGCAAGGGCGCCGGCGCACAATCGCGGGCGTTGCCTTGGTTACTCCATGGTAGTGCGCCCGGCCATTAATTGAATCGCCCAACCGGTAAAAGTTGTAACAAAAGTTACATTGGCTGGAACGGTCGAGCCCGCACGCTAAACCCCTTGAAAACGTCGGGTATAGCCCCATCTGGGGCGCAGTGTGGTGATACAGACACGCTGGCCAACCGCTAAGTTATTGTTTTTAGGAGTTTTTTCGATGCAAGACCAAGAAAAGCAAGAAGTTCCCCAAGCTCTGGATGATGGCGAAACTGTGCAGGTGTCGGCCTTGCCGGCCGAAAACGACCTCGAGCAGCAACTGAGCGCGACCGAAGCGAAGCTCGCCGAAATGCACGATGCGTTCATGCGCGCCAAGGCCGAAACGGAAAACATTCGCCGCCGCGCCCAGGAAGACGTCAGCAAGGCGCATAAGTTTGCCGTGGAAAGTTTTGCGGAAGCAATGCTGCCGGTGCGCGACAGCCTGGAAATGGCGCTGAAGGTCGCTACGCCGTCGGTCGAGTCGCTGAAGGAAGGCGTCGAGATGACGCTCAAGCAGATGACCGCGGCATTCGAGAAGAACCGCCTGGTCGAAGTGACGCCGGCGCAGGGCGACAAGCTCGACCCGATGAAACACCAGGCAGTGGCAGTCGTGCCGGCCGACCAGGAAGCCAATACGGTCGTCAGCGTGCTGCAAAAAGGCTACATGATCGCCGACCGGCTGTTGCGCCCGGCGATCGTCACGGCAGCGCAAGCAAAATAAAAACAGCGGTGCTGCGGCGCAAGCTCTTGAAAGCGCGCAGTTCTTCCGCATATTTGAACTATCTGAAACTTAGTAACTAAAAGGACAACAATCATGGGCAGAATTATCGGTATTGACTTGGGAACCACCAACTCCTGCGTCGCGATCATGGAAAACGGTACGCCGAAAGTCATCGAGAACGCCGAAGGTGCGCGTACCACGCCGTCGATCATTGCGTACCAGGAAGACGGCGAGATCCTCGTTGGCGCGCCGGCAAAACGCCAGGCGGTCACCAACCCGAAGAACACCCTGTTCGCGGTCAAGCGCCTGATCGGCCGTAAGTTCGATGAAAAAGAAGTCCAAAAAGACATCGGCCTGATGCCGTACGAGATCGTCAAAGCCGAAAACGGCGATGCGTGGATTGGCGTGCGCGGCAAAAAGCTGGCAGCCCAGCAAGTGTCCGCGGAAATCCTGCGCAAGATGAAGAAGACCGCTGAAGACTACCTCGGCGAAGAAGTCACCGAAGCGGTCATCACCGTGCCGGCTTACTTCAACGACTCGCAGCGCCAGGCCACCAAGGACGCCGGCCGTATCGCCGGCCTCGACGTCAAGCGCATCATCAACGAGCCGACCGCGGCCGCGCTGGCGTTCGGCCTCGACCGCACCGACAAGGGCGACCGCAAGATTGCCGTGTATGACCTCGGCGGCGGCACGTTCGACATCTCGATCATCGAGATCGCCAACGTCGACGGCGAGAAGCAGTTCGAAGTGTTGTCGACCAACGGCGACACCTTCCTCGGCGGCGAAGACTTCGACCAGCGCATCATCGATTACATCATCGACGAGTTCAAGAAGATCAATGGCCTGGACCTGAAGAAGGATCCGATCGCGCTGCAGCGCATCAAGGCTTCGGCCGAGCGCGCCAAGATCGAACTGTCGTCGGCCGCGCAGACCGAAATCAACGAGCCGTACATCGCCATGGCGAACGGCGCGCCGGTCCACCTGACGCTCAAGATGACGCGCTCGAAGCTCGAGTCGCTGGTCGAAGAACTGATCAACGCCACCATCGAGCCGTGCAAGATGGCCATCAAGGATGCCGGCGTCAAGGTTTCCGACATCGACGACATCATCCTGGTCGGCGGCATGACCCGGATGCCGAAGGTGCAGGAAAAAGTGAAGGAATTCTTTGGCAAGGATCCACGCAAGGACGTCAACCCGGATGAAGCGGTTGCGGTCGGCGCGGCGATCCAGGGCTCGGTGCTGTCGGGCGAGCGCAAGGACTTGCTGCTGCTCGACGTCACCCCGCTGTCGCTCGGTATCGAAACGCTGGGCGGTGTGATGACCAAGATGATCCACAAGAACACGACGATTCCTACCAAGTTCTCGCAAGTGTTCTCCACCGCCGACGACAACCAGCCGGCAGTGACGATCAAGGTCTATCAGGGCGAGCGCGAAATCGCCGTTGGCAACAAGGGCCTGGGCGAATTCAACCTCGAAGGCATCCCGCCGGCATCGCGCGGCACGCCGCAGATTGAAGTGACTTTTGACATCGACGCCAACGGCATCTTGCACGTCGGCGCCAAGGACAAGGCCACCGGCAAAGAGAACAAGATCACGATCAAGGCGAACTCCGGCCTGACCGAGGCGGAAATCCAGAAGATGGTCAAGGACGCCGAGCTCAACGCTGAAGAAGATCACAAGCTGAAAGAGCTGGCCGAATCGCGCAACCAGGCTGACGCATTGGTGCACTCGACCAAGAAGTCGCTGACCGAATTCGGTTCGAAGCTTGACGCTGCCGAGAAAGAAAAGATCGAAAGCGCGATCACCGACCTGGAAGGCGTCCTGAAGCTGGCCGACAAGTCGGAAATCGACAGCAAGATGGCGGCGCTGTCGACCGCTGCGCAGACCCTCGGCGAGAAGATGTACGCCGACCAGCAGGCGCAGCAGCAGGCCGGCGGCGGCGAAGGCGGCCAGCAGGCTGGCGGAGGCGAATCGAACGCCAAGCAGGACGACGTCGTCGACGCCGACTTCAAGGAAGTCAAAGACGCCAAGTAAGCGCCTCAGCATTTAGCAGCAACGTTGTAGCATATAATGCCGAGCCGCTTACCCGGCTCGGTTTTTTTGCATATTGAGTTCAAGTAGTCAGACAGACAGCAAGGTGCCCTATTTATGGCAAAGCGTGATTTTTACGAGATCCTCGGGGTCGCCAAGAATTCTTCGGAAGAAGAGATCAAGAAGGCTTACCGCAAGCTCGCGATGAAATACCATCCGGACCGCAATCCGGACAGTAAGGAATCCGAGGAGAAGTTCAAGGAAGTCAAAGAAGCGTACGAGATGCTGACCAATCCGGAAAAGCGCGAGGCGTATGACCGCTATGGTCACGCCGGCGTCGATCCGAACATGGGCGGTGGCGGCGGCTTCGGCGGCGGCCAGGGCGGCTTTGCCGACAGTTTCGGCGACATCTTCGGCGATATCTTCGGCGGCGGCGGACGCGGCCGCGGTGCCGGCCCGCAGGTCTACCGCGGCGCCGACCTGCGCTACAACCTCGAAATTACCCTCGAGCAGGCCGCGCACGGCTTCGACACCACCATCCGCGTGCCGAGCTGGGACAAGTGCGACACCTGCCACGGCAGCGGCGCCAAGCCGGGCACGTCGCCGACCACGTGCACCACCTGCGCCGGCCACGGCCAGGTGCGCATGCAGCAAGGTTTCTTCAGCATCCAGCAGACTTGCCCGAAGTGCCATGGCAGCGGCAAGGTCATCACCGATCCGTGCGCACCGTGCGGCGGCCAGGGACGCATCAAGCGCAACAAGACGCTGGAAGTGAAGATCCCGGTCGGCATCGACAACGGCATGCGGATCCGCTCGTCGGGCAACGGCGAGCCGGGCACCAACGGCGGGCCGCCGGGCGACCTGTACGTGGAAATCCACATCAAGCCGCACGCGGTGTTCCAGCGCGAAGGCGACGACCTGCATTGCGAAATGCCGATCTCGTTCGTGAAGGCAACCTTGGGTGGCGAGATCGAAGTGCCTACGCTGTCGGGCAAGGTATCGTTCACGATTCCGGAAGGTACCCAGTCGGGCAAGACGTTCCGCCTGAAGGCAAAGGGCATCAAGGGCGTGCGTTCCGGCTACGCCGGCGATCTGTTCTGCCATGTGGCGGTGGAAACGCCGGTCAAGCTGACCGACAAGCAAAAGGAATTGCTGAAGGAATTCGAGCGCCTGACCGTCGAGGGCGGCGCCAAGCACAGCCCGCAAAGCAAGGGCTGGATGGACAAGGTCAAGGATTTTTTCGAATAAAGACCCCATGAACCGCTGAGATGGCACTCGCCACTCAGCGGTTTTTTTTGCGAACAGGAATTCTAAAATGACACTAGTAACGGGCTCCGGCCTGACCACCGACGAGCTATTTCAGCGCAACAAAGACTGGGCGGCGGCGCGCGTCGCCGAAGACCCGACCTACTTCAAGTCGCTGGCGTCGCAGCAATCGCCCGAATACCTGTGGATCGGCTGCTCCGACAGCCGGGTGCCGGCCAACGAGCTGCTCGGCCTGGCGCCGGGCGAGCTGTTCGTCCACCGCAACATCGCCAACGTGGTGGTGCATTCCGACTTGAACTGCCTGACGGTGCTGCAGTTCGCCATCGACGTGCTGAAGGTCAAGCACATTATCGTGTGCGGCCACTACGGCTGCTCCGGCGTGCATGCGGCAATGACGAACCGCCGCGTCGGGCTTGCCGACAACTGGCTGCGCCACGTGCAGGACGTGCACCAGAAACACGAGAAGTACCTCGGTGAAGTGCTGCCGGAGCGCGACCGTGCCAACCGGCTGTGCGAACTCAACGTGACCGAGCAGGTCGTCAACGTGGCGCAGACGACGGTGGTGCGGGACGCCTGGGAGCGCGGCCAGGAGCTCAGCGTGCACGGCTGGGTGTACGGCTTGCATGACGGCTTGCTGCGCGACCTCGGCATGACGGTGTCCAAGGCCGAGCACCTGGCGCCGCAGTTCGAAGCGCGCCTGGCCAATTACGAGATCTGACGCCGATGGGGGAACTGACCAGCCTGCGCGATGTAATGCGCGAGTTCGTCGCCGAGCGCGACTGGGACCAGTTTCATACGCCCAAAAACCTGTCGGCCGCGCTGACGGTCGAGGCAGCCGAGCTGCTGGAGCATTTCCAGTGGCTCGCGCGCGGCGACGCTGCCGAACTGGGCGACGCCAAGCTCGAACAGGTGCGCCACGAAATGGCCGATGTGCTGGTCTACCTGATCCGGCTGGCCGACAAGCTCGATGTCGACCTGCATGCGGCGGTGCTGGAAAAGATGGTGCTCAACCGCGCCAAGTACCCCGCCGACAAGGTCCGCGGCGACGCCCGCAAGTACAACGAGTACCCACAAGACTAATCGCGATCCATTCGCCGACGCAAGCGTCGTCATCCTCGCGCATTCGGGATGACGGTCTTTAGGGCACGAGCTTGGTTTAAATCCCGCCCATGCAGATGTACTTGATGACCAGGTAGTCGTCCATGCCGTACTTCGAGCCTTCGCGGCCCAGGCCCGATTGCTTGACGCCGCCGAACGGCGCGATCTCGTTCGAGATCAAGCCCGTGTTGACGCCAACCATGCCCGACTCCAGCGCCTCGGCGACGCGCCACACGCGGCCAATATCGCGCGAGTAGAAATACGCGGCCAAACCGAATTCGGTATCGTTGGCCATCGCGATGACTTCATCCTCGGTCTTGAAGCGGAACAGCGGCGCCAACGGCCCGAACGTTTCCTCCGTCGCCACCTGCATGTCCGACGTCACGTCGGCCAGCACGGTCGGCTGGAAGAAGCTGTGGCCCAGTTCATGGCGCTTGCCGCCGACCATCAGGCGCGCGCCTTTCGACAGCGCATCGGCGATGTGCTGCTCCACCTTCAGCACGGCCTTTTCCTCGATCAGCGGGCCTTGCGTGACGCCGCTTTCCTGGCCGTTGCCAACCTTCAGCTTGCCGACCGCTTCGACCAGCTTGGCCGCAAACTTGTCGTAAATGCCGTCCTGCACGTACAGGCGGTTGGCGCAGACGCAGGTCTGGCCGGCATTGCGGTATTTCGACGCGATGGCGCCCTCGACAGCGGCGTCGAGGTCGGCGTCGTCGAACACGATGAATGGCGCGTTGCCGCCCAGTTCCAGCGACAGCTTCTTGATGGTCGGCGCCGATTGCTGCATCAAGATGCGGCCGACCTGGGTCGAGCCGGTAAAGCTGACCTTGCGCACGATCGGGTTGCTCGTCATTTCCAGGCCGATCGATTTCGAGTCGCCGGTGATGACGGAGAACACGCCTTTCGGCACACCGGCGCGCTCGGCCAGCACCGCCATCGCAAACGCCGAGAACGGCGTCAGCTCAGCCGGCTTGACGACGATCGGGCAACCGGCGGCCAGCGCCGGGCCGACCTTGCGGGTGATCATCGCCGCCGGGAAATTCCACGGCGTGATCGCCGCGCACACGCCGATCGGCTCGCGCGTGACCACCAGGCGGCGGTCGGCCCACGGCGACTGCAGCGTGTCGCCCTCGATGCGCTTGGCTTGCTCGCCGAACCACTCGAGGAACGAGGCCGCGTAGACCACTTCGCCGTTCGCTTCCTGCAGCGGTTTTCCTTGCTCGGCCGTCATGATCAGCGCCAGGTCGTCGGCGTTTTCCAGCATCAGGTCGTTCCACTTGCGCAGCACCGCGGCGCGCTCCTTGGCCGGCTTCTTGCGCCAGGCCGGCCATGCCGCGTTGGCCGCGTCGATCGCCCGCTTCGTTTCGGCCGCGCCCATGTGCGGCGCCGTGCCGACCGTCTCGCCCGTGGCCGGGTTGGTCACCTTGATGGTGGTGCCGTCGTCGGCATCGCACCACTCGCCGTTGAGGAAAGCTTGCTGGCGCAGCAGGGAAGGGTCTTTCAGGTTCAGCATGGTGGTCTCGCGATCAATTTTGGCAACCGCACCATGGTAGCCGCTTTTTCCTCGGGTCGCTCGACGTTGCTTCGCGTCGCTTTGGGGTCAGACCTGGGTCTGACCCCAAATTGCGGCATGGTGGTCTCGCGATCAATTTTGGCAACCGCACCATGGTAGCCGCTTTTTCCTCGGGTCGCTCGACGTTGCTTCGCGTCGCTTTGGGGTCAGACCTGGGTCTGACCCCAAATTGCGTTGCTTCGGGTCGGACCTGGGTCTGCAGCTGGATTGCCGTTCGTGTTGGCATGAAGGGCCGATTGACAGTATTATTTTGGCAAGTAACACTTTGATTTGAATCCACCGCCCCTCGCACTCGGGCCAATTTGCATTTATCATGGACCGAGCGTAAGAGCACACACAGGGTTACCCGTATGCGCCGTCCCATCGTTCTCGTTGCAGCCTGCACCTGCGATATCGGTTCCCATCCGTATCACGCGGTGCAACTCAAGTATGTCGACGCCGTCGTCCAGGGCGCCGCCTGCGCGCCACTGATCTTGCCCGCGCTTGGCGACGCGCTCGAACTCGACACCATGCTGTCCGCCTGCGACGGCATCATGCTGACCGGCTCGGCCTCGAACGTCCACCCCAGCTATTATTCCGAGGACGTGCTCGACCCGAGCCTGCCGCAAGACCAGGCGCGCGACCAGACCACCTTGCCGCTGATTCGCGCGGCGATCCGGCGCGGCATCCCGATCCTGGCCATCTGCCGCGGCTTCCAGGAGATGAACGTCGCCCTCGGTGGCAGCCTGCACCAGGCGCTGCACGGCGTCGACGGCCTGATGGACCACCGCGAAAATCCCGACCTGGCGCTCGAGCAGCAGTACGGCCCGGCCCATACGGTGGCGCTGACGCCGCTCGGCGCCATGGCCAGCATCCTCGGCCCCGGTGACATCGAGGTCAACTCGCTGCACGGCCAGGGCGTCAACCGGCTGGCCAAGGGCCTGGCGATCGAAGCGCGCGCCGCCGACGGCGTGGTCGAGGCGTTCTCGGTGGCCGGCGCGCCTGGCTTCACGCTGGCGCTGCAGTGGCACCCCGAGTGGCGCCTGACCGAAAACCCGGTGTCGATGAAGCTGTTCGGCGCCTTCGGCCAGGCTTGCCGCGATTACCTCGCCGCGCGCGGCAGGGACGCATGATCTGCCGCATGTTCTGCAATCAATGGGCCGCCTCCGGCGTCCCCTAGCGCCGCCATCGACGTCCGCACCCACCCGCAGGCGCCAGGCGCCGCGGGCCCAATTAGACAACAGAGAGAAAACGATGGCAATCCGCGAAAACTTCACCTATACCGACATGGATTTGTGGCTCAATGAAAAACGCGTCACCGAAATCGAATGCCTGATTCCCGACCTGACCGGTGTCGCCCGCGGCAAGATCATGCCGCGCGCGAAATTTACCCAGGAGCGCGGCATGCGCATCCCGGAAGCGGTGCTCGGCATGACCGTCACCGGCAACTACCCGGTCGGCGACGCGCCGTATGACCGCGCCATTTCCACCACCGACCGCGACATGATCCTGAAGGCCGACCCGACCACCATCACGATGGTGCCGTGGGCGGTCGACCCGACCGCGCAGGTCATCCACGACTGCTACTTTTCCGACGGCGCGCTGGTCGACTTCGCGCCGCGCACGGTGCTGCGGCGCGTGCTCAAGCTGTACGCCGACAAGGGCTGGCAGCCGGTCGTCGCCCCCGAACTCGAGTTCTACCTCACTGCCAAGAACATCGACCCGGACCTGCCGCTGCGCGCGCCGGTCGGCCGCAGCGGGCGCGCCGAAACCAGCCGCCAGGTCTACAGCATCGACGCCGTCAACGAGTTCGATCCGCTGTTCGAAGACATCTACGACTACTGCGAGATGATGAACCTCGACGTCGACACCCTGATCCACGAGATCGGCGCCGGCCAGATGGAGATCAACTTCCTGCACGGCGACCCGATGGGACTGGCCGACAAGGTGTTCTTCTTCAAGCGCACCTTGCGCGAAGCGGCCCTCAAGCACGACATGTACGCCACCTTCATGGCCAAGCCGATGGCCGGCGAACCCGGTTCGGCGATGCACGTTCACCAGAGCGTGGTCGACATCAAGACCGGCATGAACATCTTTAGCGCCGACGACGGTTCGGCCGCGCCGATCTTCAAGCACTACATCGGCGGACTGCAGCGCTACATGCCGTCGGCGATGGCGATCGTCGCGCCGTACGTCAATTCGTACCGCCGCATCGTGCGCCACACCGCCGCGCCGATCAATATCCAGTGGGGCATCGATAACCGCACAGTGGGTTTTCGCGTGCCCGAGTCGGGCGTGCAGGACCGGCGCGTGGAGAACCGCATCATCGGCGCCGACGCCAACCCTTACCTGGCGCTGGCGGTGACGCTGGCCTGCGGCTACCTCGGCATGACCGAGCAGATCGAGCCGACGCCGATGATGTCGGGCAGCGCCTACGACATGCCGTTCGAACTGCCGCATAGCCTGCCGGAGGCGCTGCACCTGCTGCGCGCCGAAGACAAGCTGCGCACCGTCCTGGGCGACCGCTTCGTCGACGTCTACGCCGCCATCAAGGACCTCGAGCACCAGGAGTTCATGACCGTCATCAGTCCGTGGGAGCGCGAGCACCTGCTGCTGCACGTTTAAGCGGCGGCCAACATGGACCAATCAATGACAGACACCCGCACCATCCAGCGGCTCGATTCGGCGCATTTCCTGCATCCATTCACCGACCACAAGGCGCTGGCCGAACACGGCGCGCGCGTGATGGTAAAGGGCGAGGGCATCTACCTGTGGGATTCGGAGGGCAACAAGATCCTCGACGGCATGTCGGGCCTGTGGTGCGTGAATATCGGGTACGGGCGCACCAGCATGTCCGACGCGGTGTACCGCCAGATGCAGCAGCTGCCGTTCTATAACAGCTTCTTCAACACCACCAATGTGCCGGCGGTGCAGCTGGCCGCGCTGCTGGTGGAGGTGTCGCCGCCGCAGTTCAACCACGTGTTCTTCACAGGCTCGGGCTCGGAAGCGAACGACACCATCGTACGCATGGTGCGGCGCTACTGGGAACTGCAGGCGCAGCCCGAGCGCCACATCATCATCAGCCGCAAGAACGCCTATCACGGCAGCACCATCGCCGGCGCCTCGCTCGGCGGCATGGCCGGCATGCACGCGCAGGGCGGACCTGGCGTGCCTGGCATTGTCCACATCGGCCAGCCGAGCTATCTCGAAGGCGGCGCCGGCATGAGCGAGGACGAATTCGGCATCGCCGCCGCCGGCTGGCTCGAGGAGCGCATCCGCGAACTCGGTCCCGACAACGTCGCCGCCTTCATCGGCGAGCCGGTGCAGGGCGCCGGCGGCGTGATCATCCCGCCGAAGACCTACTGGCCCGAGATCGGCCGCATCTGCGACAAGTACGGCATCCTGCTGGTGGCCGATGAAGTCATCTGCGGCTTCGGGCGCCTGGGCAGCTGGTTCGGCTCGGAGCTGATGGGCATCCGGCCGGACCTGATCGCGTTTGCCAAGGGCGTCACCTCCGGCTACATCCCGCTTGGCGGCGTGCTGGTGGGCGACCGCGTGGCTACCGTGCTGACCGAAAAGGGCGGCGACTTCAATCATGGCTTCACCTATTCGGGCCACCCGGTGGCGTGCGCCGCGGCGCTGGAAAACATCCGCATCCTCATCGACGAGGACCTGGTCGGCAAGGTGGCGCGCGATACGGGGCCTTACCTGAAGGAGAAGTTCGGCGCACTGCGCGCGCATGCGCTGGTGGGCCACGCCGACAGCTGCGGCTTTGTCGCCGGCCTGAACCTGGTGCGCATCAAGGGCGCGACGGTGTTCGACAACATCGTGTTCGACGGCGACGACGGCGTCGGGATGATCTGCCGCGGCTTCATGTTCGCCAACGGGATCATCATGCGCGCCGTCGGCGACCGCATGATCATCGCGCCGCCGCTGGTGATGACGCGCGCCGACATCGACGAGATGGTCAAGCGCATCCGCGCCGCGCTCGACGACACGCTGGCGGAGCTCAAGCGCCGTGGGATGACTAGTTGAGTTAGCTGTGAGACGTCGTTCCCTGCGCTCGAATGACGTGGCTGAAGGTGGTGGCTGTCAAAGAAGACCGATCAAGCAGTCTGCGTCCTGACCCGATCGTGCCGGTTGGCCAGCAGCTGCGGCATCAGCGAACCGATGAACATGCCGGCGAACCCCACCAGCAGACCCGCCAGCTGGCCCGGGAACACCGCGCCCAAGCCGCTCAACTGCGGGAAGAACAGCAGCCAGGTGACGATGCCCGCGGCGATCGACAGCACCGCGCCCTGGGTGGTGGCGCGCTTCCAGTACAGGCCCATCACCAGCGGCACAAAGGCCCCCACCAGCGTGACCTGGTAAGCCGACGACACCAGCTCGTAGATCGAGGTGCCCTTCATGGCGATCGCGTACGTCAGCACCAGCGCCGCAAACACCACGATCGAGCAGCGCATCGCGAACAGCTGCTGGCGGTCGGTCATGTCAGGGCGCAGGTGCTTGAGGATGTTTTCGACAAAGCTGGTAGACGGCGCCAGCAAGGTGGCCGACGAGGTGCTCTTGATGGCCGACAGCAGCGCGCCGAAGAAGATGATCTGCATCGCCAGCGGCATCTTGGTCAGCACGAAGGTCGGCAGCAGGCGCTGGTAGTCGTTCTTGGCCATCTGCATGCCGCTGTCGCCAAGCACGATGACGGCGCAGGCGACGATAAACATCGGCACGAACGCGAACATGATGTAGCTGGCGCCGCCGATGATGGCGCCGGTGCGCGCGGTCGGCGCGTTCTTGGCCGACATCACGCGCTGGTACACGTCCTGCTGCGGGATCGAGCCGAACATCATGGTGACCGCGGCGGCAACGAAGAAGGCGATATCGGTAAACGTCGGCGCCGGCCAGAATCGCCACAGGTCGCCGTTCGACGCCAGCGCCATCACCGGCGCGGCGCCGCCGGCCAGGTCGGCGGCGAACCAGGCGATGATCGACATGCCGATCACCAGCACGATCATCTGGATGAAATCGGTGAGCGCGATGGCCAGGAAGCCGCCCGCCACCACGTAGATCAGCACCGACAGCGTGCCGACGATCATGCCGGTGGTCTCGGACATGGCGCCGCCCGTCAGCACCGAGAACACCAGCCCGAGCGCGGTGATCTGCGCGGCGACCCATCCGAGATAGCTGAGGATGATCGCCGCCGATCAGAATATCTCGACGCCTTTGCCGTAGCGCACCCGGTAGTAGTCGCCGATGGTCAGCAGATTCAGTTTGTACAGTTTGGCGGCGAAGAACACGCCCACCAGGATCAGGCAGGTGCCGGCGCCGAACGGGTCTTCCACCACCGCGTTCAGGCCGCCCTGGACGAAGCGGGCGGGAATGCCCATCACCGTCTCGGCGCCGAACCAGGTGGCGAACGTGGTGGTCACCACCATGATCAACGGCAGGCTGCGCCCGGCCACCGCGAAGTCGCTGGTGTTCTTGATGCGCGAGCCGGCCCACACTCCCAGCGCCAGCGTGCCGAGCAGGTACAGCACGACAGAAGTAATCAGTGTGGTGTTCATCGCTGCCGGCCCATTCTGGTCAAAATTTCAGTCTGTAAATTTCGGCGATTATAGCGCCAGAAGTTGGCCCTGGCACACTCTGGCAGTACAATCGTGGAGGAATGGCATTTCGGCAACTGGCGGCATCTGCGCTGGATCAAGCCGTTTTTCAACCAGAATGCGGCTGACGTGCAATAACAAGCATGCAGGCGGGATGGCCCGCCGGGGTTTCTGTTTGGGTCAATGTGGACAATACACAGCGGGACCACGACATCACGACGTATGAGCGGCACCTGTGGCGCGTGCTCGCCGTGCTCGCGCGCGCCGGCTACTTCGTGCCGCCGCAGGATGCCCGCGACCTGATCCACGATTTTTATTTCGACCAATGGGACGGCCTGCTGCTGCGCTACGATAGCGATCGCAGCCAGTTCGCCACGTATGTCAGCGCCGCCTTCTACCGCTTTGCGCGGCGCCGCATCCTCGCCCTGCAGCGCTGGCGCCTTCGCACGGTCGATCTGGACGATGCCGGCGAACTGGCGTCCACCGCCCCCGCGCCGGATCAGCAGCTCGAATCGAGCGAACGCATAGCGCTGATCCGCGCCCGGCTGGCGAGTCTGCCGGCGCTCGAGCGGGCGGTGCTGTTTGATTTTCTCGCCGGCGACGACGCCAACGAGCGCTCGCTGGCGCGGCGCCATTCGCTCACGCGTTACGGTCTGCGCGAGGTGCTCGCCAATGCGCTCGGCCGGCTGATGGTCGCGCTTGCGGCCGATGAGGCGGCGCCCACCCTGGAGGCGCAGGTCGCCAAAAGCCTGTGGATCGATTCACTGAGCCCACGCCACGTCGCCCGCTTGCACGGCATTGGCACTGCCGAAGTCAACACCGCGCGCTGGCGCTTTGTCGCCGAATTGATCAAGTCACTACGCCAGTTCAACCACCCCCCGAAACCTGCCAGGAAAACCATGGACACCGCGACCGAGATTCTGAAATCCGCCTTGTTTGCCGTTGGCGACGACGCCGCGCTGGCGCGGGTGCGCGACCATGCCGCCGTGCTGCTCGCCGCGCTGGCCGACGACGACCTGGATCTGTCGATCAATCAACAGCAGGCGCAATTCCTGGAGGCCAACGCGCGTTGGGTTGGCGAGGTATATGACGCCATCGGCGTCGACGACAGCGAGGCAACCCAGCCGAGCGAGCTGCAATGCGCGATTGCCGACTTGATGCTCGATGAAGCGCAACAGATCGGCGACGCGTTCAGTGCGCTGGCCGAGTCGCTGGCCGAGCGCGGCTATCGATGGACGCATCGCTTCGAAGGGCTCAAGCCATCGGGACCCGAACTGATGCACCTGATCGACGAGCCCACCTTGCGCGATGGCGGCGCCGCCGCAAGCACGCTATTCGAGTTCGGCCTCACGCCTGGAATGATTTACGGCGCAACGCGCGGGCTGTGCCTGCTGTTTTCCCGCATCAGCCGCGCTCTTGCTGCCGGCACGACTCTGGCGCCGCAGATGGCCGAGCGCACCGGTGCATCATTTTGCATCGTTGGCGATGCGCTGGAACTGGTCTTTCTGCCGCATGCGCTCGCCTGCGCCGCAGTGGCTGGCACACCCGACCTGCCGGCGCAGGCCGTCGAGCCGCTGCTTGCGTGGATCAAGGACGTGCTGCCGCTGTCGCCATGGTTGATAGAGGGCTACACCTGGGAGGACAGCGCCGGCGGCATCGAGCTCATGCTGCCGGTGGTGCAGCGCGCGCCCGACCTGGTAGCGCAGTGGTTGCAGCAGGGATCGACTGTGCCCCCGGCGCACGACTACGCTGCAGCGGCCGTGCGCAAGCTCGCTGACGCGTAGCACCGGCGTTATAGCAAGGCGAACTGTTTGTTCCATTGCTTCACGTGTTTAAATCCGCCAGGGGCGCGCGCGTACAGTTCGGCATGCCAGCGCACCGCAAGCGGGTCGTCGTAGACACGGTGGACGATCAGTGAATTCGGATCCCAGCTGCGCGCCGGACGCTTCTGCAACATGGTTTTCCATTTCAGCGGCACGCTGTCATGCTGGGCGCTCGATCCGCTGCGCAATTCGTGCACGGTTGCGGTGCCGAGCGGACCGGTGGCTGTAAAATCATTCATCAAGGGGGCGTGCGAATGGCCGCACAGCATGGCCGATACCTCGTTTTCGACCAGGAACTGCTCGAGCGCCGCGCGCGACGCTGCGGTCATCCGTAGCGTGTGCTGGCGCTGAAACCACGAGTGATGGATCAGCATGATGCGAAATTCGTTGGCCGGCTTGGGGCCGATCGTCGCCTGCAGCGACTGCAGCTGTGACTGGAAGGCGCCGTGCGCCAGCAGCCGTGGCACGGACTGCGCCTTGATGTCGGCATCGGAATCGATGCAGAGGAAGGCGATGTGCCTGCCGTTAGAAAGCGGCACCTTGTCAATCCGCAGCAGCGGCGTTGGGAACACGCCGCCGTACTGCGACGGCCAGGCGCTGAGCGGTCCGGCAGCGCCGCCCCACTGATCGTGATTGCCGGGAATCGCATGGATGTGCCCGGCGAGCCGCAGTCCCGCCATGTTGCCCAATGCCGGCGACAGGTCGATTTCCCCTTCCAGGAAGGCGCGCGCGCCGAGCAATTCATCGGACCCGCCAAACCGGCTCAGGTCGCCCGTGACGAGGAGCCGCGCTTCGGGCTCGCGCGCGCGCAACGTGGCGACGAAGTCATCAAGCTCGTGCAGCGCGCGGCCGTGGTGGCCGAGCAGGCCATCGAGCCACGGCAGATTGCTGTAAGCCCGCGCCGCCGCCGCCGAGGTGCTGGCATCGCCCGTTGTCTTGTCGATCTCACCGATGTGAATGTCGGAAATGTCAACGAAGGTGGCCAATAGGGTACGGGCCGCTTGAATGCCTGCCATGTCGCCTCCATGAGTGCTGCGCAGACATTAGCACGACAATATTTTAATAACAACATTATTCGGGCCAGTCCGGCCGCTTTGTCGCGTGAACACGCGCCGCATTGTTCGATATGATGGCGTACTGAGCGCGTTGCTGACGGACGCCGATAGCGCAACAAATTACTGGAGCAAACATGGCAAATACAGATTGGCACCAACGCGCCGCGGCGCTCGACATCGACGGACGCGCGTTCATCAACGGCCAGCGCGTCGGCGCCGTATCCGAGCAGACCTTCGACAAGCATTCGCCGATCGACGGCCGCCTGCTGACCAAAGTGGCGCGCGGCGACGCCGCCGACATCGACGCCGCCGTCGTGGCCGCGCGGGCCGCGTTCGACGACCGCCGCTGGGCCGGCAAGTCGCCGGCGCAGCGCAAGCGCACGCTGATCAAGTTTGCCGACCTGGTGCTGAAAAACACCGCCGAACTGGCGCTGCTCGAAACGCTCGACATGGGTAAACCGATCAAGTACAGCCAGAGCGTCGACGTGCCCTCGTGCGCCAACTGCATCCGCTGGTATGGCGAGGCGATCGACAAGATCTACGATGAAATCGCACCGACGGCCGACAACAGCCTGGCGCTGATCACGCGCGAACCGGTCGGCGTGGTCGGCGCCATCGTGCCGTGGAACTACCCTTTGATCATGACCGCCTGGAAGATCGCCCCGGCGCTCGCCGCCGGCAACAGCGTGGTGCTCAAGCCGTCCGAGAAGTCGCCGCTGTCGGCCCTCAAGCTGGCCGAGATCGCGCTCGAAGCAGGCATCCCGGCCGGCGTGTTCAACGTGGTGCCGGGCTACGGCCACGAAGCCGGCGCCGCACTGGCGCTGCACATGGATGTCGACTGCATCGCCTTCACCGGCTCGACCCCGGTCGGCAAGAAGATCATGCAGATGGCCGGCCAGTCCAACCTGAAGCGGGCCTGGACTGAACTGGGCGGCAAGTCGGCCAACATCGTCTGCGCCGACTGTCCCGA
The DNA here is from genome assembly GCF_049897565.1 of Massilia sp. TWR1-2-2. Taxonomy (NCBI): domain Bacteria; kingdom Pseudomonadati; phylum Pseudomonadota; class Betaproteobacteria; order Burkholderiales; family Oxalobacteraceae; genus Massilia; species Massilia sp. TWR1-2-2. The sequence goes on along the minus strand of NZ_JAFCWM010000011.1, from coordinate 67,096 downwards.
CCTCGACGCCGCGGTGAAGGCGGCGATCGGCTCGATCTACTTCAACCAGGGCGAAAGCTGCAACGCGCCGTCGCGCCTGTTCGTCGAAGAGTCGATCAAGGAAGCGTTCCTGGAAAAGGCGATGGCGATGATGCCGCGCTTTCAGCCGGGCGATCCGCTCGACGAGGCCACTGTGATGGGCGCCATCGTCGACGCCACCCAGATGAAGACCGTGATGGGCTACATCGAGGCCGGCAAGGCGGCCGGCGCCAAACTGCTGTCGGGCGGCGAGGCGGCGCGCGGCGACACGGGCGGCTTCTACATCACGCCGACGCTGTTCGACCAGGTCGACAGCGGCATGAGCATCGCTCGCGAAGAGATCTTCGGGCCGGTGCTGTCGGTGCTCGGCTTCACCGACATCAACGAGGCAATCCGCCAGGCCAATTCGACGCCGTACGGCCTGCAGGCGGCAGTGTGGACACGCGACATGACGAAGGCGATCCAGACCGCGCGCTCCCTGCGCGCCGGCACCGTGCACGTGAACCAGTACGACAACGACGACATCACGGTGCCGTTCGGCGGCGTCAAGCAGTCCGGCAACGGCCGCGACAAGTCGCTGCACGCGATCGACAAGTACACCGAGCTCAAGACCACCTGGATTCAGATCGGGTGATCAGGCTTGGCGTAAGCCTGCACGACGCTGTATGCCGAGCCGTCACCGGTCTTCGATTGCATGAGCGCGTAGCCGTCGACCCGCCACGCAATCGGCGGCCCGGCAATCGTTTCTGTCAGGTGAGCCGCACGCCGCGCCAGCGTAACGTGCGGCCGATACGCCCGCGCCTCCGGCGTTATCCCCAGGCGCTCGAGCGCTTCGGCCAGCGACGCGTGCAGCGCCAGCAATGGCGCCGGCACCGGGTCGGGCGCGAGCACGGCGATGCTGCCATGCCACAGCTCGCGATGGCCGAACTCAAGCTCGAACGGATCGAATGGAACACGCAGTCGCTGCGCCAGCTGCGTGATCCGCTCGCGCGGCACGCTGCCGAGGAAATGCAGCGTCACGTGCAGCTGCTCGGTGCGCGCCGGCGACGCCGATGCGGGCCACGCCACGCCGTCGCGCCACTGGACCAGCGCCGCGCGCACGGCAGGGCCGGGCCACAAGGCGATAAACAAGCGAACGGTGTCAGCGCCCATCACACTGACTCAGAAGCAGTGCTCCGGGCCCGGGAAGCTGCGGTCGGTCACGGCATTGATGTAGGCGCTGACGGCGCCTTCGACGCTGCCCTGGCCGTCCATGAAGTTCTTCACGAAGCGCGCTTTGCGCCCTGGGAAAACGCCCAGCATGTCGTGCATCACCAGCACCTGGCCCGAGCAATCGGGTCCGGCGCCGATGCCGATGGTCGGCATTGCCAGCAGGTCGGTCACTTCCTTGCCCAGCGCCGTAGGAATCGCTTCGAGCACCAGCAGCGAGGCGCCGGCCTGCTGCAGCAGCAGCGCGTCCGACTTGAGCTGGTCGGCGCTTTCAATCGTCTTGCCTTGCACCTTGTAGCCGCCCAGCTGGTGCACCGACTGCGGCGTCAGGCCAAGGTGGGCGCATACCGGCACCGCGCGCTCGGTGAGGAACTTGACGGTGTCGGCCAGCCAGGCGCCGCCTTCGAGCTTGACCATGTGGGCGCCGGCCTGGATCAGCTTGACCGCGTTGTCGAACGCCGACTCGCGCGTGGCGTAGGCGCCGAACGGCAGGTCGGCGACGATCATCGCGCTCTTGCTGCCGCGCGCCACTGCCGCGGTGTGATACGCCACCTCGGCCACCGTCACCGGCAAGGTCGAGTTGTGGCCGTTGCAGACCATGCCGAGCGAGTCGCCGATCAGCAGCACATGCACGCCGCAGCGGTCCATCAGCGCGGCGAAGCTGGCGTCGTAGCAGGTCAGCATGACGATCGGCGTGCGCGACGCACGCATCGCGTTCAGCGATGGAATCGTCACCGCCTTGTTGGCCACCGCCTTGGCCGGCGCCGGCGCCGGGGTTGGCGCTTCGCCGGTCATCTCTTTACCCTGCAAATATGAGCTCATTGTTTGTCCTCGATGTTTGGGGTCAGGTCTGACATTCGGACATTTCAGCTTCTTGAAATGTCCGAATGTCAGACCTGACCCCAGCGTGTAAGCCGGCCGAACGGCGCCAGCGATTTTTCTAGTAGTGTAATGCCAAGCCGCGAAAGCTGCCGGCTCAGTCGATCCGGCCGATGGCCTGGCCGGCGACGTCAGCGAGCAGCGCGGCCGCCGCGCCGTGTCCGGGAACGGCAATGCGGGGCGCGATCTCGAGCAGCGGCGCCAGCACGAAGGCGCGCTGGTGCATGCGCGGATGCGGCACCTGCAGCGCCGGCGTGTCGATCACTTCGTCGCCATACATCAGCAGGTCGAGGTCGAGCGTGCGCGGCGCGTTGCGGTAGGGTCGCTCGCGGCCATGCGCCAGTTCGATTGCCTGCAGCGCGGCCAGCAGGTCGGCGGCCGCCAGCGTGGTGTCGATGCAGGCGACGGCATTGACGTAGTCGTCGCCGGAGGAGTCGATCGGCGCGCTGCGCCAGGCGGAAGAACGGCGTAGCAGCGCGGTGGCCGGCAGCGCGCCAAGGCGCGCCAGCGCATCCTCGACATTGGCCCGGGCGTCGCCCAGGTTGGCGCCGACGCCGATGTAGGCGATCATTCGTCGGTGTTGCCGCCGGCCGTCGCTTCGGCGCCGCTCTTGCGCGGACCGCGCCGCGGCGCGCGCTTGCGCTTGGCGCCGGCAGGGGCGGCGCGCTCGCTCGTGAGCAGGCTTTCGCGCTCGCTGGCGTCGCCTTCGTAGAATGCGGTCCACCATTCGCCGAGCTCCATGTCGATTTCGCCCGACTCGCAGCGCAGCAGCAGGAAGTCGTAGCCGGCGCGAAAGCGCACGTGTTCGAGCAGCTTGTAGGGCGACTTGCCGCTGCGCCGCTCGAAGCGCGGCTGCATCGACCAGATGTCGCGCATGTCGGAGGCGATCTTGCGCTGCAGCGCCAGCTGCTCGGTCTGCGAATCGAGGACGTCGTCGGCGGCCAGGTGCAGCGCCGGAATCGGCGACTCGCCGGCGGCGCGGTAGGCGGTCCACTTTTCCACCACCTGGTGCCACAACAGCGACGCAAACAGAAAGCCGGGCGAGACGCCCTTGCCGGCCTTGACGCGGTTGTCGGTCGACTCCAGCGCCAGCGTGACGAACTTCATGCCGATCGGCTGCTCGAGCACGACGTCGAGCAGCGGCAACAGGCCATGGTGCAGGCCTTCCTTGCGCAGCTGCTGCAGGCAGGCCAGCGCATGGCCGCTCATCAGGAGCTTGAGCATTTCGTCGAACACGCGCGCGGCCGGGACGTTGTTGATCAACGGCGCCATCACGGCGATCGGCGCCTGCGTCGAGTGCTCGATGTTAAAGCGCAGGCGCGCGGCGAAGCGCACCACGCGCAGCATGCGCACCGGGTCTTCGCGGTAGCGCGCTTCCGGCACCCCGATGATGCGCAGCGTCTTGTCGCGGATGTCGGCGATGCCGCCGTGGTAGTCGAGCACCTGTTGGGTCGCCGGGTCGTAATACATGGCGTTGATGGTGAAGTCGCGCCGCATCGCGTCTTCGTGCTGCGGGCCGAAGCTGTTGTCGCGCAGGACGCGGCCGTGTTCATCCTTCGGCGCGTTCACTTCGCCGGCGCCGCGGAAGGTGGTCACCTCCAGCAGGTCCTGGCCGAACATGACATGCACGATCTGGAAGCGCTTGCCGATGATGAAGGCGCGGCGAAACAGCCGCTTGACCTGTTCGGGCGTGGCGTCGGTGGCGATGTCGAAGTCTTTCGGTTTGACCCCCAGCAGCAGGTCGCGCACCGCGCCGCCGACGACGAACGCCTTGAAGCCGGCTTCTTGCAACGATGACGTCACCCGGATCGCGTTCGACGACACCAGCTTCGGATCGATGCCGTGTTCTTCCGGACCGAGGACGATGGGTTCGGTCAGGTCGCGCGCTGGCTTGTCTTTGACGCCGAGGATCTTGCGGATGAATTTTTTAATCATTGAATAGATAAAGTGAGGGCCAGCCAAGGCCCGTTGCGTGCGTTGCCAGCGCGGCGTTGGGATTGGTCGCAACAGGGTGGGTGACGACCGACAGGAGGGGAATATCGTTGTGCGAATCGCTGTAGAAATAGCTGCTCTCGAACGCGCCGAGCGGCTTGCCGATCTTTTCCAGCCAGGCGTGCGTATGCGTCACCTTGCCGGCGCCGGAGGTGGGCACGCCCACCAGCTTGCCGGTCAGGTTGCCCTGCTCGTCTTCTTCGGGGATCGCGGCGATCAGGTGCTCGACCCCGAGCGCGGCGGCGATCGGCGCGGTGACGAAGCGGTTGGTGGCAGTGACAATCGCCACCAGGTCGCCGCCGTCACGGTGCTTTTGCAGCAGCGCGCGCGCGGCCGGCAAAATCGCCGGCTCGATCACTTCGCGCATGAACTGGCGGTGCATGGCATCTAAACGTGGGCGGGTAAACTGCGCCAGCGTGCCGAGCGAGAATTCGAGGTATTCGACCGGGTCGAGCGTGCCGGCCTGGTACTGGGCGAAGAAGTCGTCGTTGGCGCGCTTGAAGGCGTCGGCGTCGACGGCGCCGGTGCGCACCAGGAACTGGCCCCACTCGTAGTCGGAGTCGAGCGGCAGCAAGGTGTGGTCGAGGTCGAACAGGGCGAGCTTGTTCATGCTTTGGGGTCGCCTTCGTGATTGGCCTGCGAAAGCAGGTCGCGCAGCAGCGGCAAGGTGACCGGGCGCTGGGTTTCGAGTGAATACTGATCGAGTGCGTCTAGCATCGTCGACAGGGAGCGCATGTCGCGCCGGAAGTGGGACAGCAGGTAGGGTAACACGCTGGCCGACAGCGTCAAACCGCGGGCGTCGGCAGCATGGGTCAGCGCGGCGATCTTGTCGTCGTCGGACAGGCCGTGGATCTGGTACACCAGGCCCCAGCCCATGCGCGTGCGCAGGTCTTCGCGCACCGGCAGCACCGCCGGCGGCACCGGCCCGGTCGAGACCATGTAGGCGCCGTGTTCGCGGATCTGGTTGAACAGCGCAAAGGCGTCGATCTGGGCGTCGGCCGACAGCAGATTACAGTCGTCGAGCAGGTACAGGCTGACGTCGCTCGCGTAGACAAAGTCCGATTCGGCCGCGCCGGCGCCGATGTAGCGCGAGCCGGGCGTAGCGCCCAGCGAGTGCAGCAGGTGGGTCTTGCCGGCGGCCGTCTCGCCCCACAGGTAGGCGAAATGCTCGCGCGACATGCGCGACGCAAACTGGTGCATCAGGTGCGCCAGCTCGGCATTCTGCCCGACCTCGAACGTGTCGAGGCTCTGCGCCTGGTCGGCGCCCAGGTCGAGCACCAGCTGTTTCATGGCGTTCGTCTCATGCGAGGATGGTTGATAGGCTCGGAGTGTGCATCACGCATTATAGAAGCTGCTGCGCAGATAGTGGTGGCGCAAGTGGCGAAATGCCACCATCAGCACGGCCGAAGCGGGCAGCGCGAGCAGCACGCCGACGAAACCGAACAGCTGGCCGAAGGCGAGCAGGGCGAAAATCACCGCCAGCGGATTGAGGCCAATCCGTTCGCCGACCAGCCGCGGCGTCAGGAAAAAGCCTTCCACGACCTGGCCGGCGCCGTAGATGATGGCGACGGCGACGACGCCGCTCCAGTCGGCAAACTGCAGCACCGCGGCGATCAGCGCCAGGATCAGGCCGAGGCCGAATCCCAGGTAGGGGATGAATACCAAGAGGCCCGTGAGGATGCCGACCGGCAGCGCCACTTCGAAGCCGGCGATCGTCAGCGCCATCGAGTAGTACGCCGCCAGCACCAGCATCACCAAGAGCTGGCCGCGCAGGTACTGCGCCAGCAGCACGTTCACTTCGTGCGCCATGCCGACCGTCTGCACCAGCCAGCGGCGCGGCACCGCGCCGGTGATCCGATCGAGGATCTTGTGCCAGTCGAGCAGCAGGTAGAACAGCGCCACCGGGATCAGCACCAGCGTCACCAGCCAGCCGAGCACGCGGGTGCCGCCGATGCGCGCCGACGACAGCACGGTGGTCCAGATCTCGTCGCCGCCGCTCTCGAACTGCTGGCTGAGGATGGCGCGGATGCCGCTGCCGTCGAGGCGGAACTTGATGCCCATCTCCTGCAGCCGCGGCGCCAGCACGGCGTCGATGCGCACCAAAAAAGCGGGAATCTGCGCCATCAGCAGCGGAATTTCGACCTGCAGCACCGGGATCACGATCAACACCAGCGCAGTGACGGCCGACAGGAACAGCAGCATCACCAGCACCACCGCCAGCGCGCGCGGCAGCGGCCAGCGGCCGACGCGGCGTCGGTCGAGGTAGTCGACGCCGCCATTGAGCGCGTACGCCAACATGGCGGCGGCGATGAAGGGCGTGAGCACCGGTCCGAGCGCGTACAGCAGCAGCACGAACGCGACCCCGAGTCCGAGCCAAAAGGCGGACTGCTTCTGATCCGGGGTGAACGAAAATGGCATCGGGATGGCCGCTGAAATGGTGAATGGGCCGAAATCGGGCTGAAAGCGGGCCGGTTTGATAAAATGGCGGATTGAGCACTTGCTGGCGTTATCGACTTGCAACTGTTCCGTCGCCTTTCTATTTTACCGCCTCCGCTGCCAAATACACCATGAGCCAACCTTCAAATGTTTCACTTTCCTACCGCGATGCCGGTGTCGATATCGATGCCGGCGACGCCCTGGTCGAGGCGATCAAGCCGCTTGCCAAGCGCACCATGCGCGAAGGCGTGCTCAAGGGAATCGGCGGTTTCGGCGCGCTGTTCGAGATCAGCAAGAAGTACAAGGAGCCGGTGCTGGTGTCCGGCACCGACGGCGTCGGCACCAAGCTCAAGCTCGCCTTCGAGCTGAATCGGCATGACACTGTCGGCATCGATCTGGTCGCCATGAGCGTCAACGACATCCTGGTGCAAGGCGCCGAGCCGCTGTTCTTCCTCGACTACTTCGCCTGCGGCAAGCTCGACGTGCCGACCGCCACCGCGGTCGTCGGCGGCATCGCCCGCGGCTGCGAGCAGGCCGGCTGCGCACTGATCGGCGGCGAGACGGCGGAAATGCCGAGCATGTACCCGGCCGGCGAATACGACCTGGCCGGCTTTGCCGTCGGCGCGGTGGAAAAATCGAAGATCATCGACGGCACCACGATCGCCGCCGGTGACGTCATCCTCGGCCTGGCCTCGTCGGGCGTGCATTCGAACGGCTACTCGCTGGTGCGCAAGATCATCGAAGTGGCCAAGCCGGACCTGGACGGCGACTTCCACGGCCGCAAGCTGGCCGACGTGCTGATGGAGCCGACCCGCATCTACGTCAAGCCGCTGCTGGCGCTGATGGAAACGACGGACGTCAAAGGCATGGTCCACATTACCGGCGGCGGCCTGGTGGAAAACATCCCGCGCGTGCTGCAGCCGCACCTGACGGCCGAGCTCGACTCGACGGCGTGGACGATGCCGCCGCTGTTCCAGTGGCTGCAGCAGCACGGCGGCGTCGCCGACGACGAGATGCACCGCGTGTTCAACTGCGGCATCGGCATGGTCGTCATCGTCGCCGCCGAGCAGGCCGACGCCGCGATGGCGCAGCTGCAGGCGGCCGGCGAGACCGTGTTCCGCGTCGGCGCGATCCGCGCCCGCGCCGGCGAAGAGCACCAGACCATCGTCGTCTAAGCTCGCGCCGAAACGCCGGGGTCAGACCTGACCCCGATGAATCGCACGCTCGGCATCACCGAGCAGAACCTCTCGCTGCTTAAATCCGGCAAGGTCAAGGGGATCCGCTTTGCCACGCTGGGCAAGATCTGCGAACGGCTCGACTGCCAGCCCGGCGACATCATGGAGTGGGTGGCCGGCGCAGATGGCTACGACGGTGACGACGCGGAAAGTTCGGCGTGACAGGTTTGGCCGGGCGATGCTGGCGGGTTAGGAGTCGGCTGATATGGCGGTTTCACCTGAACCATAACGGCTCCCGCGGGGTCAAAATGACATAGTCATTTTGAGAAGCGAGCGACAAAAGACGGCGACCCGAGAGTCGCCGTTTGTGTATTTTGGGGCGGCCATGGGACGAGAGTTACATTCCCCGTACCAGCTCTTCCCGGGCCAACGGTCCGACCCCGCTCCGACTCCTAGGCTTTTGCGCCCGGCCTCGCTTGAAACGGCGCGAGCGCCCACTAGACTTAGATTGCGCGGAGGGCTGCTGCGCCCTCCATGAGCCTGGCATCCTTGCGAATTGTGTTGACGCAGGACTGATTCGCCTGATGGTGCGATTTTTTTTCCAACAGGATGGATTGGAACAATCATGCGCACACTTATCTTGCTTCCCCTGGCATTTGCACTCGTTTATACGACGTCTACTGCAGCGCCTTATCCGGGCGATCGGCAGTTGCGACGCGAGTCCGGGCAAACCTACCAGCCGCGGCCGATGGAAGTGGCTGAAGTCACCGGCGTGTATGAGCTCGACAATGGTGAGACCGTGAAGATATCGGTCGAGCGCCGCAGCTTGTATGCGCGGATCGGTCTGCGCGCGCCAATTCAGTTGGTGGCCGTCGCCGAACACAAGTTCGTCTCGGTCGACCGGCGGGTGACGCTGCAATTCAAGCCGATCGCGTTCGGCGACCAGATCGTGCTGACGTACCCGGTGGCGCCGGGACAGGTCTCGCGCGGCACGCCGGAAGTAGTGGCGCAGCACCGCGACGATTGACACGCATGATGCGACGAACCGGCGACGTGCGAGTCGCCGTTTCCGTTTGAAAGGCGGGGCGCGACCGCTTACTTGTTGAGGATCTTGGCCACCGGCGCGGCGCGCAGCCGGTGTGCGTCGGGCATGCCGGCGCCGAGCAGCGGGCGCAGGTACTGGCGGAATGCGTCGGTGACGTCGGTGCCGCTTTCGCTGATGAATTCATCTTCCATCACGCGCGTCTTGCCGGCCACCGACGCGAGCGGCACCAGAGCGTACTCGACCGAGTAGTCGCTGCAACGGCGGATTGCCACCGAGCCGTCCTGCTCGCCCCACATGGCATACTGCACCGCTTTTTCGCCCACTTCGCGCGCCTCGCGCTGGTCGACGTCGGAGACGCAGCCGATGAAGGAGCGCTGCAGGTAGCCGAAGGTGTCGCCGCGCACCCGCTTGATGCCGAGCTTGGCCTTGATCTCGTCGCACAGCAGGTCGGCCAGCGCGCCGGTGCCCGACAGCTGGACGTTGCCGTGGGCGTCGCGCTCGACTTCCTTCGACAGCAGGCTGGCGATCGCTTCGCCGGAGGCGTCGTGGATGCCTTCGGACACGGCGATGACGCAGCGGCCGTAACGGGCGTAGGTCGCCTTGACGTCGGCGAGGAAGTTCTCCAGTACGAAGGTGCGCTCAGGCAGGTAGATCAGGTGCGGGCCGTCGTCGGGGAATTTCTTGGCCAGCGCGGCGGCAGCGGTGAGAAAGCCGGCGTGGCGGCCCATGACGACGCCGACGTAGACGCCGGGCAGCGCGGCGTTGTCGAGATTGGCGCCGGCGAAGGCCTGGGCGACGAAGCGCGCCGCCGACGGGAAGCCGGGGGTATGGTCATTGCCGACCAGGTCGTTGTCGATGGTTTTCGGGATGTGGATGCAGCGCAGCGGATAGCCGGCCTTGTGCGCTTCGAGGCTGACGATGCGCACCGTGTCGGACGAGTCGTTGCCGCCGATGTAGAAGAAGTGTTCGATCTCGTGGGCGCGCAGCACCTCGAAAATTTTCTGGCAGTAGGCGATGTCGGGCTTGTCGCGGGTCGAGCCGAGCGCCGACGACGGCGTGGCGCCGACCAGTTCGAGGTTGGCGACGGTCTCTTGCGTGAGGTCGACGAACTGCTCGTCGACGATACCGCGCACGCCGTGCAGCGCGCCGTAGACGCGCGTGACGTGCGGGAAGCGGCGCGCTTCGAGGGCGACGCCGACCAGCGACTGGTTGATGACGGCAGTCGGCCCGCCTCCCTGGGCGACCAGAATTTTTCCCGACGGCATGCGCAGCTCCTTGCGTGGTGGACAGGCTCCTAGGTTACTCCAAAACCTGGCGCCCGCTGCCGATATTCTTGTCGAGGAATTTTTCGACGCGGGTCCAGAAATCGTTTTGCATCGCCAGACCCCATTGCTTCCAGCCGGCGCGATAATGATTGCCGTGTACCAGTACCACCATCGGCAGGTTCTTGCCGTTGCTGCCGTGCGGCAGGGTCAGCACGCCCGGGATGTCGAGGCCGTCGCGCGCCTTGTAGCGCACCGCTTCAGCTGCCCCATCTCGGCCGACTTGATCGCCGGCCGCGTGTCGCCCACCTTGTTCAGTTTGCCCGTTTCGGTATCGAACACGTTTCACGCGCTTGGCTCGATGTCCGAATACAAGCGCACCAGCACCCATTTCGATTCCGCGCGCGGGGCCACCGACACGATGTTGACCGTGCCCGGCAGCAGGGAATCGGTATGTTGCTGCACCGCTTGCATGCCGGCGTCGAACCACACGGTGGAGCGCGCGTCGGTCAGCACCCGCACGCCGAGCAGCTTGCCATCGGCGATCACCAGGCGGCCGGTGAAATCGTGGTCTGCCAACTCTACCAGGGGGCTGGCCGCCTGCGCTCCGACACTGCGCCGGTCTCTTCGCGCATCCCAAGCTGCCGGAAATTGCTGCCGTCGCGATCGACGGCTTACAGGCCGGGATAGTAACGAACGTCACCCTGGCCGATGGTCTAGTCGGTGGCGTCGAACACCAGGCGGTCGTCATTGACCCAGTGAAAACTGCCGACATCGGCCGGCGCAAAGCTGGCCACCAGTTTGGCCGCGTTGTTGGTCAGGTCGATGACCACCAGCGCGCCGCGCCTGCCGGTCCGGCCAAGGCGGGCGGCGAGGTTCTTGGCATTCGGCGACAGCAGCGCGCCGGCAAAAGCGGCATTCTTGAAAAAGTGTTCAATCGGCACCGGCGCGGCGGGCGCGGCTTGGGCGGAACCGGAGGCGCACATTACGATCAGGAAAAGTCGTCCGAGGTGGTGTAGCATTTCTGGCGACACGCTATTCCGGCGCCCGGATGTGGTCGATGAAACTGGTGTTGAGCGGGTCCGGCGCGCGCGTGAGCAGGCTGACGACGACCAGCACCGCCATGCCGGCCGGCACGCCAAACACGCCGGCCGAGATCGGCGCGATGTGGAACCACTGGCCGGCCGCGGCGCCGCCGAGGATCGGGTTGGTGTGCAGCATGTAGTAGACGCAGACGGCAAAGCCCGACGCCATGCCGGCCAGCGCGCCGGCGCGGTTGGCGCGCTTCCAGAACACGCCCAGCGCCAGCGCCGGGAACAGCGCCGAGCCGGCCAGCGAGAACGCCGCGCCGACCAGCGACAGGATGTCGGCCGGCTTTTGCGAGGCGGCGTAGGCGGCGATGAAGGCCACCGCCAGCAGCAGCAGCTTGGAAATGGTCACCCGCTTCTGGGTCGAGGCGGCCGGGTCGACCACCTTGTAGTAGACGTCGTGCGACAGCGCGTTGGAAATGGCCAGCAGCAGGCCGTCGGCAGTCGACAGCGCGGCGGCCAGGCCGCCGGCGGCCACCAGGCCGGAAATGACATACGGCAGGCCGCCGATTTCCGGCGTGGCCAGCACCAGCACGTCGCCGTCGATGGCGATTTCGGCCAGCTGCACGATGCCGTCGCGGTTGATGTCGGCAATGGCGATCAGGGGATTGAGCTTGTCGACGTTGGCCCAGTATGAAATCCAGGTCGGCAGGTCGGAAAAATTGCTGCCCACCAGGTGGCTGTAGATGTCGTACTTGACCAGCACCGCCAGCGCCGGAATGGTCAGGTACACCAGCAGGATGAAAAACAGCGTCCAGAACACCGACACGCGCGTCTCGCGCACCGACGGCGTGGTGTAGGAGCGCATCAGGATGTGCGGCAGCGCGGCGGTGCCGAGCATCAGGCAGAACACCAGCGCCAGGAAGTTGTTGCGCCGGCTGTCGGACTGTTCGGCATCCTCGCCTGGGAACGGCGTCATGTGCGGCTCGGGCGCCTGCGCGCGCGCCTGGTTGGCCGCCTGCATCTCGGCCCACAGGCGCACCGCCTCGTCGGCCGTTTTCGGATACGCCATCAGTTCGCGTTCGGTGGCGCGGATGTCGATCAGCGAGCCTTTGCGCAGCCGCACCGCGTCGAGCCGGCGCTGGGCATCGAGCTTGCCTTGTTCCCACGACGCCGGCAGCGCCTTGATGCGGGCGGCGTAGAACTCGGCGCGCTCGCGGAAGATGGCGCGCACCTCGAGCTCCTTCGGGTCGAACGCGAGCTGCGCCTCGCGCGCGGCCAGCTTCGGCAGCACCGCGCCGTAGGCCACCTGCGGCAGCGGGTTGTCGGCGTGCTTGACCGACAGCCACATGGTGGGAATCAGGAACGCCACCAGGATGATGATGTACTGCGCCACCTGGGTCCAGGTGATGGCGCGCATGCCGCCGAGGAAGGAGCACACCAGGATCGACGCCAGCCCGAGGAAAATGCCGACCGAGAAGTCGACGCCGGTAAAGCGCGAGGCGATCAGCCCGACCGCGTAGATCTGCGCCACCACGTAGGTGAACGAGACGATGATGGTGGCGCCGACGGCCATCAGGCGCACGGCATTGCCGCCGCCGCCGCCGCCGTAGCGCGCCGCCAGGAAGTCGGGGATGGTGTACTGGGCGAACTTGCGCAGGTACGGCGCGATCAGCAGCGCCACCAGGCAGTAGCCGCCGGTCCAGCCCATGATGTAGGCCAGGCCGTCGAAGCCGTGCAGGTACAGGCCGCCCGCCAGGCTGATGAAGCTGGCCGCCGAGATCCAGTCGGCGGCGGTGGCCATGCCGTTGAACAGCGCCGGCACGCGCCGGCCGGCGACGTAGTATTCGGTGACGTTCGAGGTGCGGCTAAATACGCCGATGCCGGCGTACAGCACGATCGTGGCGAGCATGAACAGGTAGCCGATCCAGATGCGCGGCATGCCTTCCTTTTCCAGCATCGTCAGCGCGATCAGGAAGACGGCGAAGCAGGCAGTGAAATACAGGTAGTAGCGCGACAGGCGGCGAAAGCGCCGCGCGCCGTTCAAGGCGCCTCTCCCGCGGCGTCGCCCGGTTCGCCCAGGCGGCGCTTGAAGCGCTGGTCGAAGCGTCCCATGCCAAACGCGTAGGCGCCGAGGATGGCCAGGTAGATCAGCGAGGCGCCTTGGGCGGCCAGGTAGAACGACAGCGGCCAGCCGAACACCGACACGGTGGCCAGTTCGCGCGCGAAGAACACGGTGCAGAACGTGGTGACGAGCCACAGCGCCAGCAGCACGGCGGTGAGGCGGCGGGTGCGCTGCCAGTGCAGGCTGCGCGCGGCCAGCAGCGACAGCTGGCGCTGGGCGGCGGCGCCGGCATCGGGGTCGCCAAGGGGCGGCGCGGGCAAATCAGTCGATATCGTCATGGGCGGCGGCGGGAGGCGGGAATGTGAGTCGGAACAGGCAGCCGGGCGACTTCTTGACGGTGGCGCGCGGATTGTTGAAGACGTCGACTTCGGCGCCGTGCTGGTGGGCGATCTCGCGCACGATCGCCAGCCCCAGGCCACTGCCGGGCGCGCCGTTGCCGAGGATGCGGTAGAAGCGCTCGAACACGCGGCTTCGTTCGGCCGGGGCGATGCCGGGGCCGGTGTCTTCGACTTCGACGATGGCCTGGTCGGCCTGGCGCCGCACCCGCACGGTGACGCTGCCGCCGGCCGGCGTGTAGCTGAGGGCATTGTCGATCAGGTTCGACAGCAGCTCGCGCAGCATGACGGGGTTGCCGACGATGTCGACGGCGTGCTCGGGCTGCTCGAAGCCGAGGTCGATGTGGCTGACGAACGAGGCCTGCACCCAGTCCTGCACCGCGGCGCGCGCCAGCACCGCCAGGTCGACCGCCTCGAAGGCAACGCCGGCCTGCGGCTGGTTCTCGGCGCGCGCCAGCGCCAGCAGCTGGTTGACCAGCCGGGTCGCCGATTCGGAGCTCTTGGCGAGCTGCTCGAGCGAGCGGTGGATCTCGTCCGGGTCGAGCTGGCGCAGCGCCAGTTCGGACTGCATGCGCATACCTGCCAGCGGCGTTTTCATCTGGTGCGCGGCGTCGGCGATGAAGCGCTTTTGCATGTCGATCGTCTGCGACAGTCGCGCCAGCATGTCGTTGAGCGAGCCGACCAGCGGCGAAATTTCTTCCGGCACCTGGCGCGAATCGATCGGCGACAGGTCGTCCGGGCGGCGCGCGCGGATGCGCTCCTGCAGCTGGGCCAGCGGGGAGAGCCCGCGCGCCAGCGCGAACCACACCAGCGCCAGCACGATCGGCAGGATGATGAACTGCGGCAGGATCACGCCCTTGATGATTTCGTTGGCCAGCTGGGCGCGTTTGTCGAGCGTCTCGGCCACCTGCACCAGCGCGGCGCGCGGTTCCTCGCCGCGCGAGGCCATCGGCCGCAGGTTGACGTACGAATAGGCCACGCGCACCTGGGCGCCGCGCATGATGTCGTTGCGAAAGCGCACGCTGGCGCTGTTGGGCGCGCTGGAGTCGTCGCCGGGCGGCGGCAGGTCGCGGTCGCCGTCGACGAATTCGGCGCCCGGCCCGCTGATCTGGAAATACACGTTGTCGATGTCGTCGGCGCGCACGATGTCGCGCGCACTGCCCGGCAGCAGCGACACGGTCTTGCCGTCGACTTCGCGGATCTGTTGCGCCAGCACGGTGACGCTGTCTTCAAGCGCGTGGTCGAACGGCTGGTTGGCGATCGACTTGGCCACCAGGTAGGTGATGGCGATACTCATCGGCCACAGCAGCAGCAGCGGCGCCAGCATCCAGTCGAGGATCTCGCCGAACAGCGAGTGCTGGATGTTTTCGTCCGGCTCCGGGTTGGCCGGCTCGTACAGCGCCGGCAGCTCCGGGCCGTGCTGGCCATGCGCGCCTTGGACGGTGCCGCGTAGTTTCACTTCGGTCCGGCGCCCGGTTCGACGGCGCCTGGCGCGGTGGCGGCGGCGGCGCCGGTGGCGCGCTCGAGGCAGTAGCCCAGCCCGCGCACGGTGGCGATGCGGATGCCGCCCACCTCGAGCTTCTTGCGCAGCCGGTGCACGTAGACCTCGATGGCGTTGTTCGACACCTCCTCGCCCCATTCGCACAGGTGGTCGACCAGCTGCTCCTTCGACACCAGCCGGCCGGTGCGCGCCAGCAGGATCTCGAGCAGGCCCAGTTCGCGCGCCGACAGCTCGAGCATCTGGTCGTTGATGTAGGCGCTGCGCCCGACCTGGTCGTACGCCAGCGGGCCGTGGCGGATCACGGTGGGGCCGCCGCCGGCGCCGCGGCGGGTCAGCGCGCGCACCCGCGCCTCCAGTTCGGACAGCGCGAACGGCTTGGCCATATAGTCGTCGGCGCCCAGGTCGAGGCCATTGACGCGCTGCTCGATCGAGTCGGCGGCGGTCAGGATCAGCACCGGCAGCAGCGACGAGCGCGCGCGCAGCCGGCGCAGCACTTCCAGGCCCGACATCTTCGGCAGGCCGAGGTCGAGGATCAGCAGGTCGAATTCCTGGGTCGACAGCGCGGTGTCGGCCTCCTGGCCGTTCTTGACGCAGTCGATGGCGTAGCCGGACTGCCGCAGCGAGCGCGTCAAGCCGTCCGCCAGCACGCTATCGTCTTCGGCAAGTAAAATACGCATGGCACAAACCCGTGATATCGAATCGGCCATTGTGTGTCATTTAATGGCGCATGGCGAGTGTTTGGCGCCGATTGACCCTTTTTAATCTTATTCGCACGGGGCGCACGTAGCGCTTGCAAAGACTACTGTATGCTTGTACAGTATCGGCTGAGCTGCATGCTGGACCCTCCGAACCCGGCCTTTTCCCAGATTGAAAGAAAATTATGGACGACAAGAAAACGAATTTAAACGCAGCTGAAAAAGGCAAGGCGCTCGCCGCCGCGCTGGCGCAAATCGAAAAGCAGTTCGGCAAGGGCTCGGTCATGCGCATGGACGGCAACGCCCCGGTCGAAGAAGTGCAGGTCGTCTCGACCGGTTCGCTCGGCCTGGACATCGCGCTCGGCGTCGGCGGCCTGCCGCGCGGCCGCGTAGTCGAAATCTACGGTCCTGAATCGTCGGGTAAAACGACATTGACGTTGCAGACCATCGCGCAAATGCAAAAGCTGGGCGGCACCTGCGCCTTCATCGATGCCGAGCACGCGCTCGACGTCGGCTACGCGCAAAAGCTGGGCATCAACCTGTCCGAGCTGCTCATTTCGCAGCCGGACACGGGTGAGCAGGCGCTGGAAATCTGCGACGCGCTGGTGCGTTCGGGCAGCGTCGACCTGATCGTCATCGACTCGGTGGCCGCGCTCACGCCGCGCGCCGAGATCGAAGGCGACATGGGCGACTCGCTGCCGGGCCTGCAGGCGCGCCTGATGTCGCAAGCGCTGCGCAAGCTGACCGGTTCGATCAACCGCACCAACACGCTCGTCATCTTCATCAACCAGATCCGCATGAAGATCGGCGTCATGTTCGGCAGCCCTGAAACGACCACCGGCGGCAATGCGCTGAAATTTTACGCGTCGGTCCGCCTGGACATTCGCCGCACCGGCTCGATCAAGTCGGGCGACGAAGTGATCGGCAACGAAACGAAGGTCAAGGTCGTCAAGAACAAGATCGCGCCGCCGTTCAAGGAAGCCCACTTCGACATCCTGTACGGTTCCGGCACCTCGCGCGAAGGCGAAATCCTCGACCTCGGTTCCGACAACAAGATCGTCGAAAAATCCGGTTCGTGGTACAGCTACAACGGCGAACGTATCGGCCAGGGCAAGGACAATGCCCGTACCTTCCTGGTCGAGCGTCCGGCGCTGGCGCGCGAGATCGAAAACAAGGTCCGCGCGGCTCTCGGCGTGCGCGAGCTGCCGCCGGTCGTCGGCGAGGAGCCGGTCAAGCCGGTCGCCAAGCTGAAGGCCGTGGCCGAGTAAAGGCCGGCCGTGCCCAGGCCGAAACTGAGCCTGAAGGGCCGTGCGTTGCGCTTCCTGTCGATGCGCGAGCACAGCCGGCTCGAGTTGGGGCGCAAGCTGTCGAAGTATGCGGAGGAGGGCGACGACGTCGACGCGCTGCTCGACTTCCTGGAGAAGAACAACTGGCTGTCGCAGGAGCGCTTCTCCGAGTCGCTGATTCACCGCCGCGAGGGGCGCTACGGCAACAGCCGCATCGTGGCCGAGCTGCAAAGCCACGGCATCAATGGCGAAGCGCTGCAGGAACTCAAGAC
Source organism: Massilia sp. TWR1-2-2 (assembly GCF_049897565.1). Classification (NCBI taxonomy): domain Bacteria; kingdom Pseudomonadati; phylum Pseudomonadota; class Betaproteobacteria; order Burkholderiales; family Oxalobacteraceae; genus Massilia; species Massilia sp. TWR1-2-2. The sequence goes on along the minus strand of NZ_JAFCWM010000011.1, from coordinate 49,838 downwards.
GTCGCTGGCCGACAGCGAAGTGGCGCGCGCCTGCGACGTGTGGAGCCGCAAGTTTGGCGAGGTCGCTACCGACGCCGATGGTCGCGGCAAGCAGATGCGGTTTCTGATGCAGCGCGGCTTTTCGCAGCGCGCGGTGCGTGCGGCGATGCGCGGCACGTGTCCGGATGACGATTGAACGCTTGAACGATTAAGCAAGGCGCCTTCCGTCGTGTGCGTAGCAGCCCCGTGCTGCGGACGCATACCCCTCACCGGTGGGAGGCGCCGCGCTTTTTGCGCTCCGTTCGCGTCATCATGCCGATTGAGCCTTCGCCATGCACCTGGGTTGTCGCGATCTGTTTGTTTTTACCGCTTTGCGAGTAAGATTACGGAGCAAACCTGTTATATCTTGGAGATTGCGATGGCCCTCAAGCGAATCAAGCCAGTTGTACGTGCTCAAGGCCAGGTGCCCGCGCCGATCTCGTCTGCTGGGTTCAGCAAGGAGACTTTATCTGCCTTGGAGCAATCGGCGAAGCGGCTAAAGCATGTGCCTGCTCGTGCGTTCTCTAAGCTCGAGATCGAGCAAGTTTTCAAAAAAATTCGGGATCGTTCTTGATAGAACTTCCCACAACGGTCGAATTTGACCTGAGTGATGCGCAGTTCTTGCTGCAGCTCGCCCATTTGGCATCACTTTTTCCTCAGTTATTCCAAGAATTTTCCGATGTGCTGCCGCACTACGCAGCAATGCATTGGGACGATTTCGCCGCGATAACCACTCCCGAGTTCTTCGAAGCATCGTTTGATGGTTCATACCTTGTGTTGCGCCTTCATTTCCTGGACGGCGAGCTACATATTGTTGCCCACCTGTCTGGCGGAATCGTCAAGTTGGTCAGCATTATTCAACCCATCGTTCACGCCTGACTAGCTAGTGACGGCTACTCCGGGGTCTGACCCTTTAGCAGCAAAGGCGGGACTCGGCGTCCCCGTCATACCCCTGCGGTGCCTGCGGTGGCGTGCGCTTGGCACTGTGGCCGGAAAGCTTGTTGCGGTTGCAATGATCGCCGCAAAATTGGGCGCTAAATTTATGTTGCAGTGCAACTGACCCCACGCATGTGCTAAACTTTTGTGGTTTAAGCAGCGCCGCATGAGCGGTTGTCGCCGTAGAAGCTGCGGTGGCGTGCATCAGCACACGGCTGCATACTTTTTTACCGCCGCATTTTCGGCATTGGTGTCTATGCCCCTGTCTTCTCCTGTCCCCCGCGAATTGCGGCACACCCGTGCCATCCAGGTCGACGCCTTTGCGCGCGACGATGGCCTGTGGGACCTCGACGCGCGCATCAGCGACGTCAAGACGCGCGACATCCGCCTCGCTTCCGGCCTGCGCGCTGGCGGCATTCCGGTGCACGACCTGTGGCTGCGCATCACCATCAACACCGACCTGATCATCGTCGACGCCGAAGCGGCGTCCGATTCCGTGCCGTATCCCGGTTTCTGCGACACCATCGCGCCAGCCTACAAGAGCCTGATCGGCCTGTCGCTGACGAACCATTTCCGGCTGCGCCTGAAGGATCGGCTCGCCGGTGTCCTCGGCTGCACGCACCTGACCGAATTGTCGCTGGTGCTGCCGACCGCGGCGATCCAGGCGTTCGCCAATGACGTGATCAAGACGCGCGACGGCGATGGCGACGACGCCTCCACCGAGCAGCCGTTCCAGCTCGACCGTTGCCACGCCTTGCGCGTCGACGGCCCGGCGGTGGCGAAGTATTACCCGCGCTGGTACGCCAGGAGCGTGACCGGTTAGCAGTCGCAGTGCCGCAATTCCAATCATCCGTATTTAAACCGTATTTCTACATTCAGTATCAGAAGAAGGGAAAGCCAGCATGAAAATCCATGAGTATCAAGGCAAAGAAATCCTCCGGCAGTTCGGAGTGACGGTACCGCGCGGTATCCCGTGCATGTCCGTGGACGAGGCTGTCAAGGCAGCCGAGACGCTGGGCGGCAAGGTATGGGTCGTCAAGGCGCAAATCCACGCCGGCGGCCGCGGTAAAGGCGGCGGCGTCAAGGTCGCCAAGTCGCTCGAGCAGGTCAAGGAATATGCCGACCAGATCATGGGCATGCAGCTCGTTACCCACCAGACCGGTGAAGCCGGCCAGAAGGTACGCCGTCTGCTGATCGAAGAAGGCGCCGACATCAAGCAGGAACTGTACGTGTCGATGGTCACCGACCGCGTCAGCCAGCGCGTCGTGCTGATGGCCTCGTCGGAAGGCGGCATGGACATCGAGGAAGTTGCACACTCGAACCCGGAAAAAATCCACACCATCGCCATCGACCCGTCGGTCGGCCTGACCGCCGCCGAAGCCGATGACATCTCGACCAAGATCGGCGTGCCTGCCGCTTCGATCGCCGACGCGCGCACCCAGCTGATGGGCCTGTACAAGGCGTACTGGGATACCGACGCATCGCTGGCCGAAATCAATCCGCTGATCGTCGACGGCGCCGGCCGCGTCATCGCCCTCGACGCGAAATTCAATTTCGATTCGAACGCGCTGTACCGCCACCCTGAGATCGTCGCCTTCCGCGACCTCGACGAAGAAGATCCGGCCGAAGTCGAAGCATCGAAGTTCGACCTCGCCTACATTTCGCTCGACGGCAACATCGGCTGCCTGGTCAACGGCGCCGGCCTGGCGATGGCGACCATGGACACGATCAAGCTGTTCGGCGGCGAGCCGGCCAATTTCCTCGACGTCGGCGGCGGCGCCACGGCGGAAAAAGTCACCGAAGCGTTCAAGATCATGCTGAAGAACCCGGGCCTGAAGGCAATCCTGGTCAACATCTTCGGCGGCATCATGCGCTGCGACGTCATTGCCGAAGGCGTCATCACCGCATCGAAAGCGGTGTCGCTGCAAGTGCCGCTGGTCGTGCGCATGAAGGGCACCAACGAAGAGATCGGCAAGAAGATGCTGGCCGACTCCGGCCTGCCGATCATCGCCGCCGATACGATGGAAGACGCAGCCAAGGCCGTCGTCGCCGCCGCTGCTGGTAAAGCCTAATCCGAAGGAAACAACATGTCGATCCTGATCAATAAAGATACCAAAGTAGTTACCCAGGGAATTACCGGCAAGACCGGTCAGTTCCACACCCGCATGTGCCGCGACTACGCGAACGGCAAAGAGGCGTTTGTCGCCGGCGTGAACCCGAAGAAGGCCGGCGACGACTTCGAAGGCATCCCGATTTTCGCCAGCGTCGCCGAAGCGAAAAAAGAAACCGGCGCCAACGTGTCGGTCATCTACGTGCCGCCAGCAGGCGCTGCCGCGGCGATCTGGGAAGCCGTCGAAGCCGAACTCGACCTGGCCATCTGCATCACCGAAGGCATTCCAGTGCGCGACATGATGGCGCTGAAAGACCGCATGGCGAAAGCCGGCTCGAAGACCTTGCTGCTCGGTCCAAACTGCCCTGGCCTGATCACGCCTGACGAAATCAAGATCGGCATCATGCCGGGCCACATCCACAAGAAGGGCCGCATCGGCGTCGTCTCGCGCTCGGGCACGTTGACGTACGAAGCAGTCGGCCAATTGACCGCGCTGGGCTTGGGCCAATCGTCGGCCGTGGGCATTGGCGGCGACCCGATCAACGGCCTGAAGCACATCGACATCATGCAGATGTTCAATGACGATCCTGAGACCGATGCGGTCATCATGATCGGCGAGATCGGCGGACCGGATGAGGCGAACGCTGCCTACTGGATCAAGGACAACATGAAGAAGCCAGTGGTCTGCTTCATCGCCGGCGTCACCGCGCCACCGGGCAAGCGCATGGGCCATGCCGGCGCGCTGATCTCGGGCGGCGCCGATACCGCGCAAGCCAAGCTCGACATCATGGAAGCGTGCGGCATCAAGGCCACCAAGAACCCGTCGGAAATGGCGCGCCTGCTGAAAGCCATGCTGTAAAGTAATTAATGCCCAGCTAAACATCACTGGGCGGCAGAGGTACAATCAACGGGGAGCGCAAGCTCCCCGTTGGCGTTTACAGCCGACCCTGGAGGCCAGCAGTGGCGAAAATAATCATATCGCGCGATGCGAAGGCAGTGCAGGAGGTCGAACTCGGCGCCGGCCAGACCACCATCGGCCGGCATCCGCAGAACGACGTGGTGATCGGTCACCAGGCCGTCAGCAGCCGCCATGCCGCCGTCACCAGCATCGACGGCATGGCAACAATCGAGGACCTCGACAGCAGCAATGGCACCTTCGTCAATGGGCTGCGCATCGGCCGCAAGGTGTTGTCGGACGGCGACCGCGTCACCATCGGCGATGTCCGCATAGACTATATGGCGAACGGCGCGCCGGTCGCGCCGGCGCTGGCCAGCATCGAGGTGCTCAATGGCGTCAGTACCGGCAGGGTGCTGATTCTGTCGAAGCCGCTGACGACACTCGGTAGCCCCGGGGTGCTGGTGGTCGTCATCAGCCGTCAGGCTGACGGCTATTTCGTCGCCCAAGTGCAGGGAGTGGCCGCCGCGCAGGTTAACGGCGTCCCGGTCGGCCGCACGCCGCGCCGGCTAGCCGACGGCGACGAACTGGAACTGACCGGCACCCGCATGCGCTTTGCAGCCCAATCGGGATGAATCGACGCTCCGCGTCGTCAAGATGACAATATTCGGTGGGAAACTGACAATTTTCGTCAGTTGTGCGACAAGAAACGTCGAATGAGCCGTAATTTAATAACGTATGCATAAGGAAAGCCGTTATTTCCATGCTGGCACGTCTATTGCTCTACATAAACTCAGAAGCACTGAACATATAACCCTACCCTAGGAGCAGCAAAATGAAATCGATGAAAATGGTTAAGAAGGCGCAAGCTGGTTTCACCCTGATCGAACTGATGATCGTTGTGGCAATTATCGGTATCCTCGCCGCCGTGGCAATTCCTGCGTACCAGGACTATGTCGCCAAGTCGAAATTCGCCGCAGCGCTGGCTGAGGTAGCGCCGGCCAAAACCGGCTTCGAAGTCGCGCTGAACGACGGCCTGACCCCGGTCATCCCGGCAGCCGGCACCGCGCCAGCAGCAACCGAAGCCGCAGTCGGCGTACAAGCTGCAAACGCCAATACCACGATCGTCGTCACCACCTCCACCACGGCTGGCGTTGTCACCGCGACCATCGTCGGCGGCTCGGCTCAAGTCAAGGACAAGACCATCACCCTGAGCCGTAACGCCACCGACGGCAAGTGGACCTGCGCCACCACGGTAGTCCAGAAACTCGTTGGCCCGGCTAGCGTCTGCACGGGCGCGGCGACGTAATTTAGCGGCGCCCACGCGCCGGCTGACCGAAAACCCCGGCTTGCGGCGACGCAAGCCGGGGTCTTTCATTGAGCGAACGCCCCACTCAGTCGGGCCGTTCGAACTAGCGGTGAACGGCGGAGTCAAACCGACCTGACCGCCGTCGGGAGCTGCGCGGCCGAGCGAGGTCGAACAGTTAATCGTTCGGGTCGCGAGCCTGTCGCGGCCTCCCCGTGCCGGGCGCGCGGACGTGTCAAGGTAGGGGCGATCGCGTCAGAAATTGACAGATTTTTTCGGCGGCCTGACAGAATTTGTCAGAGGGCAGACAAAAAATGTCGATCCAATTAATGTTAAATAACGTCACTGCAACGAAAACGCGTATTTTCAGCTGGCACGGATGTTGCTCTAAATAAACTCAGAAGCATTGAACGTATTAACCCCCTACACTAGGAGCAGCAAAATGAAATCGATGAAAATGGTTAAGAAGGCACAAGCTGGTTTCACCCTGATCGAACTGATGATCGTTGTTGCTATTATCGGTATCCTCGCTGCTGTGGCAATTCCTGCGTACCAGGACTATGTCGCCAAGTCGAAATTTGCCGCTGCGCTGGCTGAAGTAGCCCCTGCCAAAACGGGCTTCGAAGTTGCGCTGAACGACGGCCTGACCCCGGTCATCCCGGCAGCCGGCACCGCGCCGGCAGCAACCGAAGCCGCAGTCGGCGTACAAGCTGCAAACGCCAATACCACGATCGTCGTCACCACCTCCACCACGGCTGGCGTTGTCACCGCGACCATCGTCGGCGGCTCGGCTCAAGTCAAGGACAAGACCATCACCCTGAGCCGTAACGCCACCGACGGCAAGTGGACCTGCGCCACCACGGTAGTCCAGAAACTCGTTGGCCCGGCTACCGTCTGCACGGGCGCAGCGACGTAATTTAGCGGCGCGCAGGCGCCGGCTGAACGAAAACCCCGGCTTGCGGCGACGCAAGCCGGGGTTCTTAATTTAGCGATGGCCCCACTCAGTTGGGCCTTTCGAAATAGCGGTGAACGGCATTCAATAAGACTCATCGCCGTTGAGAGGATGCGCGCGGCCGAGGGAGTTCAAACAGGTAATCGCGCAGGTCGCCAGTCTGTCGCGGCCTCGGCGTCAGAAAGTGACAAGCTTTTGCCGGCGGTCTGACAAAATTTGTCAGCGGGCGGACAAAACATGTCGATCAATTGACGGTTAATAGCGTCACTACAACGAAAACGTATATTTCCAAGCTGGCACGTCTGTTGCTATACATAAACTCAGAAGCATTCAACGTGTTAACCCCCTACACTAGGAGCAACAAAATGAAATCGATGAAAATGGTTAAGAAGGCACAAGCTGGTTTCACCCTGATCGAACTGATGATCGTTGTGGCTATTATCGGTATCCTGGCTGCCGTGGCAATTCCTGCGTACCAGGACTATGTCGCCAAATCGAAATTTGCCGCTGCGCTGGCTGAAGTAGCCCCTGCCAAGACGGGTTTCGAAGTCGCACTGAACGACGGTCTGACCCCGGTCATTCCGGCAGCCGGCACCGCGCCAGCAGCAACCGAGGCCGCAGTCGGCGTACAAGCTGCAAACGCCAACACCACGATCGTCGTCACCACCTCCACCACGGCTGGCGTTGTCACCGCGACCATCGTCGGCGGCTCGGCTCAAGTCAAGGGCAAGACCATCACCCTGAGCCGTAACGCCACCGACGGCAAGTGGACCTGCGCCACCACGGTAGTCCAGAAACTCGTCGGCCCAGCCAGCGTCTGCACCGGAGCAGCGACATAATGTAGCGTTATGCGGCATCCGGCGCCGCCCTTACCAAAATCCCTGCTGGCGGCGACGCCAGCGGGGATTTTGTCATTCAGGCCCGGCGATCCAACGACCTTCTGACGATCGGCGATCAGCGCCTCGTAGGTCATGTTCTGCAGCAGGGTGTGGTGGGACGAATCGAGGTTGACGAACTGAACGCCGTAGCTGAACATCTCGAGCCGGTCCGACAACCGCTCGATGCAGGAAGCCAGCATCGGCAGCAAGTCAGTGTCCTAGGCTATTTACCTTCGATGGTGGCCGGCTGATCCGACGGCGCATTGTCTTGCATCGCCGACTTATTCTTCGCTTTGTGCTTGTGGTGGCGTGCGCTGTGAGGCTTTTTGGCATGTTGATGCTCGTTCGTGGTTGCGGCGGCGGACGACTGCGTGCGCGCCGCGAGGTCCTGAGCATGGCGCTCGATTTCAGCGATCTTTGCCGGATCGGTACTTTCTGTGACGGCGGATTGGGGGGCGGATTGCGCCAGCGCCAGGCCGGCGGCGCCCATTGCTGCTGCGAACAGCCATGCACTTGTTTTCATCATGACCTCACTTTCGAAAGATTGGTGCGACCTCACGATGTCCGAGCGGATAGCTCAGACTGCGTGGTGCGTTGATGTTCAGATCAGTTAGCGTCGCAGAAGTTCGGTTGATCAAAAACGCGCCTTCTCGGCATCGTTGCGGCCTTACACTGCCGCCAACCAATCTCCGCTTTTGCCGCCGTGCTTTTCCAGCACCCGCACATTGGTCATCACCATGCCCCGATCGACCGCCTTGCACATGTCGTAAATGGTCAGCAGGCCGATCTGCACGGCAGTCAGCGCTTCCATTTCCACGCCAGTTTTGCCAAACGTCTCCACCTGCGCGCGGCAGTGCACGCTGCTGGCTGGCTGGTCGACGTCGAAATCCACCGTCACCCGCGTCAGCGCCAGCGGGTGGCACAGCGGAATCAGGTCGCTGGTGCGCTTGGCGCCCATGATGGCGGCGATGCGGGCGATGCCGAGCACGTCGCCTTTCTTGGCATTGCCGGACACGATCAGCGTCAGCGTGTCCGGCTTCATGCGGATGGTGCCGGCGGCCACGGCGACGCGCTGGGTGTCGGCCTTGGCGCCGACGTCGACCATGTGGGCCTGGCCGGCGCTGTCGAAGTGGGTCAGATTGGTGTCATTGGTCATGGAGGCTTCAGTCGGTTGAGGTAACAAATGTTTCGGTGCGCGCGGGGCGCGGTGCCAGCGCCGCGGTTGCAGGTATGATAGCACCGTGAAATCGAAAATCGATCCTGCCGTCGGGCTTCCGGCGCCCCGCGCGCGTCGCCTGCTGGCGGCCGCCTGCCTGTCTGCGTTTGCCGCGCTGGCCATCGCGCCGCCGTCCGGCATGGCTCAGCTCAGGCCGAACAACAACATCCTGCCGACCCTCGGCGACAGCGCCCGCGGCGACCTGTCGCCCGTCATCGAGCGCAAGCTCGGCGAAGAGATCATGCGCGACGTGCGGCGCGACCACGATTTCCTCGACGACGACGCCATCCTCGAATACCTGAACAATTTCGGCAGCGCGCTGGTCGCCGCCTATCCCGGCGCACGCGGCGAAACCGGCGCCGACTTCTATTTCTTCGCGGTGCGCGACCCGATGCTCAACGCGTTCGCGCTGCCAGGCGGCTTCATCGCGGCCCACACCGGCCTGCTGCTGGCGGCGCAGAACGAGTCGGAACTGGCGTCGGTGATGTCGCACGAAATCGGCCACGTCACCCAGCGCCACATCGCCCGCATGATCGGCCAGCAGAAGCAGGATGCGCTGATGCCGCTGGCGGCGTTGATTCTCGCGGCGCTGGCGTCGAAGGCGGGACCGGACGCGGCGGTCGGCGTGATGATGGGCGGCCAGGGCCTGCAGATCCAGCGCCAGCTCAATTTCAGCCGCGACGCCGAACGCGAGGCCGACCGCGTCGGCTTCCAGATCATGGGCTCGGGCGGCTACGACACGTCGGGCATGGTGGCGTTCTTCCAGCGGCTGCAGACGGCAACCAAGGTGTATTCGGACCTGACGCCGCCCTGGCTGATGAGCCACCCGCTGACGTCGGAGCGGATCGCCGACATCCAGGCGCGCATCCGCGAGACGCCGTTCAGGCAGCGCGTGGATGGCCTGGAATTTCACCTGGTGCGTGCGCGCGCGCGGGTGTTGCAGGATGTCAGCACGCAAGGCCTGATCGATGCGACCAAGGTGTTCGAGTTCCAGTTGACCAACCAGAGCCGGCAGCAGCAGGCGGCGGCGCAGTACGGTCTGGCACTGGTGGCCCTCAAACGCGGCGAGCTGGCGAAGGCGGGTGACTTGCTGGCCAAAGCGCGCGCGACGATGAGGCCGGTGGCCGGGGCGGTATTCTCGACCGGGCAGAGCGCCTCGGATGCGGCGTCGATGTTCGCCAGCATGTCGCTCGAGATCAAGCTGGCGCCAGGCCAGCCGGCATCGATGGCGCCGCTGACGCTGAAGGAGGCCGAGCAGGCCTACCAGCAGTTTCCGCTGTCGCGCGGCATCGCGCGCCAGTATGTCAAGGCGCTGATTGCAAGTGGCCAGCTCGACAAGGCGGCAGTATTTCTGCGCGAGCAGGTGCGGCTGTACCGCGAAGAGCCGAAGCTGTACGAGTTGCTGGCGCAAACCTATGCGGCGCAGGGCAAGCTGACCTTGCAGCATATCGCGCTGGCCGAATCGTACGTGCTCAGCGGCGCGGTGCCGGCGGCGGTCGACCAGCTGACGATCGCGCGCAAGGCGCCCGATGCGTCGTTCTACGACCTGGCGACGATCGACGCGCGCGAACGCGAACTGCAAGAGCGCGTCAAGGAAGAAAAGAAGGAAAAGAAGGAGCGGTAGGGGTCTGACCCGTTTCTTCTTTCAGGGTATGACGGGGACGCCGAGTCCCCGGTTTGCAGGCGCCAACCCAACCAGGGTCAGCCCCCCAAAGGAACAACCGGGGTCTGACGCCCTGCGGCATCCGGGCCAGGCAGGCGAACGAAACCGAAGCGGACCGGCACGTCAGCTGCCGCGATGCGTTCCACCGGCGCCGCTTTGCCGGCGACCCGCAGCACCAGGGCGCCGACCCCACCTTCCAGCCATGCCATCAGCACCTCATCGCTGGCCGCCTTGCCATCGAGTTCAAGCGACTCCATCAACTGCGCGACGTCGCGGTCGTCGACCTGGGCGACCTTGCCGCCGCCCTGCAGGATCAGCGCGCCCGCCTCCGTCATGAACGCGCGTTCCGGCACGCCGAACGCTTCGCCGGTCTGCACCACCAGTCCCGGTTGCGGATCGGTGCGGACAATGTACGGCGTCGCTTCCAGATTCAGGTAGACCCGCTGCGGGCCGTTCTGGAAATACCAGCGGCCCCGTTCGTCGGCGCCATAGTTGCGGTTGATGAAGCCGAGCAGCGCTTCTTGCTTGACCTTGTCGCCCGCCAGATTCAGGTGCTGGGCGCGCTCGTCGCGCATGCGCCAGGCGCCGCGCGCGTCGAGACCGAGCCAGCCGTAGCAATCGGGAACGTTGGGCCACTTGACCATTGCCTGCTTGACGATGTCATCCATGGCCGTCAGCTTCGCATATTTTGCCGACGGAGGGCGCGCCTTCGAGGAAATGGAGCAGGCGGCGCGGCAGCCAGTCGAGCCGGCCAGGCATGGGGCCGGCGGCAAAGCCGACGTGCCCGCCGCGCTCGGGAAACTCGAGCGTGACGCTCGGCGCGGCGCTGGTCGGCAGGTAGATGCCGGGCAGGAAGGGATCGTTGCGTGCGTTCAGCACCAGTGTCGGCACGGTGATGTCGCCCAACACGTGCTTGGCGCTCGCGCGATCCCAATAGTCGTCGGTGTCGCGGTAGCCGTGCAGCGGCGCCGTGACGACGTTGTCGAACGCGTACAGGTCGCGCGCGGCGAGCAGTGCATCGCGGTTGAACAGGCCGGGGAAATGGTCCAGCTTGGCCAGGCACTTGGGCTTCAAGGTGCGCAGGAACATGCGCGTGTAGATGCGGTTAAGGCCGGACGACAGCGCCGCGCCGCCGCGCGTCAGGTCGAGCGGGGCCGACACCGCGCAGGCGGCGTCGACCAGTTCGGCCTGGTGCTGCGATTCACCCAGCCAGCGCAGCAGCGCATTGCCGCCGAGCGAAACGCCGGTGGCGTACAGCCGGCCTGCGTGACGCCCGCGCAGGCGCCGCAAGATCCAGTCGATCTCGCCGGCGTCGCCCGAGTGGTAGAAGCGCGGCGCGCGGTTCGCTTCGCCCGAGCAGCCGCGAAAATGCGGCACCGCGCCGGACCAGCCGCGCGCGGCCACCTCGGCCATCATGGCGCGCGCGTAATGGCTGTTCGACGAACCTTCCAGCCCATGAAACAGCACCACCAGCGGCTTGCCGGGCTGGCCGTCGACGAAGTCGACATCGACGAAGTCGCCGTCGTGAGCGTCCCACCGTTCGCGCCGATACGTCACCGCCGGCGCGGCGATCGCCACGGCCGGGTAGATCGTCTGCAGGTGGCCGCCGGGCAGCCAGGCTGGGGCGGGGTAGACCATCGCGCTCGTCAATGCAGGCTGGTGGACGACGCGTGCTGGACGGCCGGAACCGGCCCCGGCGCCACCGACACATGGTGCAGCACCATGCGCCAGCCGCGCGGCGTCTTCATGTAGGCGTTGGTGGCGACCAGGTGGGCCGGCTCGCTGGTGCCCGACGAGGTGACGCCTTCGATCACGGTGTGCACCGCGCTCATCAGGTTGTGCGTCTCGTGCAGCTGCGACGGCCGGATCTGCAGGCCGCCCTGCGCCAGGATCGCTTCCCATGACGCCTGGATGGCGGCGTGGCCTTGCAGCCGCGGGCCGCCCGGGTGGATGCAGAAAATTTCATCGTCGTCGGCCCACAGCGCCATCAGCGCCTCGACATCGGCGCGGTTGAGCGCCTCGTAGAACGCTGCCTCGATGTCGGCCGCGCTGCCGGCCTGTTGCTTGGCGGTTTTCATGGCGAACGATCAGTGATGCGACAACACCGTGCCCGGCTTGAGGCGGTATTCGGTGCCGCAATACGGGCACTTGGCCAGGCCGTCATGGCCGAAATCGAGGAATACCCGCGGATGGGACGACCACAGCGGCATGGCCGGATTCGGGCAATAGGCGGGCAGGTCCTTGGCGTCGAGCGTGACCGCGGCGGGGGTTTTGGTGTCGTTCATGATTTCTCCGTGAGGCGGGCCAATTGGGCCGAGGCAAAACCACGATTTTAGACGATTCACGCGCCTGGCCGGAATGATCGGTAAAATAGCGCTCTGACAAAAAACGGCGACACGCTCCTGTTCGATTCGAATCCGGGCTGCTCGCCACACATCTTCGTGCGCTTCATGCTTCCTCGTTCCCGCTTTCCTGTTCCTGCCGCGCGCGCTCGCTGTGGCGGGAAAACCACATGAGCACCCAGCCCGCCCCCGCCGACCAGGCAGCACCGCCCGACGAGCACGACGCCGCCGCCTGGCGCGAAGGCTTCAAGACCGGCTTGCCGACGCTGTTCGGCATTGGCGCGTGGGGATTGGTGGTCGGCATCGCCATGGTCAAGGCGGGCCTGTCGATACCCCAGGCATTAGGTATGACCTTGCTGGTGTTCGCCGGTTCCGCCCAGCTGGCGTCGTTGCCGCTGATCGTCGCCAGCGCGCCGGTGTGGGTGATCTTCGCCACCGCGCTGGTGGTCAACCTGCGCTTCGTCATCTTTTCGGCGCTGCTGGCGCCGCATTTTTCCCACCTGCCGTGGCGCCAGCGTTTCGCCCTCGGCTACGTGTCGGGCGACATGACGGTGGCGCTGTTTTTGCAGCGCTTCCCGGACGAGCGGCCGGCGCCGGGCAAGCTGTCGTACCTGAAAGGGCTGATGTATCCGAACTGGATAGCCTGGCAAGTCGGCTCGATCGCCGGCATCTTCGTCGGCAGCGCGGTGCCGCCGCAGTGGGGCCTCGGCTTTGCCGGCACCTTGGCGATCATCTGCATCACGGTGCCGCTGATCGTCAACAAGGCGGCGCTGTGCGGCGTGCTGGTGGCCGGTACGGTGGCGGTGCTGGCGGCCGGCCTGCCGTACAAGCTGGGCCTGCTGGCGGCGGTGGTGATCGGCATGATCACCGCCATGGTGGTCGAGGAAACGCTGGAAAAACTGAAAGGACGCGCATGAGCGAGCTCGAAATCTGGGCCGTCATCGGCGCGCTGGCCGTGGCGACGGCGGCCACGCGCAGTTCGTTCTGGCTGGTCGGCCACCACATCACCATTCCGAAGCGGGTGCAGGAAGTGCTGCGCTATGCGCCGGCGTGCGCGCTGGCGGCGATTATTGCGCCTGACTTGTTGCTGGGCAGCCAGGGCGAGCTGCAGCTGGCGCTGACCAATCCGAAGTTGCTGGCGGGCGCGGCCGCGGTGCTGTTTTATGTGGTGCGGCGCAATATGCTGCAGACGATCGTGTTCGGCATGCTGATGTTTACGGCGCTGCGGCTGTTTCCGCTGTTCGGCGTGCCCGCCTGAGGTCGGCACGGGCGTCCGAAGCACATGTTCATCAGGTAAAATAGCGATCTTTCTACTTTTACTCCCGGGAAGCCATGCACGCCGTCCTCAATTTCACCCGCCTGCAAGACTTGATCGACCAGGGGCTGCTCCCCGCCAAGCGCGTGTTTATCCGCGCCGACCTCAACGTGCCGCAGGATGACGCCGGCAACATTACCGAAGACACCCGCATCCGCGCCTCCGTGCCGGCGATCCGCGCCGCACTCGACGCCGGCGCTGCCGTGATGGTGACGTCGCACCTGGGCCGCCCGACCGAGGGCGCGTTCAAGCCGGAAGACAGCCTGGCGCCGGTCGCCGCGCGCCTGGCCGAACTGCTGGGACAATCGGTCGAGCTCAAGCAGGACTGGGTCGACGGCGTCGACGTCGCGCCGGGCCAGGTCGTGCTGCTGGAGAATTGCCGCGTCAACAAGGGCGAAAAGAAGAACGACGACGCGCTGGCGCAGAAGATGGCAAAGCTGTGCGACATCTACGTCAACGACGCGTTCGGCACTGCGCACCGCGCCGAAGCGACCACCCACGGCATCGCCAAGTTTGCGCCCGTGGTGTGCGCCGGCCCGCTGCTGGCAGCCGAACTCGACGCGCTCGGCAAGGCGCTCGGCGCGCCGAAGCGCCCGCTGCTGGCGATCGTCGCCGGCTCGAAGGTATCGTCCAAGCTGTCGATCCTGAAAGCGCTGGCCGACAAGGTCGACGCGCTGATCGTCGGCGGCGGCATCGCCAACACGTTCATGAAGGCGGTCGGCCTGAACATCGGCAAGTCGCTGGTCGAAGCGGACCTGGTGGCCGAAGCGAAGGCGATCATCGACATGATGGCCGCGCGCGGCGCGCAGGTGCCCATTCCGGTCGACGTCGTCTGCGCCAAGGAGTTCTCGCCGGCCGCCGCCGCCACCGTCAAGAACGTCGCCGACGTCCAGGACGACGACATGATCCTCGACATCGGCCCGGTCACCGCCGCGACGCTGGCCGCGCAGATCGCCCAGGCCGGCACCATCGTGTGGAACGGCCCGGTCGGCGTGTTCGAGTTCGACCAGTTCGGCCAAGGCACGAAGACGCTGGCGCTGGCGATCGCCGATTCGCCGGCGTTTTCGATCGCCGGGGGCGGCGACACGCTGGCGGCCATTGCAAAATACAACATTACCGATAGAATCGGTTATATCTCGACCGGCGGCGGCGCGTTCCTGGAATTTCTTGAAGGTAAAACCTTGCCGGCGGTGGAGATCCTGTTACAGCGCAGTTCGACCTGACCTGCAGCGCACCCCGGCTGCTACCACCCTGAAGGCACTCTATGTTCCGTGGCACTAAGATCGTTGCAACCATCGGCCCGGCGTCGTCCGATCCCGATATGCTGGTACGCATGATTCGCGCAGGGGTCGATGTCGTGCGCCTGAACTTTTCGCACGGCACCGCAGCCGACCACATCGCGCGCGCCAACGCAGTGCGCGCCGCCGCCGCCGAGTGCGGCCGCGAAGTGGCGATCATGGCCGACATGCAGGGACCGAAGATCCGGGTCGGCAAGTTCGAAGAGGGCAGGATCATGCTCGAGCAAGGCGACAAGTTCATTCTTGACGCCAAGTGGGGCGACAACGGCGAAAAGGGCAACCAGGAACGCGTGGGCCTGGACTACAAGGCGCTGCCGCGCGACGTCAAGCCGGGCGACAAGCTGCTGCTCAACGACGGCCTGATCGTGCTGGTGGTCGACAAGATCGTCGGCCACGAAATCTGCACCACCGTCAAGGTCGGCGGCGAGCTGTCGAACAACAAGGGCATCAACCGCCAGGGCGGCGGCCTGACCGCGCCGGCGCTGACGGCCAAGGACATGGAAGACATCAAGACGGCGATGAGCTTCCAGGCCGACTACCTGGCCATCTCGTTTCCGAAAAGCGCGACCGACATGGAAATGGCGCGCCAGCTGGCCAACATCGCCGGCGAGCAGTACCACCACAAGCCGATGATGATCGCCAAGATCGAGCGCGCCGAAGCGATTCCCGCGCTGCAGGAAATCCTCGACGCCTCCGACGGCATCATGGTCGCGCGCGGCGACCTCGCCGTCGAAGTGGGCAACGCGGCCGTGCCGGCGCTGCAAAAGCGCATGATCCGCATGGCGCGCGCGTCGAACAAGCTGGCCATCACCGCCACCCAGATGATGGAGTCGATGATCTTCAATGCCGTGCCGACCCGCGCCGAAGTGTCCGACGTGGCCAACGCGGTGCTCGACGGCACCGACGCGGTGATGACGTCGGCCGAGACGGCGTCGGGCAAGTACCCGATCGAGACGGTCGAGATGATGGCGGCCATCTGCGTCGAAGCCGAGCTGTCCGAGTACAACACGCTCGACGCCGATTTCCTCAACGTGAAATTTACCCGCATCGACCAGTCGATCGCCTACGGCACGCTGTTTACCGCGCACCACCTGGGCGTGAAGGCGATCGCCGCGCTGACCGAGTCCGGCTCGACCGCGCTGTGGATGAGCCGGCACCGGGTCGACACGCCGATCTTCGCGCTCACGCCGATCGTCAGCACCCAGCGCAAGGTCTCGCTGTACCGCAACGTGCACGCCTACCACCTGACGCAGCAAGGCGACAGCAGCGCGGTGCTGAGGCAGGCCGAGGATTTGATGGTCGCCAAAGGAATCGTCAAGAAAGGTGACATGATCGTTTGCACCTGGGGCGAGCCGATGGGACAGGTCGGCGGCACCAACGCACTGAAGATCGTGCGCGTCGGCGAGTTCGACTAACGATCAGGTCGATGAACGATTAGTTCGATGAACGATAACCCGCCTGGCGTTGCGCGCAGGCCCCGATTTCTACTATTGTTTGGAGTACTACCATGGCACTCGTATCCCTGCGTCAACTTCTCGACCATGCCGCCGAAAACGGTTATGGCCTGCCTGCGTTTAACGTCAACAACCTCGAACAGGTGCAGGCCATCATGGCCGCCGCCGACGCCACCGGCAGCCCGGTGATCATGCAGGCGTCGGCGGGCGCGCGCAAGTACGCCGGCGAAGCGTTCCTGCGCCACCTGATCGACGCCGCCGTCGAAGCGTATCCGCACATCCCGGTCGTCATGCACCAGGACCACGGCCAGTCGCCGGCGGTGTGCATGACCGCGATCCGCTCCGGCTTCACCTCGGTGATGATGGACGGCTCGCTCGAGGCCGACGGCAAGAGCGTTGCCAGCTACGAATACAACTGCGAAGTGTCGCGCGAAGTGGTCAAGTTCTCGCACGCGATCGGCGTGTCGGTCGAAGCCGAACTGGGCGTGCTCGGTTCGCTCGAGACGATGATGGGCGACAAGGAAGACGGTCACGGCGCCGACGGCGCCATGACGCGCGAGCAGCTGCTGACCGACGCCTCGCAAGCGGCCGACTTCGTCGCCCGCACGCAATGCGACGCGCTGGCCATTGCCATCGGCACCTCGCACGGCGCCTACAAGTTCTCGCGCAAGCCGACCGGCGACATCCTGGCGATCGACCGCATCAAGGAAATCCATGCGCGCATCCCGAACACCCACCTGGTCATGCACGGCTCGTCGTCGGTGCCGCAGGAACTGCTGGCGATCATCCGCGAATTCGGCGGCGACATGAAGGAAACCTACGGCGTGCCGGTCGAAGAGATCCAGGAGGGCATCCGCCACGGCGTTCGCAAGATCAACATCGACACCGACATCCGCCTGGCGATGACGGCGGCGGTGCGCAAGTACATGTTCGAGAACCCGTCCAAGTTCGACGCGCGCGACTGGCTCAAGCCAGCGCGCGAAGCGGCCACGCTGATCTGCAAATCGCGCTTCGTGTCGTTCGGCTGCGAAGGCCAGGCCGCCAGCATCAAGCCGATCCCGCTCGAGAAAATGGCCGAGCGCTATGCCAAGGGCGAACTGTCGCAGATCGTCAAGTAACGTTGTTGGAGTAAAATTCGTTTCGAACAGGCCGCGTTGCGCGGCCTGACTTCTTCCGCCGGCCTCGCGCCGGCCCAGCTCCTCCGGTATCCCATCCTATGAACAGCCTCTATCAATCCACCATCGCCTCGCTGCCGCTGCTCGGCCGCGGCAAGGTCCGCGACAACTACGCCGTCGGCGACGACAAGATCCTGATCGTCACCACCGACCGCCTGTCGGCGTTCGACGTCGTCATGAACGAACCGATTCCCGGCAAGGGCCTGGTGCTGAACCAGATGACCGATTTCTGGTTCGACAAGCTCGAAGGCATCGTGCCGAACCACCTGACCGGCATCGATCCGGAAAGCGTGGTCGCGCCGGAAGAAGCCGGCCAGGTGCGCGGTCGCGCCGTCGTCGCCAAGCGGCTCGAGCCGATCATGGTCGAAGCGGTGGTGCGCGGCTACCTGATCGGTTCCGGCTGGAAGGATTACCAGGCCACCGGCGCCGTCTGCGGCATCACCTTGCCGGAGGGCCTGCGCCAGGCCGACAAGCTGCCCGAGCCGATCTTCACGCCGGCGGCCAAGGCCGACCTCGGCGAACACGACGAAAACATCAGCTTCGACGACATGGAGCGGCGCATCGGCAGCGAACTGGCCGCCACGATCCGCGACATCAGCATCGCGCTGTACGGCGCGGCCGCCGACTACGCCGCCACGCGCGGCATCATCATCGCCGACACCAAGTTCGAGTTCGGCCTGGACGAGCACGGCGTGCTGCACCTGATGGACGAAGTGCTGACGGCCGACTCGTCGCGCTTCTGGCCGGCCGACTCGTACCAGCCGGGCAGTTCGCCGCCGTCGTTCGACAAGCAGTTCGTGCGCGACTACCTCGAAACGCTGACCGAGTGGAACAAGAGCGCGCCGGCGCCGAACCTGCCGATGGACGTCATTTCGCGCACCCAGGCCAAGTACTTCGAGGCGATCGAACGCCTCACCGGCGAAAAGCTGAAGGCCTGACATGGAGCAAACCAGCAAGGTGCTCGTCGGGGTCGTGATGGGATCCTCGTCCGACTGGGAAGTGATGCAGCACGCCGTCGCGATGCTCGAGCAGTTCGGCGTCCCGCATGAAGCGCAGGTCATTTCGGCGCACCGCATGCCCGACGAGATGTTTGCCTATGCAAGCAGCGCGCGCGCGCGCGGCCTGCGCGCGATCATCGCCGGTGCCGGCGGCGCCGCCCACCTGCCGGGCATGCTGGCCGCCAAGACCATCGTGCCGGTGCTCGGCGTGCCGGTGCCGTCGCGCTACCTGCGCGGCGAAGACTCGCTGCTGTCGATCGTGCAGATGCCCAAAGGCGTGCCGGTGGCCACGTTTGCCATCGGCGAAGCGGGCGCCGCCAACGCCGCGCTGACGGCGGTGGCAATGCTGGCCGCCACCGACGATGCACTGGCCGCAAAGCTCGAAGAGTTTCGCCGCACGCAGACCGCCGCTGCCAAGGCGATGACTCTGCCGCCGGTATGAACATGGCGAAAACCGCAGCACGTCGTCCTCGCTTGCGCCAGGACGACGGAGTTGGCAATATTTTCTGGACACCAGTCGTATGAAACAGAATTTACCTTTCCTGCCGCAGGCGTCGCCGGCCACCTGGCTCGGCGTCATGGGCGGCGGCCAGCTCGGCCGCATGTTCGCCCACGCCGCCCAGGCCATGGGCTTCAAGGTTGCCGTGCTCGAGCCTGCCACCGACTGCCCCGCCGGCCAGGTGGCCGAGCGCCTGATCACGGCAGGCTACAGCGACGCGGCGGCGCTGGCCGAACTGTCGGCATTGTGCGCGGCGGTCACCACCGAATTTGAAAACGTGCCGGCCGACAGCATGGCGCTGCTGGCGCAGCACAGTTTCGTTGCGCCGTCCGCCGATTGCGTCTCGATCGCCCAGGACCGCATCGCCGAGAAGCGCTTCTTCGTCGACTGCGCCGCCGAGTCCGGCGTGCTGCCGGCGCCGCACCAGGTCATCGCGTCGCTGCAGGACATCGCCGCCATTCCCGCCGCGCTGCTGCCGGGCATCCTCAAGACAGTACGCATGGGCTACGACGGCAAGGGCCAGGTGCGCGTCAACAGCCGCGCCGACGTCGAGGCCGCATTCGCCGCGATGAACGGTGTGACCTGTCTGCTGGAAAAAATGCTGCCGCTCGCCTACGAAGTGTCGGTGCTGACCGCGCGCGGCGACGATGGCGCCTCGGTGGTTTACCCGATCGCCGAAAACGTCCACCGCGACGGCATCTTGTTTACCACCACCGTGCCGGGCCCGAACGTCGCCGCCGCCTGCGCGCGCCGCGCGCAGGACGCCGCCCGCGCCATCGTCGCCAAACTCGGCTACGTCGGCGTGCTGTGCATCGAGTTCTTCGTGCTCGACGACGGCAGCCTGGTCGTCAATGAAATGGCGCCGCGCCCGCACAACAGCGGCCACTACACGATCGACGCCTGCGTCACCAGCCAGTTCGCGCAGCAGGTGCGGGCGATGGCGCGCTTGCCGCTGGGCGACTGCCGCCAGCATTCGCCGGCCGTCATGCTCAACATCCTCGGCGACCTGTGGTTCGACGGCGGTACGCTGCGCGAACCGGCCTGGGACCAGCTGCTGGCGCTGCCTGGCGCTTTCCTGCACCTGTACGGCAAGGAACAAGCGCGGGCAGGCCGCAAGATGGGCCACGCGACGTTTGTCGCGCCGACGCTGGCCGAAGCGCAGCAGCAGCTGCGCGCCGCCTGCGTCATCCTCGACATCGCACTGTAAATGAGCGTGCCTGTCGACCCGGCGCAGATCGCCGCCGCCGCGCGCGCGCTGGAAAGCGGCGCGCTGGTGGCGTTTCCGACCGAAACCGTGTATGGCCTCGGCGCCGACGCCGAGAACCCGGCCGCCGTGGCGGCGATTTACGCCGCCAAGGGCCGCCCGCAGGACCATCCCGTCATCGTTCACCTGGCCCCCGGCGCCGACCTCGATTACTGGGCGGCCGAGATTCCGGACGAAGCGCGCCAGCTGGCCGCCGCCTTCTGGCCGGGCCCGCTGACGATGATCCTCAAGCGCGCCGCGCACATCCCGCCGGCCGTTTCCGGCGGCCAGGATACGGTCGGGCTGCGCTGCCCGGCGCATCCGGTGGCGATCGCGCTGCTGCAGCAGTTCAAGGGCGGGCGCGGCGGCATCGCGGCGCCGTCGGCCAACAAGTTCGGCAACGTCAGCCCGACCACCGCGCAACACGTGCGTGATGAATTCGGTGCGGACGGCGTGCTCGCTGCCGTGCTCGACGGCGGGCCGAGCCAGGTCGGCATCGAATCGACCATCGTCGACCTGTCGCGCCTGGCCACGCACGGCCCGGTGCTGCTGCGTCCCGGCCAGGTCAGCGCCGAAGCGATCGCCGCCGTGATCGACCGGCTGCCGGCGGCGCCCGACGTCGCCGCGCCGCGCGCGTCCGGCACGCTCGAATCGCACTACGCGCCGCACACGCCGGTGGCGATGCAGGACACGGCCACGCTGAAGCGCACGCTCGAACAACTGCAGCGCGCCGGCCGCAAGGTCGCGCTGATTCACTACTCCGATTTGCCGGCCGCCCATGCGCAGACGAGGCTGCCTGATAGTCCGGATGGCTTTGCGTACGCGCTATATGCGTCGCTGCGCGCGATGGATACTACTGGTGCTGAGTTGATCCTGGTCGAGGCGCCACCCGTCGGCGGCGCCTGGCTCGGTGTCAACGACCGTCTCCGCCGCGCCGCGCACGGTTCCACCGGCATCGTGCACGGGCTGCTCAACCAGGAACTAACCATATAGAGGAATCCCATCCGCGCCGTCGTCCCCCTTTTGCTGGCTTTGTTCATTTCAGCTTGTGGGGGCAGCGGCAGCGGCAGCGGCAGCGGCCCCGGCGCCGGAGGGAGCGGGGCGCCGCCGCCCGGCCCGCCGGCGGCGGCCGAGCGCGGCAGCGTGGCGGCCGGCCCCAGCGCGGCCGGCCCGAAGATCGATCCGAGCGTGCTGGCCGCACTGCTCGAGACGAGCTTTGCCGGCGCCACCAGGATCACCGGCACGCCGCAGTGCGCGATCAGCACCTACACCGTCAGGTACCACACCGTGGGCGGCGCCGGCGAGGCCACCGAGTCCAGCGCGGCGATCGTGGTGCCTTCCGGCAGCGCCGCCGCCTGCGCCGGCTCGCGCCCGGTCTTGCTGTACGTGCACGCGACGTCGTTCGAGAAGTCGTTCGACATGGCCAACCTGCAGGGCAACCGCGAAGCGCAACTGGTGGCGGCGATGTATGCTGCGCGCGGTTTCATCGTCGTCGCCCCTAACTACGCCGGCTATGCGGGCAGCGCGCTGTCCTACCATCCCTGCCTGAACGCCGAGCAGCAGGGCGCTGACATGATCGACGCCCTGCGCGCCAGCCGCCGCGCATTTGCCGCTATCGGCGCCAGCGATTCGGGCAGGCTGTTCGTCGCCGGCTACTCGCAGGGCGGCCACGCGGCGCTGGCCACCCAGCGCGCGATGCAGGCCTTGAACAGCGCCGAATTCAAGCCGGCCGCGGTGGCCGGGCTGTCCGGCCCGTAAGCGATGGCGCAGTTCGGCGACACCCAGTTCGCCGGCTCGCCGCGCATCGGCCTCACCGCCTTCCTGCCGATGCTGATCAGCGCGGCTCAGCGCGGCGGCGCGGCGCTCTACGCGGCGCCGCAGCAAGTGTATGAAGATCGTTACGCCGCCACTATCGAGGGCCTGCTGCCCGGCGCGGTCAGTCTGGGCGAGCAGGTCGCAGCGGGCAAGCTGCCGGTCACGGCGTTGTTCGCGGCCGATTCGATGCCGCAGGCTTCCGGCTACGGCAAGTATTTCGGCGACGGCAACCTGATCCGCACCAGCTACCGCGACGCCTACCTGGCCGTCATGGCGGCCAACCAGTGCGATCGCAGCGGCGCCACGCCGCTCGACTGCGCGCCGGCCCATCCGCTGCGCAAATTCTTCCGCAACAACGACCTGCGCACCTACACGCCGGGCTCGCCGCTGATGCTGTGCGGCGGCAGCGGCGACCCCACCGTGCCGTACCTCAACAGCGTGTCGGCGGGACGCTATTTCCATGCGCAGGCGCTGCAGTATGCGCTGGTCGAAATCGACCTCGACGACCTTCCCGGGCTGTCTGATCCCTACCGTACGCCCAAGCTCGGCTTCATCGCCGCCAAGGTGGCGCTGCGGGCCGACGCCATCCGTCAGGGCAAGTCGGCCGACGACGCCGTCGAATCGAACTACCACGCCGCTCTTGCCGCGCCATTTTGCATGCTGGCCGCGCGCGACTTCTTCGAGTCAGTGCAGCGCTGAGCTATCCCTGCCGGCGCGCCCTGTATCACGGCGCGCCGCGTCCCCGCTGTTGCTTCCGGCTGACGGAATTCGCAATGTTTTTTCTATACAAGGTTAGCGGGCTCTGGCATATTATACGGATGCGAATAGCACGCCCGTTCGATAACACTGTCCAGCAATTAAAATAATCAGGAGACACAATGCGTCACTCACATATTGCGCTCGCGCTGCTGACGGCGGCCGTCCTCAGCGCTTGCGGCGGCAACGGCAGCTCCGGCGGCGACCAGACCCTCAAAAACAAGTACAGCGCCCAGGTGTCGTTCGGCGACAGTCTGTCCGACATCGGCACCTACGCCGTCGGCACCGTCAAGACGCTCGGCGGCGGCAAGTTCGGCATCAACGGCGACCTGGCCTCGGTCAACCCTGCGCTGACGGGCAAGAACTGGACCGAACTGATGGCCGCCCAACTGGGGCTGCCGGCGCCATGCCCGGCGCTGACCGGTCTCGAGGGCGATGCCACCAAGGGCTTCGCCGTCGCCGTCACCGCGCATCCTGGCTGCTACGGCTACGCCCAGGGCGGCGCCCGCGTCAGCAACCCGGTCGGACCGAGCAACAAGCTGACCGGCAGCCCGGTCGGCGCCCTGACGCTGCCGGTGGCAACCCAGGTGCAAAATCACCTGAACGCGACCGGCGGCAAATTCAAGGGCGACGAGCTGGTGCTGATGATGGCCGGCGCCAACGATGTCTTCATGCAGCTCGCTGGCCTGTCGGCCGGCGGTACCGCGGCAGGCACCGCCGCCGGCAACGCTACCTTCGGTTCGACGCTGGTCGGCCTGCTGGCCGCCGACGCCACCAATCCGCAGGCGGCCGCGCAGGCAATCGGCGCCGCGCTGCAGACCGAATCTGCGCGTCCCGGCCACACCGACACCAGCGTGGTGCAGGCGGCCGTCGGCGCTGCCGCAGTGCAGCCGGGTAACTCGGCAGTCGCCTCGGTCAGCGTGTATGGCCCGATGGTGGCCAAGGCCCAGGCCGCCGCGGCGACCGCCGGCGCCAAGGCCGGCGCCGACTATGCCGCCGCCAACGGACCGAAACTGGTGGCCGCGATGGCTGCCACCGGCACCGAACTGGCCACGCTGATCAAGACCCGTATCGTCGGCAACGGCGCCAACTTCGTGGTGGTCAACAACATGCCCGACATCGGCACCACGCCGCTGGGCCGCTCGCTCGACGCCGGTACCAACGCGCTGGTCAACAGCATGGTCAAGGCCTTCAACGACGCGCTCTTCGCCGGCGTGTCCGCCGATGCCAAGGTGCTGTATGTCGATGCCTACGCCGCCAGCCACGACCAGGCCACCAATCCCGGTCCGTATGGCCTGACCAACGTCACCACCCCGGCCTGCGACCTGACCGCGCCGCGCAATGCACTGGGCAGCTCGCTGGTGTGCAACGGCACCAACCTGATCGCCGGCGACGTCAGCCACTATTCGTTCGCTGACGAAGTGCACCCGACCCCGTTCGTGCAGCTGCTGCTGGCGCGCTACGTCTCGAAGTACATGGCGCAGAAGGGCTGGCTGTAAGGCCCGCCGCCCCGCAATTGCGATTGGCGCGAGCCACACCTTAAATGAATCAGGAGACGACATGAATCAACGATTGAAAAGCGTCATAACGCTGCTTGCGGCAGCCTGCGCGCTGGCCTTCGCCACCGGCGCCGCGGCGCAAAGCGCCGGCCAGTTTACCGCCAAGATCGGCGTCGGCAAGATCACGCCGAAGGTCGACAGCGGCGCGATCTCGGCGCCGGCGCTGCCGAACAGCCTAGTGGACGTCGGCAGCGATACGCGGCCGGTGTTCATCTTTGCCTATGGCCTGACCGACCATATCTCGGCCGAGCTGGCGCTGGGCGTGCCGTACACGCACAAGCTGTACGGCGCCGGCGCCATTGCCGGCACCGGCCAGCTCGGCACGGTCGAGGTGCTGCCGCCCAGCCTGTTCATCCAATACCGTTTTTTCCAGCCTGAAGCGATGCTGCGGCCGTTTGTCGGGGTTGGCGCGACGTATGTGTACTTTCAGAAGGAAACCGGCTCGGGGCAATTGACGGCGCTGCTCAACACGGGCGGTCCGGCCACCACGTTCGAGATCAAGTCGAAAGCGGCGCCATCGCTGCAGGCAGGCCTGGCGTTCAACATCAATCCGAAATGGTTCGTCGACCTGACGGTGGTGAAGACTTTCCTCGAAATCGAACCCAAGTTCTCGACCGGGCAGACGCAGAAGATCAAGCTCGATCCGCTGGCGGTGGTGGTGGCGGTCGGCTATAAGTTCTGATCTTGCTGGACGTAAAAAACCCGCCACGGCGGGTTTTTTTTCGTCCCGGCACAAGCTCAGGCAACGCTGTCGAGAAAGGCGAGTATTTCGGCAAGCAAGATCGGCTGGTATGCCGCGCGATCGAAGCCGGCCGGGTCCTGCGACGGCGCAAAGCCGGGACCGGCCATGCCGGCAGGGAAGGGGCTCTGGAATGCGTGATGGCCGGCGTTCGGCACGACCTGGAAGTCGACCCTGGCCGGATCGCGCACGCCCTGCTTGACGAGGTCGGCGTGCAGATGATGCGCGAGCTCGTCGCGCTGCGCCGTCCTCAGCATGATCGGCACATCGACGCCGGCCAGCGCGCCGTCGGCGCCGAACCAGCCGCAGGCCGGCGCCAGCAGCACCAGCGCGCTGATGCGGGGATCGGGCGCCACCGCCACCGCTTCGCCGGCAACGGCCTTGCCGCCAGCCGCCGCCAGCGCGGTATAGCCGCCCATTGAATGCCCGATCAGCGCGGCCTTGTCGTCCAGCAGGTGCGGCCCGATGACGCCGTCGGCAAGGACGGCGTCGATCGCCAGCCGGACATGGCGGGGGCGGTTCGCCAGGTTCGCCAGCGTTCCCTGCAGGCTGTTGTCGGCCCGATTATTGCCAGGATGATCGAGCAGCACCACGACACGGCGGGCGCGCGCCAGGCCCACCGCCAGGTCGCGATGAGTCAGCGAGGAGCCGCCGCCGCCGTGCGAAATGAGCACCAGCGGCAGGCCATGCCCGTGCACAGGCGCATCCAGGGCGACCTCGATCTCGTACGGGCCGAACTGCGCGGGGCGCGGCGCTGCCAGCGTCGGATAGAGGATATGCAGGGCGAGCGCGACGCCCTGCACCGGGTCGCGCACCTCGACCGAGATCCAGCCGGCGTTGCGCGCGGGCGCGCCCGGCGCCAGCTCCATGCGGGCGAGCACCGTCTTAAGAGAACGCCTGGATGCCCGTCTGCGCGCGCCCCAGAATCAGCGCGTGGATGTCGTGCGTGCCTTCGTAAGTGTTGACCACCTCGAGGTTGACCATGTGGCGGATCACGCCGAATTCGTCGGAGATGCCGTTGCCGCCCAACATGTCGCGGGCGACGCGGGCGATGTCGAGCGACTTGCCGCACGAGTTGCGCTTCATCATCGACGTGATCTCGACGGCGGCGGTGCCGGCGTCTTTCATGCGCCCCAGCTGCAGGCAACCTTGCAGGCCGAGCGTGATTTCAGTCTGCATGTCGGCCAGCTTTTTTTGCACCAGCTGGTTGGCCGCCAGCGGCCGGCCAAACTGTTGACGGTCCATCGTGTACTGGCGGGCAATGTGCCAGCAGTCCTCCGCCGCGCCCAGCGCGCCCCAGGCGATACCGTAACGGGCTGAATTGAGGCACGTGAAGGGGCCCTTCAGGCCGCGCACGTCGGGGAAGGCGTTTTCGTCCGGGCAGAACACGTTGTCCATCACGATCTCGCCGGTGACGGAAGCGCGCAGGCCGAACTTGCCGTGGATCGCCGGCGCCGACAGGCCGGCGGCGCCTTTTTCCAGCACGAAGCCGCGGATCGCGCCTTCATCGTCCTTGGCCCAGACGACAAACACGTCGGCCACCGGCGAATTGGTGATCCACATCTTGGCGCCGGAGAGCGCATAGCCGCCCGCTACTTTCTTGGCGCGGGTGATCATCGAGCCGGGATCGGAACCGTGATTCGGTTCGGTCAGGCCGAAGCAGCCGATCCATTCGCCGGAGGCCAGCTTCGGCAGGTATTTCTGGCGCTGCGCCTCGGTGCCGAATTCGAATATCGGCACCATCACCAGCGACGACTGCACGCTCATCATCGAGCGGTAGCCGGAGTCGACCCGCTCGACTTCGCGGGCGATCAGGCCATAGCAAACGTAGTTCAGCCCAGAACCGCCGTATTCGGTCGGGATGGTCGGCCCCAGCAGGCCCAGTTCGCCCATCTCGCGGAAGATCGACGTGTCCATCCGTTCGTGGCGAAACGCCTCGAGCACGCGCGGGCGCAGCTTGTCCTGGCTGTACGCATGGGCGGCGTCGCGCACCATCCGCTCGTCGTCGCTGAGCTGGTTGTTGAGCAACAGCGGGTCATCCCAATGAAACTGGGCTTTGGGGATTGCTTCTGGTCGGTTCATGGGAGTCTTGGTCTGGGTGGGCGGCTTAGGCTAGCGCTTGCGTGCTGCCGAAGCGGCCGTGATGGAAAATCAGCGCCGGCTGCGGATGCACGGCGCACTCTTCGACTTCGCCGACGAAAATGACGTGGTCACCTTCCGGGTAGCGGCTGCGATTGTGGCACTCGAACCACGCGGCGACCCCTTTCAGGATCGGCTGCCCGGTGCGCGAGAGCTCGTAGTCGGTATCGGCGAACGGATTGGCGCTGCGCCGCGAAAAACGCTCGGCCAGCTCGGCCTGGCCGGCGGCGAGCACGTTGATGACGTAGTGCGAGTTGCCGCTGAAAACCGGCATGCTGTTGGCGCCTTCGCCCAGGCTCCACAACACCAGCGGCGGATTGAGCGACACGGAATTGAAGGAACTGGCAGTCAGGCCGCGGAAGCTGCCGTCGGCCAGCCGCGTCGTGATGACCGTGACGCCGGTGGCAAATTGCGACAATGCCAGGCGAAACTGCGCCGGATCGACTTCGCGCGAGGCGTCGCGGGGGGAGCTTGTGTTCATTGGTACCCTGTGTATTTAAGCCATTATGCCAAATTTGCCGGCCGAGATGTTATTCGCGCAAGCGCAGGCTGCGCTGCTGCGCGCTTTGCGTTACAGTTAACCGTGTGAAAAAGCTTATGTCTGGGGTGTGCGATGACAAACCAACCGGAAGTGGCAATTTTCGGCGGCGGGTGTTTCTGGTGCCTGGAGGCGGTGTATCTCGAGGTGCGCGGCGTCACCCGCGTCGAATCGGGCTACATGGGCGGGCACGAAGCCGTTCCGACCTACGAGCAGGTGTGCGCCGGCGTCACCGGCCACGCCGAAGTGGTGCGGCTCGAATTCGACCCCGCGCAGATCAGCTACCGCGACATCCTCGAAATGTTCTTCACCATCCACGATCCGACCACGCCGAACCGCCAGGGCAATGACGTCGGCACCCAGTATCGCTCGGCCATTTTCTTCACGTCGCCGCAGCAGGAAGCGGTGGCGCGCCAGGTAGTGGCCGAGATGGCCAACGTCTGGGACGCGCCGATCGTCACCGAAGTGACGCCCGCGGCGACCTGGTACAAGGCCGAAGCGTATCACCAGGACTACTTTCGCCAGCATCCGCTGCAGGGATACTGCGCCTTCGTGGTGGCGCCCAAAGTGAGCAAATTCAGGAAGACGTTTGCCAATCACCTGAAGTGAGCCGTCCCGCCGGCGCGGTACATGTAGCGGCGCGACCAGGGAATGGCCACCGGATCCTGGCCGGCCTTGCCGCACACCACCTGGTAGACGCTGATCCAGTCATGCTCGAACGCATAGGTGCAGCCGGCCAGGTACACGTGCCAGATGCGAAAGCGCTTCGGGTCGGTCAGCTGGCGGATCCGCTCGGCATTGGCCTCGAAATTTTCGGTCCAGAGGGCGCAGGTGCGCGCGTAGTGGCGGCGCAGGTTTTCCACGTCGCGCACCTCCAGACCGCCTTCCTGCATGCTGCGGATCACCGTGCCCAGGTGCGCCAGTTCGCCGTGCGGAAACACGTAGCGGTGGATGAAGCGGCCGCCGCCGTAGGGCGTGCCGCGGTGATGCAGGTCGGTGCTGGTCAGGCCGTGGTTCATCGCCACGCCGTTTGGCGCCAGCAATTCGTTGATGCGCCTGAAGTATGCGGTCAGCTGGGCCACGCCGACATGCTCGAACATGCCGACGCTGGTGATGCGGTCGAAGTGGCCGGCGACGTCGCGGTAATCCTGCAGCCGGATTTCGACCAGGTGCGACAGGCCCGCGCGCTCGACGTGCTCGCGCGCCAGCAGCGCCTGGTTTTCGGACAGCGTGATGCCGACGCAGCGGGCGCCGAAGCGCTCGGCGGCGCGGATGACGAGCGCGCCCCAGCCGCAGCCGATGTCGAGCAGCGTCTGGCCGGGCCGCAGGTCGATCTTGGCGAGGATATGGTCGATTTTTTTGAGCTACGCCGTGGCCAGGTCTTCGGCGCCGGTTTCGAAGTAGGCGCACGAATACACCATCGACGGATCGAGCCAGGCGCGGTAGAAGTCGTTGGACACGTCGTAGTGGTACTGGATGGCCGCGGCATCCTGCTTGCGCGTGTGGCGGCTTCCGAGCAGCCCCATGATGCGGGCGGCGAGGCCGCGCCGGTCCTGCATTCCGGTGCGCGCCAGCGCGTTGACGACGGCGATCATGTCGTTGGCCCGTCCGCTCACTTCGATCGCCCCCTCGACGTACGCGCTGCCGAGGTTATACAGCGACGGCGACAGCAGGTAGCGCAGCGCCGACGGGCGCGGCACCCGGATCGTCACGCGCGGTACCTCCTGCGAAAAGTCGAGTTGCTGGCCGTTCCACAACACGATGCGCAAGGGCAGGGCGAGCTGGCGGCGCATCGCTTCGTTCCAGTGGCTCAGTCGAATCTGGTTGAACATGCTTCACCTCCCACGTTCCGCGCCAGATGGTCGGCGCGACAGGCGGCCAGCGCGCCGCCGACGGCGGCCTACGGCTGCAATCGTTGCCGCGCCCAGCTGCCATCCGGCTGCAGCGTGTACACAATGCGGTCATGAAAACGCGAACGCCGGCCCTGCCAGAATTCGATTCGTTCCGGCACCAGTCGGAAGCCGCCCCAATTGTCAGGCCGCGGTGGCGCCTCGCCATACTGGCGCGCCACCGCTTCGTAGTTCTCCTCCAGCGCCGCGCGGTTGTCGATCGGCGCGCTTTGTACCGATGCGATCGCCGACAGCCGGCTTTTCAATGGCCGGCTGTGGAAATACTTGTCGCTTTCTTCCGCCGAAGTGCATTCTACTCTTCCTTGGATGCGAATCTGGCGTTCAAGTTCGCTCCAGAAGAAGAGGATTGCGGCGTGTGGATTGGCGGCCAGTTCCTGGCCCTTCTGGCTGTCGTAGTTGGTGTACCAGGTAAAGCCGCGGCGGTCGAACTGCTTGATCAGCACGATGCGTGAGCTCGGCTGGCCGCCGGCGCCGACGGTCGACACGCTCATTGCGTTCGGTTCGTGCACTTCGGCCGCCAGCGCCTGGTCGAACCAGGCGGTGAACTGGTCGATCGGGTCGGCCGCGACATCGGCCTCGTTCAAGGTTGCCTGGCCATAATCCTTGCGCAGCGCGGCGACCGCCTCGCCCGACGCTTCCGGGACCGGCGCCGGCGCAATCCCGCGCCGTGCCTGCATCGCCGCGCCCAGTTGCGCCATCTGCGCGGGGCTGAAGAGCCGCTTGGCCATCGGCGCGATGTGGACTTCTTCGCGCTCCATGTGGCCGAGGTAGCGCTCGGCAAAGGCCAGCACCACCGGCGTCGACAGGGTCGCGGCGCTGCCGGCGGCGATCAGGGCCAGCTCCTCGTGCAGGGTTTGCCACATCGCATCCATGGCGTCGTGGTCCTGCAGGATGCTCGGCACCAGCATCGCCAGCGTGGCCGCGTCCTCACCCTGCGCCACCGCCTGCAGCATCGGCACCAGGTTCTCTTCCTCGTCGGCGTGGTGCAGCGGCGCGGCCTGGTCGAAATACTTCATCACGGCGCGGGCGGCGTCGCGCGCCTGCTCGTCGGCGCCGTGCCGGGGCAGGTGATCGAGCAGCTTTTGCAAGGTCGCCAGTTGCTTGCGGATGCGGTCGTGGCAGTGTTTGAGAACGGCGACCGGCTGGTCGAATCCGGGCGCGGTATCTGGCAGGGCGTTCATGTTCATGGTCTTTCATGGGTTTTTCGTTGACTAAGGAACATTTTAGAGCAGTCCACGCGGCAACGTCCGTTAAAATGCACTGATGAAATCCCTCAACACTTCTGCAGTCCCGGACGTGGCCGGACAAGTCGCGCACGACATCGACTTCGCGCGCCGTTTCGGCGGCATCGCGCGGCTGTATGGTCAGCCTGCGCTGGAACGCTTTCAGGCGGCGCACGTCTGCGTGATCGGCGTTGGCGGCGTCGGCTCATGGATCGTCGAGGCGCTGGCGCGCAGCGCGATCGGCGCGCTGACCCTGATCGATCTCGACAACGTGGCCGAATCGAACATCAACCGCCAGATCCAGGCGCTGTCGGACACGATCGGCCAGGCCAAGATCGACGCGCTGGCCGAGCGCATCGCCCAGATCAATCCGTACTGCAAGGTGACCCTGGTGGAAGACTTCATCACGCCCGACAATATCGAGCAGATGATCGGCGCCGGCCGTTACGACTACGTCGTCGACGCCATCGACAGCGCCAAGTCGAAGGCGGCGCTGCTGGCCTGGTGCCGCGCCCACAACATGCCGGTGATCACCATCGGCGGCGCCGGTGGCCAGACCGATCCGACCCGGATCGCGGTGCGCGACTTGTCGAAGACCGAGCAGGAGCCCTTGCTCAAGAAGGTGCGCAAGCTGATGCGCACCAACCATGGCTTTCCGCGCGGCGAGAAAAACAAGTTCAACGTCGACGCCGTGTTCTCGATGGAGCCGCTGCGCTTTCCGGCCGACGAGGCGAACTGTTCGCTCGACGCCGACCAGCGCGGCGTGACCGGCATCAACTGCGCCGGCTTCGGCTCGAGTGTGGTGGTCACCGCCAGCTTCGGCATGGTGGCCGCTGCGCACCTGCTGACCAAGCTCGCCGAATAACATGTGACATCGTCGTCCAGAGCGGGGCTGGGCAGCCAATCACGGCCTTGCTATGATAAGGTTGCAGAACTACCCAGTTTGACCTTCCCTAAATGAAGAAAGAAATCACCATGATTCGTCGCTCCCTCATCCTCGCCATGCTGTGCGCAGCCGCAGCCTCGATGTCGCACGCCGCCGGCCAATCCGCCCCCGCCGCGCCAGCGGTCGCCGTCGAAACCAATCCACTGGTCAAGATCGACAACGTCGTCGGCACCGGCAAGGAAGCCATGGTCGGCGCCAACGTGGTGGTCAACTACACCGGCTGGTTCTACAAGCCGCTGGCGCCGAAGCAGCGCGGCCGCAAGTTCGACTCGTCGCTCGACGCCGGCCGCGAGCCGCTGGTGTTCCAGCTCGGCGCCGGCCGCGTCATCAAGGGCTGGGACCAGGGCGTGGCCGGCATGAAGGTGGGCGGCAAGCGCACGCTGATCATCCCGAGCGAACTGGCGTACGGCAAGAAGGGCGCCGGCGGCGGGTCCATCCCGGCCGATTCCGATTTGATTTTCGATGTGGAACTGCTCGACGTCAAGTAAGCTCGACACCAAAGTAAGCGCGACACCAAAGTAAGCTCGACACCAACCAGCGGGAGGCACAGCATGAGAATTGCAAACGATGTCACTGAGTTGATCGGCAATACCCCGCTGGTACGGATCCGGCGCCTGGCCGAGGGCGCCGGCGCCGAGATCGTCGCCAAGCTGGAATTTTACAATCCGGCGCACAGCGTCAAGGACCGCATCGGCCTGGCGATGGTCGAAGCGGCCGAGGCCGCCGGACGGATCGGTCCCGACACCGTCATCGTCGAGCCAACCAGCGGCAACACCGGCATCGCGCTGGCGATGGTGTGCGCCGCACGCGGCTACAAATGCATGCTCGTCATGCCCGACACCATGAGCACCGAGCGGCGCACCTTGCTGCGCGCCTACGGCGCCGAGCTGGTCCTCACGGCCGGTGCCGAAGGCATGCTTGGCGCCATCCGCAAGGCCGAGGAACTGGTGCAGGCCAACCCGGGCTGGTTGATGCCGCAGCAATTTAACAATCCGGCCAATCCGGAAGTGCACCGCCGCACCACCGCCGAGGAGATCTGGCGCGACACCGATGGCGCCGCCGACATCCTGGTGGCCGGCATCGGCACCGGCGGCACCATCACCGGCGTGGGCGAAGTGTTGAAGGCGCGCAAGCCGGGCTTCCAGGTCATCGGCGTGGAGCCGGAAGCGTCGCCGATCTTAAGCAAGGGCACCAAGGGGCCGCACCCGATCCAGGGCATCGGCGCCGGCTTCATCCCCGACGTGCTCAACACGAAAATCTACGACGAGATCGTCACCGTCAAGAACGACGACGCCTTCGCCACCGCGCGGGCGGCGGCGCGCGACGAGGGCTTGCTGGTGGGGATTTCCTCCGGCGCGGCCTTGTGGGCGGCAATCGAAGTGGCGCGCCGGCCGGAAAACGCCGGCAAGCTGATCGTCACGATCATCCCGTCGTTCGGCGAGCGCTACCTCAGCACGGCACTGTACGCCAACCTGGCCGGCTAGTGCGCCGCCTGCCCGTGCAGGGAGCAACCGTGGGTGGTGGTTCCCTGTTCGATCTGCAAGGTGCAGTGGTGAATCTTGAACTCCGCCTTCAGGTACGCGACGATATCGTCGATGTGCTGGTCACCCGGATAGCCGTCCGGCATCACCAGGTGCGCCGTTAGCGCCGTTTCCGTGGTGCTCATCGCCCAGATGTGCAAGTCGTGCGTTTCCGACACGCCCGGCCGCTGCTGCAAGAATTCTCTCACCTTGTGCGGGTCGACATTGGCCGGCACGCCGGCCAGTACCATGCGCAGCGATTCGCGCAGCAGCGACCAGGTCGACAGCGCGATCAGCACGACGATGGCGATACTGACGGCCGGGTCGATCCGGCTCCAGCCGCTGTACATGATGGCCACGCCGGCCACCGCCACGCCGAGCGAGATGGCGGCATCGGCCGCCATGTGCTGGTAGGCGGCGCGGATGTTCAGGTCGTGCTTGCTGCCGGCCATGAACAGCCAGGCCGAGATGCCATTGATCACCACCCCGACCAGCGCGACGATCGTCACCGTCCAGCCGGCCACCGGCGCCGGCGCGCTGAAGCGCTGCACGGCTTCCCAGCCGATCGCGCCGCACGCCATCATCAATAGCAGCGAGTTGCCGAGCGCGGCCAGGATCGACGAACTGCGCAGGCCGTAGGTGAAGTTGCGGTTCGGCGCGCGCTTGGCCAGGATCGCCGCGCCCCACGCCAGCGCCAGGCCGAGCACGTCGGACAGGTTGTGGCCGGCATCGGCCATCAGCGCGGTCGAGTGGGCGATGAAGCCGTAGGTGAATTCGACGGCGACGAACACGATGTTCAGGCTGATGGCCAGCGCGAACGCGCGCTGGTTGCCGTGCGGATCGATCTGGTGGTGGTGGCCGTGGCCGCCATGATCGTGGTCGTGATCGTGCTTCGGCGCGCTCTTGGCGGCGTGGCCGTGGTCGTGATGGTCGTGGTCGTGATCGTGGTTGTTGCTCATGCGTGCTTAATTCCGTTCAGTACGTCAGGGCTTTTGCAGTTCGGCCTGGATCTTGTCGCGCGTCTTGGCGTCGAGCTTCTGGACAATCTTCGCCAGCTTTTCGCCCGTGCGCAGTGCGCTCGCCTGTTCTTCGCTCAGTTCCTTCGCCTGCACGATCGGCGCGGTTGCCGGCGCCGGCCGGAAGAAGATCGCCTGGCCCAGCAGCACCAGCACGGCGCCCAGCAAGGCGGCTGCGCCGGCGATCGCCATCGTGCGCTTTTCGGCGCTGACGGTCGCTGCCGCCGGCGCCGCCGGTCTTGTCGATGATGCCGATGATACGCCGATGCCGCTGTCGCGCAGCCGCGCGGCCAGTTCGGCGGTGGCGTCGTCGAGCAGCGCCACGTGACGCTCGACCGCTTCGGCCAGCACCGCCTCGTTCAGCGCCACCAGCGCGAACACCGGATCGTCGACATCGATCTTGACGCCGGTCTTTTCAAACACCAGGGTGCGCAATTTTTGCTGGTCCATGGCCGCTTACCAGGTGATCTTGTCGAGCTGCTCGAACAGGTCGCGGAACACGACCTTGATGCGCTGCTTTTCCATCACGTTGAACTTGTCGCTGGCACGCACTTCCTCGACCGTCATGCGGGCGATGTTCATCTTCTTGATGTCGGCGCCAAAGGTATCGGCATTGCGCTGTGACAGCACCACGCGCCCGACGACGCGCGCGGCGTTGTCTTCGTAGGTATGCGACTCGGTGAAGATCTTGCCGCTGGCCGATTGCAGCAGGCCGAAGTGCTCGTTTTCCCACAGCACCAGCGGCACGTTGGTCGACTTGGCGGTCGACACGAAGCCCATCGCCGTGTCGTGCAACGTGTCGCCGCCGCCGACGATGGTGTGGATGTAGACCTTGCGGCCCGATTCCTGCAGCATGGCAAAGCAGTCGTTCTCCAGCAGGTAGCCCATCAGCGGCGAAAAGGTGTTGGCGCCGTTGTCGACGACGCAGTTGCCTTCCGTTTCGAGCAGGTCGATCATCAGCGCGTCGAAGCGCTTCGGGTCGATGTTGCGGGTGTCGGTCATTACCGGCACGTGTTTCACGTTCATCGCCTTGTAGCGCGAAAAGGTGGCGTTTTCCTGGTCGGTGTCGTAGCAGCGCAGCGGCAGCTCGTCCTGGCCGGCAAGCCACTGCGCGAGGATTGTCGACACCAGCGTCTTGCCGATGCCGCCCTTGCCCTGCAGGATGAAGTGAACCGTGTTTTGCATCGAATGCTCCAATTAATAAATCTGTTTGCTTCAGTGGCAGCGCGCCGTGCCGCGGTCGAGCCGCGGCCCGTCCGCCGCCGCGTCCAGGAATTCCCACGCGTAGCTGTCGGCGGACAATACCAGCTTCAGCGCGCCGTAGCGGTTGGCGTCGCTCGCCTGGCTGTTGGGGAGCGGCCACTTCAGCGGCGTGGCAAACGCGCCGCCGGTCCCGACGACGAACTGGCGGATGCCGCTCGCGTCCTTGCGCCTGCCATCGGCGTCCTGCGGCGCGAAGCGCTCGTAGGTGTGGTCATGCCCAGCCAACACAAGTTCGGCGCCGGCCTCGTACAGCGCCTGCCAGGCGTCCTTCATGCGCGCAAAACTGCCATGCATCCCGGAACTATACAGCGGGTGGTGCCAGTACGCGAGCGTGCAGCGCGACGGCCGGCGCGCCAGTTCGGCGCGCAGCCAAGCCAGCTGGACCGCGTGTTCGGTCTTGCCGAGGTTGCTGTTGAGCGAATACAGGCGCCAGTGGCCGAGCTGAAAGCTGTAGTAGCCACGCCCGGCGGCGGCGCCGAAGTAGCCGAAATAGCCGGCCGCGCCCTTGGTGGCGTATTCGTGGTTGCCGGGCGCGGGCCAGGTGCGGCTCTTGAAGCGGCCCCAGGTCGGCCCGTAGCAGTCGGTAAATTCGGCCGGCGTGCCGACCGGATAGGTGGCGTCGCCCAGCATCAGCACGGCGGCATGCGGATCGGCGACCAGGCCGCTGACGATCAGGTCGGCAGTGGCGGCCGCACCCGAGCGCGCCGGATCGCCCTCGTCGCAACGGGCGATATCGCCGGCGGCGTAGACGGTGACGCTCGACGCGGGCTCGGCCGCAAAGGCGGCCGGCAGCAGCAGCCAGCACGCGGCGAGGGCGCGCACCTTATTCAAGCAACTCAAGCAAGCGCTGCAGCGAATGCACCACGGTCTGCTCGCGCACCGCGCCGCGGTCGCCACCAAACAGCAGGCGTTCGGTGCGCACGATTGAACCGATGGCCCAGCCGAAACACACGGTGCCGACCGGCTTGCCGGGCACCGCGCCGCCGGGGCCGGCGATGCCGGTGGTCGACAGCGCCACCTGCACGCCGCTGTTGGCCAGTGCGCCGCTGGCCATCGCCGCCGCCACTTCCTCGCTGACGGCGCCGTGTTGCGCCAGCAGCGCCGGCGCCACGCCCAGCATCTGTTCCTTGGCAACGTTCGAGTAAGTGACGAAGCCGCGGTCGAACCAGGCGCTCGAGCCGGCCACTTCCGTGATCGCCTGCGCCACGCCGCCGCCGGTGCACGATTCGGCCGTGCACATTGTCAGCCGCTTCGCCTGCAGGGCCCGGCCGACGCGC
Source organism: Massilia sp. TWR1-2-2 (assembly GCF_049897565.1). Taxonomy (NCBI): domain Bacteria; kingdom Pseudomonadati; phylum Pseudomonadota; class Betaproteobacteria; order Burkholderiales; family Oxalobacteraceae; genus Massilia; species Massilia sp. TWR1-2-2. The sequence goes on along the minus strand of NZ_JAFCWM010000011.1, from coordinate 12,839 downwards.
GCGGCAAGGTCGATGATGTCGGGGGTCACGGCGTGTCCTATCTTAGTCGCTGGCGAAATGGTCGAAGCCGGCCAGCTGCAGGTTCAGTGGAGCGCCGCCGGCATCGACGAAGCGCAGGCCCTCGCCGGCGTCGATGACGCCAACGCGGGTGACGGCGGTGCCGCATCGGGCCGCCGCCGCTGCAATTGCGGCGCGCCGTTCGGGCGCCGCGGTGAAGCACAGTTCGTAGTCGTCGCCGCCGGCGGCGGTGAAGCGGCGCCGCAGCGCGCGGTCCTGGCCGGCCAGCACCGGCCCGGCCGGCAGCGCGTCGGCCTCCAGCGTGGCGCCGACGTTCGATGCGGCCAGCATGTGTCCGAGGTCGCCCACCAGTCCGTCCGAGATGTCGAGCGCGGCGTGCGCCAGCGCGCCGCTGGCCAGAGCGCGGCCGAGCGCCACGCGCGGCGTCGGCGCGTGCATGCGCGCGCCGGCAAGCTGCAAGCTGGCCGCGTCGAGCGCGCATTCGCCGCGGTAGCCGGCCAGCGCCAGCCGGGCGTCGCCCAGCGTGCCGGAAATCCAGACGTCGTCGCCCACTCTGGCGGCGTCGCGCCGCAGGGCCTGTCCGGGCGACAGTTCGCCGAAGATGGTAATGCAGATGGTCAGCGGGCCCCTGGTGGTATCGCCGCCGATCAGTTCGCAGTCGAAGGCGTCGGCCAGCGCGAACAGCCCGCGCGAGAAGCCGTCCAGCCACGCAGGATTGGCTTCAGGCAGCGCCAGCGCCAGGGTGAAGGCCACCGGCCTGGCGCCCATTGCCGCCAGGTCCGACAGGTTCACCGCCAGGCATTTGTGGCCCAGCATGCGGGCGTCGGCGCCGGCGAAAAAGTGGCGCCCCTCGACCAGCATGTCGGACGAAATTGCCATCTGGGCGCCGGCGCTGGGCGTCAGCAGCGCACAGTCGTCGCCGATGCCGAGGGTGGCGCGCGACGGCCGCGCGCGCGTGAAGTACTGCTTGATCAGGTCGAATTCGGAGAGCATGGGCAATTGTACCTTGCACCGCCGACCCCTAGTTTGGCACTAGTTCGGCCAGCAGCGACTGGCGCAGCGCCGGCGTGTGCAGCGACAGGCCGAAGCCGCGCACCAGGCCCTGCTCGTCGACGAAGCGGGCGATCGTGCGCTCGCCGTCCAGCGCGCTGATCCACTCGCCGCGGCTGCCGTGCGGCGGCGGCGCCAGTGCCAGCTTCAAGCTAGGCGTCTTGACCAGCACCGCGTCGGCCTTCAGGTCGATCGGCGTCGGCGTGCCGGCCAGCGTGGCGCCGATCGCGCGCGCCGCCGCCAGCAGCGGCGCAATGTACGGCATCACCGCGCCGCCACTGGCGGTGCTGTACTCGGCGCAGTCGCCGAGCGCATAGACGCCGGGCGCGCTGGTGGCGCCAAAACGGTCGATGGCGATGCCGCGCGCCGTCGCCAGTCCGGCCGCCTGCGCCAGCGCTATGGACGGGCGCAATCCCACTGCCGACAGCACCAGGTCGGCGTCGACACTGGCGCCATCGGCCAGGCTGACGACCAGGCCATCGACGCCGCGCCGCACGCTGGTGGCGGTGGTGCCCAGCTTGAGCGTGATCGGCAGCGCCGCCCACGCCTGCGCCAGCGCCGCCGACAACGCCGGCGCCGCCAGCAACGCCAGCGGACGCGCGTTAGGGTCGATCAGCGTGACCTGGTGGCCGCCGGCAACGAGGTCGTCGGCAAACTCGCAGCCGATCAGGCCGGCGCCGAGGATGGCCACCCGCGCCGGCCGGCCCAGCGCCGCCAGCCGCTCGCGCATCTGGGCGTAGTCGTCCAGGTGGTTGACTGAGAGGATGTCGGCGGCAGCGTCGCCGTCGATTGCCAGCCGGATCGGCTGCGCGCCGAGCGCCAGCACCAGCTGGCGGTAGCCGATGCGCTCGCCTTGCGCCGTCTCGATCACGGCCGCCGCACTGTCGATCGCGGTGACGGCGGTGCGCGCGAGAATGCGGGCGTCCAGCGTGACGGCCATCTGTTCGGCGCTGTGCGACAGCAGCTGCGCGGCCGCCTTGCCGAGGGCGAAGGCGTTCGACAGCATCGGCTTGGCGTAGGAGCCGCCGCTGTCGCCGGCGACGATCAGCAGCGCGGTATCCTTGTCGAGCTTGCGGAACTCGCGCGCGACGGCATAGCCGGCCATGCCGGCGCCGACGATCACAACAGGAAGCGGCGCGGTCATCTTACAGTTCCACCATCTCGAAGTCGGACTTGGCCACGCCGCAATCCGGGCAGGCCCAGTCTTCCGGGATGTCGGCCCAGCGGGTGCCGGCGGCAATGCCTTCGGCCGGCATGCCGACGCTTTCGTCATAAATGAAGCCGCAAACGATGCACTGGTAAGTTTTCATGGGTGGTCCTTGTCGGTGTAATTGATCGAATTGTAGTCGCTGGTTCAGGCTGCTGCGTTGAGCTTGTCGAGGGCGGCCTTGTAATGGTTCGCGTGGCGCTCTTCGACATTGGCCAGCGCGGCGAAGCGCTTGGCGGCAATTTCGAGCGTGCGCTTGAATTGCGCGGCGTGCACTTTCGACTCCTCGATCTGCTCGTCGTATTCGGCCACGGCGGCGCTGTTGCCTTCTTCGATCGCCAGGTGGCGGAATTTCGGGTACATCTCGGTGTACTCGTACGTTTCGCCCTCGATGGCAATTTCCAGCGAACGCGCCGGCGTCATCTTGTCCTTGGGGTACAGCAAGTCGAGGTGGCCAAAGGCATGCTGAACTTCCTGGTCGGCGGTGGCCTCGAACGCTTCAGCGACTTCGATCGCGCCGGCGGCGCGCGCCAGCTTGGCGAAGTAGCGGTACTTAATGTGCGCCATCGATTCGCCGGCAAAGGCGGCTTCGAGGTTTTCGATGGTGACGGATTTTGGCTGGGTGGACATGCGGCTCTCCTCGGTGATCATTAGTGAATTCAATCGGTATGCAAACAATGATAGCCTTAAACTGATCTTGCGTGAAATTGATCGTTTCCATCGCATCGATAGTTTTTATCATTCCGGTGATATAAAAATAAGCGATAGCTTGCTGAAAGAGTCATTCTGATAAAATCGTCATTCCCCGCGTACCAACAGGAAGGCAGCAAGCATGGATTCGTCATCTGAGAAAAAAGAAGAATTGCGTCAACAACTTCGGATTGCCGCACTCGAGTACCACGAGACGCCACGGCCGGGAAAGATCAGCATCGCGCCGACCAAGCAACTGCTCAACCAGCGCGACCTCGCGCTGGCCTACACGCCGGGGGTAGCGGCGCCGTGCGAAGAAATCGTCGCCGACCCCGCGAACGCCTATAAGTATACCGCGCGCGGCAACCTGGTCGCGGTCATCACCAACGGCACCGCCGTGCTCGGCCTGGGCAATATCGGCCCGCTGGCGTCGAAGCCGGTGATGGAAGGCAAGGGCGTGCTGTTCAAGAAATTTGCCGGCATCGACGTTTTCGACATCGAGATCAACGAAAACGATCCGGACAAGCTGGTCGACATCATCGCGTCGCTCGAGCCGACCTTCGGCGGCATCAATCTCGAGGACATCAAGGCGCCCGAGTGTTTCTACATCGAGCGCCAGCTGCGCGAGCGGATGAACATCCCGGTCTTCCACGACGACCAGCACGGCACCGCGATCATCGTCTGCGCCGCCATCATCAACGGCGTCAAGGTCTGCGGCAAGGACCTGAAGCAATGCAAGCTGGTGGTGTCGGGCGCCGGCGCGGCGGCGCTGGCCTGCCTCGAGCTGCTGGTCGACCTCGGCTTTCCGATCGAAAACATCACCGTCACCGACCTGGCCGGCGTGGTCTACACGGGCCGCACCGAGCTGATGGATCCGGACAAGGCGCGCTTCGCCCAGCAGACGTCGGCGCGCACGCTCGCTGAAGTCATCGCCGGCGCCGACATCTTCCTCGGCCTGTCGGCCGGCCGCGTGCTCAAGCCGGACATGGTGCGCCAGATGGCGGCCAGGCCGCTGATCCTGGCGCTGGCCAATCCGACGCCGGAAATCCTGCCGGAAGAAGTCAAGGCCGTGCGCGACGACGCCGTCATGGCGACCGGCCGGTCGGACTACCCGAACCAGGTCAACAACGTGCTGTGCTTCCCGTACATCTTCCGCGGCGCGCTCGACTGCGGCGCCACGACCATCACGCGCGAGATGGAAATTGCCGTCGTGTATGCGATCGCCGACCTGGCGCACGCCGAGCAGTCCGACATCGTCGCCTCCACCTACGGCATCAACAACCTGTCGTTCGGGCCGGAATACCTGATTCCGATGCCGTTCGATCCGCGCCTGCTGACCCACATCGCGCCGGCGGTGGCCCGCGCGGCGGCTGAATCGGGCGTCGCCACGCGGCCGATCGCCGACCTGCAAGCCTACGCGCAGAGCCTGCAGCAGTTCGTCTACCGCAGCGGCACGTTCATGAAGCCGCTGTTCCAGACCGCCAAGAGCACCCCTATCGAGCTCAAGCGCATCGTCTACGCCGAAGGCGAAGAAGAGCGCGTGCTGCGCGCGGTGCAGGTGGTGGTCGACGAAAACCTGGCGCGCCCGATCCTGATCGGCCGTCCGGCCGTGCTCGCGCAGCGCATCCAGAAGTTCGGCCTGCGCCTGAAGGTCGGCGAGCATTTCGACATCATCAATCCGGACCACGAAGAGCGCTATCGCGACTACTGGCAGACGTATTACCAGATGGCAGTGCGCAAGGGCGTGACGCAAGACTGGGCCAAGCTGGAAATGCGCCGCCGCCACAGCCTGATCGGTGCGATGATGATCCACAAGGGGCACGCCGACGGCATGATCTGCGGCACCTTCGGCACCACCTGGCTGCACCTGCACTACATCGACCAGGTGCTCGGCAAGCGCGCCGGCGCCAACGTCTACGCGGCGATGAACATTCTGATTCTGCCGGAGCGCCAGCTGGCCATCGTCGACACCCACGTCAACGAAAATCCCGATGCCGAGCAGATCGCCGAGATCACGCTGATGGCGGCCGAGGAGATGAACCGCTTCGGCATCCTGCCGCGCGCGGCGCTGCTGTCGCACTCGAACTTCGGCTCGGCCAACACCGAGTCGGCGCGCAAGATGCGCGCGGCGCTGGCGCTGATCCAGCAGCGCGCGCCGGCGCTGGAAGTCGACGGCGAAATGCACGGCGATGCCGCGCTCGACTCGGCGCTGCGCGACAAGAACATGCCGAACTCGACGCTCAAGGGCGATGCCAACCTGCTGGTGATGCCGAACATCGACGCCGCCAACATTGCCTACAACCTGCTGAAAACGGCGGCCGGCAGCGGCATCGCGATCGGCCCCGTGCTGCTCGGCTGCGCCAAACCGGTGCATATCCTGACGCCGTCGGCCACGGTGCGCCGGATTGTTAACATGACTGCGTTGTGCGTGGTGGACGCCGTCTCGCAACGCTGACAATATTACGACGACAATGGCGGAACATGTAAGTTCCGTCATTGCTTTGTAATAAATAGTAAAACAAAGTAATGCCGCGCCTCGCAGTTGAGCTTTCAAGCGATAATCACGCACCTTATGCATAAGGCGCCAGTTTCCTTATTGCAACTGGTTGGGACTGGTGTCTCTGTTACAATTGCTTTTGCCTGAAAATCCCGTGTGATTTTTGCGCAGACCGTCTCCTCCGAATACATTATGAACATGCAAACAAGAAAAAAGGCCCTCGTTACCGGTATCACCGGCCAGGATGGCGCCTACCTCGCACAACTGTTGCTCGATAAAGGCTATGCCGTTACCGGTACCTATCGCCGTTCCAGTTCCGTCAATTTTTGGCGGATGGAAGAACTTGGCGTTGAGAACCATCCGAATCTGTCCTTGGTGGAATACGACCTGACCGACTTGTCGTCGGGCATCCGGCTGATCGAATCGTCCGATCCGGACGAGGTCTACAACCTGGCCGCCCAGAGTTTCGTCGGCGTCTCGTTCGAGCAACCGGTGGCCACCGCGTCGATCACGGGCCTGGGCGCCGTCAACCTGCTCGAGGCGATCCGCATCGTCAAGCCGTCGGCGCGCTTTTACCAGGCGTCGACGTCCGAAATGTTCGGCAAGGTGCAGGCCATTCCGCAGGTCGAAGACACCCCGTTCTATCCGCGCAGCCCGTATGGCGTGGCAAAACTGTACGCCCACTGGATGACGGTCAACTACCGCGAGTCGTACAACATCTTCGGCGCGAGCGGCATCCTGTTCAACCACGAGTCGCCGCTGCGCGGGCGCGAGTTCGTCACCCGCAAGATCACCGACTCGGTCGCCAAGATCGAACTGGGCAAGCTCGACGTGCTCGAACTGGGCAACCTCGACGCCAAGCGCGACTGGGGCTACGCCAAGGATTACGTCGAAGGCATGTGGCGCATCCTCCAGGCCGATGAGCCCGACACCTTCATCCTCGCGACCAATCGCACCGAAACGGTGCGCGACTTCGTCACGATGGCCTTCAAGGCGGCCGGCGTCGGCGTCGAATGGAGTGGCGCCGGCGAGCAGGAAACCGGCCACTGCAGCCGCAGCGGCAAGCTGCTGGTGCGCATCAGCCCGAAATTCTACCGCCCGGCCGAAGTCGAGCTGCTGATCGGCGACGCGTCGAAGGCGCAGCGGGTGCTGGGCTGGACGCCGACCACCACGCTCGAGCAGCTGTGCGCGATGATGGTCGAGGCTGACCTGCGCCGCAACAAACTCGGCGTATCGTTCTGACATGAACCGCCTGGCCACCGACGCCTACCCGGCCCACGTGCAGCAAGGCGAAGGCGAGGGCAAGCGCGCCTTGATCACCGGCCTGCGCGGTTTCACCGGCTATTACGTCGCCGCCGAGCTGACCGCGGCCGGCTACCGCGTCTTCGGCACGGTGCTGCCGGGCGAACAGACCGGTCCCGACATCGTCGAAGTCGACCTGTGCGACCGCAAGGCGGTGGCCGCGATGGTCGAGCGGGTGCAGCCGGACGTTGTCGTGCACCTGGCGGCGATCGCTTTCGTGGCGCACTGCGACGCCGAACTGATGTACCGGGTCAACGTCGCCGGCACCCGCAACCTGCTCGAGGCGCTGGCCGCCGCGCGTCACCAGAGTTCGGCTGTGCTGCTGGCGTCGTCGGCCAATATCTACGGCAACGCCGACGTCAAGCTGATCGACGAGAACGTGCCGCCGGCGCCGGCCAACGACTACGCGGTATCGAAGCTGGCGATGGAATACATGGCCCGGCTGTGGATGGACCGGCTGCCGATCATCATCGCGCGCCCGTTCAATTACAGCGGGCGCGGCCAGGCGGAAAACTTCCTGTTGCCGAAAATCGTCAGCCATTTCCGCCGCGGCGAACGCAAGATCGAACTGGGCAACCTGGCCATCGCGCGCGATTTTTCCGACGTGCGCACCGTCGCCACCGCCTACCGCCGGTTGCTGGCGGCAGCGCCGAGCGGGCAGGTTTTCAATATCTGCTCGGGCCAGTCGTATTCGCTCGGCACCGTCATCGACACCGTCGCCGGCCTTGCCGGCTACCGCATCGACGTCGAAGTCAATCCGGCCTTTGTGCGCTCGAACGACGTGCTGAGCCTGGCCGGCAACAACGACAAGCTGACCAGCGTGGTCGGCGCCCTCGAACCGATTCCGCTGGTCGAAACGCTGCGCTGGATGTACCAGCAGTGAACCGGCTGCGCGTCGGCCTCGGGACGACCATGATCGAACCCGGGCTGACCGGCGGTCGGCTCGACGGTATCGGCGTCTACACCGACGCCTTGCTGCGCCACCTGCCCGGCGCCGGCTGCGACGTCGCCGGCTATTCGTATCCGCCGGTTGGCGCCGGCGCCGCCGCCATCAGCGTCGGCCGGCCGATGCCGCAGTCGTTCGAAGCGGCTTCGCTGCGCGACCTGGCCACCCCTGGCGTGCACCGCGTCCACATGCCGGCCGATATCTTCCATGTCACCGATTACCGCATCGTGCGGATGGACTGCCCGCTGGTGGCGACCTTGCACGACGCGCTGCCGGTCAGCCATCCCGAGTGGTGCAGCACGCGCCTGCGCGGCGTCAAGAACTGGCTGCAGCAAAAGGCCACGCGCAAGGCCGACCATGTGATCGCGCTGTCGCACTTCGCCATCGATGAACTGGTGTCGTGCTTCGGCATCGACCCGCAGCGCGTGACCGTGGTGCCGTGCGGCGTCGACGACGACTGGCTGCAGGCGCCCGACGAGGCGGCGGTATCTGCCACGCTGCAGGCCAACGGTTTGCGTCCCGGCTATTTCCTGTTCGTCGGCACGCTGCAGCCACGCAAGAACATCGGCCGCCTGCTGCAAGCGTACCTGCAACTGCCGGCCGCGGTGCGCGCCGAACGCCAGCTCGTCATCGTCGGCGCCGCCGGCTGGCGCTGCGAACAGCTGGTGAGCGAACTGGTGGCGGCGCGCCAGCGCGGCGAGCATGTCGTCTGGCTCGACGCGCTCACCGACGGCGCGGCGCTGCGCCATGTGTACGCCGGCGCCGGCGTGTTCGTCTTTCCTTCGCTGTACGAAGGGTTCGGCATTCCCGTCGTCGAGGCGTTCGCTGCCGGCGTGCCGGTGGTGGCGTCGAACACGACGTCGCTGCCCGAAGTGAGCCAGGGCGCCGCGCTCGAGGTCGATCCGCTCGACGCCGGCGCGATCGGCGCGGCGATGCTGGCGCTGCTGCGCGACGACGCGCTGCGCGAACGCTGCATCGACGCCGGCCGGCGCCGCGCCGCCGAGCTGACCTGGCGCGAAACGGCGCGCCAGACTGCAGCCGTGTACCATGCGGTGTTAAGCCGCTGAGTCCTTTGTCTTTGTATTGTTTGAACTGAGATTTATGCGCGTCCTCCATTTTTACAAAGACTATTTTCCCGACACCATGGGCGGCGTCGAGCAGGTGATCCGCCAGTTGTGCGTCGGCACTGGCCGCCTCGGCGTGCGCAACGAAGTGCTGACGCTCACGCGCAGCAAGGATTTGCGCCCGTTCGAATTCGAAGGCCACACGGTGCGCCGGGTGCCGCTCGACCTGAACATTGCCTCGAACGGCATTTCGTTTGCCGCCTTCGGCGAACTGCGCCGCCGCGCCGCCGAATGCGACGTGGTGCATTACCACTTCCCGTGGCCGTTCATGGACCTGGCCCATTTCGTCGCCGGCGTCGACAAGCCGACCCTGGTGACCTACCACTCCGACATCGTGCGCCAGAAGGCGCTGCTGCGCCTGTACCAGCCGCTCAAGCACAAGTTCCTGCGCAGCGTCGACACCATCGTGGCCACGTCGCCCAATTACCTGGCGTCGTCGGCGGTGCTGGACCGCTACCGCGACAAGACCCGCACCATCACGTACGGCCTCGACAAGAGCATCTACCCGCCGGCCGAGCCGGCGCGACTTGGCAAGTGGCGCGCCGCCGTCGGCGAGAAATTCTTCCTGTTCGTCGGCGTGCTGCGCTATTACAAGGGCCTGCACATCCTGCTCGACGCCGTTGCCAACAGCGACTATCCGGTCGTCATCGTCGGCGCCGGCCCGATCGAGGAAGAGCTCAAGGCGCACGCGGCGCGGCTCGGCCTGAAGCACGTCATGTTCGTCGGCAAGCTCGACGATGCAGACAAGGTTGCCCTGCTGACCTTGTGCTATGCGGTCGCCTTCCCGTCGCACCTGCGCTCGGAAGCGTTCGGCATTTCCCTGCTGGAAGGGGCGATGTACGGCAAGCCGATGATTTCCAGCGAAATCGGCACCGGCACCTCGTACATCAACATCCACGACGAAACCGGGCTGGTAGTGCCGCCGAGCGACCCGCAGGCGTTCGGCGCGGCGATGCGCACCTTGTGGCACAACCCGGCGCTGGCGCAGGCGATGGGCAAGCGCGCCGAGGAACGCTACCAGCGGTTGTTTACCGCCGAACGGATGGCGTCGAGTTACCTCGCGCTGTACCAGGAGCTGGTGGCGCGCCGCGCCGGCGCCTAGCTGGCCACCGTTGTTTCAATGGATGTCGCGTCAGCGGTCATCAATGTTATGCTGACTAGGTAGCCCGGCAATATTGGCCGGCGGCACCAAGAGGTTGTCGTATGAAGTCCACTCAAGCGGTTGTTGCGGTTCTATTGCTGGCGCCTTCGGCCCTCACCCTGGCTGAACCGGCTCACCTGCGGATCTACACCGAAGCGTCGCCGCCGACCAGCATGAAAGAAGGCGACCGGGTCATCGGCAGCGGCACCGAAAAAGTGCGCGAAATCATGGCCCGCACGGGCACCAGCTACACGATCGAGCTGCTGCCCTGGCGGCGCGCCTACACGTTCACCCAGCAATACGACGACGCCTGCCTGTTCTCGACTACCCGCACCCCCGACCGCGAGCACCTGTTTCAATGGGTCGGACCGACCGACTACGCCGACTGGGTACTGCTCGGGCGCGCCGACCGCGACTACAAGCTCGAGACGCTGGAAGACGCGCGCAAGTTGCGCATTGGCACCTACCACGGCGACGCGCGCGAGGACTACCTGCGCGCGCGCGGCTTCCAGGTCGATTCGGCGCCGCACGACATGGTTAACCCGCGCAAGCTGATGCTCAACCGGATCGACCTGTGGGCGGCAAGCTTCAAGCGCGGCTCGGCAGTGCTCGTCAGAAATGGCTGGCAATCGACGATCGTGCCGGTGCTGTCGTTTAACCGGGTCGAGGTGTACCTGGCCTGCAACCGCGCCGTGCCCGCCGCTCAGATCGACAAGATGAACGCGGCGATGGAAGCGATGGTGCGCGACGGCACCGCCAAGCGATTCGACGAGAAGTACGAAAAATGGCCGCGCGGCGGCGCTGGCGTTCAATAGCGAAAACAGACGCCACAGGATCGAAGGGCGTATATTGCGCGCACTGGCCCGCATAAAAAAGACATAAGCCGTTGATATGCAAGAGGATATGTCCGTGGTGCGTCGTGTTCGTCGTGCGTGGTGCCGGAGCCGGAATCGAATAATCGGCCCAACGGGCGTCGTGGTGCGATTTTGGGTGATTGTCGAGCTGTTTGGGCGTAACGGCGGACAGGCCGGGAACATCGATGGGGAAGGGCGGGGTGGTTGGAAGCTGCCGACGCCCGCCATACGGCACGCTCGTCCCCGCCAGCGTTACCACGACCTGTGTGGACTATTTGCAGACAATCTGAATGGTCTGCTTTCCAGGTGTCTGCTGTTTCAGGTAGCGGACCGTGCACTCCCTGATGCTGGGGTCGAGGCGTTTCGACAGTAAGACGGCACAGTCCTCCCCGTACCCGCAGTTGAGCCATTTTCCGTGTTCGGCTTCGATGTCGCCGAACCGGTAGCGGGTGGACGGCAACTGGCCCTTCTTGTTCACGCTCTCGCCACGCAGGATCGCGAGCGCCTCGGGGGGACCCACGGATATGCCGGCAGACGCCAGCTGCAGCGGGTACTGCACATGCGCTTTCCAGCTGGGGGGTGCGGTGACTGCAATTTCGACGGACGCAATCTCCGCCGGACAGGCGATTTGCGGCGCTGCCGCCGCCGAGGCGGGGGAGATGACCATGACTCCGGCAGCGATCAGGACACCCAAACGATAAGTTTTTCTCATGCGCGGCTCATTCGATTACCGAGAACGCGGCAGCGTTGTCGGACGGTGTTTCGAAGCTGCCGTCGGCACACGCCAGCGGCCGTTGACGAATGTCGCGAAGAAGCCGGTCACCGCCGACAAGAAGTCGATCAGGTTGTCCGTCGAGCGTGCGTCCATCGGCATACACATAGGGTATAGGTTCGTCCTCGGTTGTAGCTAACGTCTGATTGGAAATGGCCAAGTACTCCAGCACTTACGCATGTTGCTCAAGCGGCCGATCGAGCTCGTTGCAAGAAATCAAGTAAAGCCGACAGCGAGGGAATACCTGAGCGGGTGAACTGCACCCTGTTGTGCTTTGCTTAGGGTGACTTGCTGCGGATACCTGGTGTCCGCGCTTGCTTGCCTTCAACCGGCGCGCGAGTTGCCATGCGCTGGACGCAGACGAGGATGTCGCGCGGCTTGAGCGTCGACATGGCGGCTTTGCCGACGTAGGGGAAGACGTCTTTTTCGAGCCAGCCCGTTACCTGCACGCGTGTCGTCTCAGCCCGGTTGGCGGCAGTCCTCTGCAGCCACAGGCGCGCCACCAGTTCGAAGGTCTGCGACGCCGCGAAGATCTGGTCCTGCTTTTCCTCGCGCCGTGCCTGCGACGGATCGATATCGTTGAAGAGCAGGCGGCGCGCTTCGGCGCAGCGCGAGCGTTTTTAGCTTGCCCAGGAACCTGTAATCCATGCGCCAATACTTGCCGGCCGTCGTCACCAGAAGGTGGAGGCCGCCGCCGTCGGCGTGCTTTTGGCCTGCTGGCTTGGTGGTCTTGGCGTTGCGGATGAAGGTGTCGGTAAGTGCCATCCCATTCCCCCTGCCGGTACGGTATTTTCCAATTTGCATTGACGGTATACGTGCGCGCTGCATTGATTTTTGCTGAGACAACCTGAGCCATCAAAACGGCCGTTTGTCATAGGGGAGGAGGGGGATTTTGCGACGACTTGAGACCACTTGCTGCTGAGTGGTGGTGCGGGAGCCGGAACCGTGAAATGGCTTGAAACCCGCATGAATACTAGGTTTTCATTGTTCTTGGACATGTCTTGGATGCACTCATGGATGCAAGAGATATTCCGTCTTCGATTTTTGCTTTAGCCATCGCGCCTGGGTATTTCAGGCGATAAGGGCATGATAAATTTATTTTTTGTTGTTGGTGCCTAACAGGCTGTTGAAAAATCCCGCCGCCCTGTCAACGGGACGGCGGGGGTATACGTTGTGTAATGAGAACAACTTTCCCCTTCGAAACTATGCGCAAGACCGACGTCACCCAGCACGCCATG
>NZ_JAFCWM010000010.1:0-184140 GCF_049897565.1 Massilia sp. TWR1-2-2 | reverse complement strand
CAAGGCTTGTGTCATGTTCTCGGACGCGATTCGTTGGAAGGAAGAAGTGTACTCAAAACGTGCCTGGCTTTGAAAAGGGGCCAACTACGAATGGGTACATAATCACACGAATCTAAACACTTAGGAGGCCGCCGCCTTGAGGCGCAACATCGAAGCTGCCGTCGCGCTCAAAGGCCTCAAATAGCCCAGGAAGGGAATTATGTCTGCAAATCTTCATTTTTCACTCCTTTTTTATTGACCTATTTTAGTGTAGAGACCTGCGAAAAACCAATTTTCCTAACGCTGCAACGGTGCGATGAGTAAGTCCCAGAGCAGCTCGGCTGCACCCTGCTCTGCGAGCCGCCCCGGGTTTCGTCCGCCAGTCGATTGCATGCCCAGCGACTTGAAGTACATAGCCTGGCTGTCAAACTCTACTTGCAGCATTTCGTTTGAGCTTCCGTCCGACGCGCTGGCGTTGTACGAAAATGCAATGTGCTGGCTCCGGCTGCCGATACTGTCGATACGGATAGCGCATTGTGAGACAGCTTTTACATCACGGTAGATGATTGCAGTAAACCGTCTTGCGTCAATTCGCCTGTATCGGCCATCAATATCAGGATGTCGCGTCGCGAGCTCTGCTAATGAGGATTCGAAGAACCGTCCCATGTAGTCGAAGGATGCTTGGATGAACTCATCCCGTTCCAAGTCACTGAACTCCTTGGTGAGGCGCAGATTGCTCGAGCGAGGTGCATCGTCAGCAGGATTGGGCCCAGCGAGTATCGAACTAGCTCCGGGCTGCGATACTGCCACGGCAGGAGCTGAGCTTTTACCCGAGCAGACGCCGACGTTCGCTGAGCGCGCATTCATGCCTTCGACGGCGGTGCGAACCTGACGAACGACGTCGGTAAACGCCTCGTCCGGGTTAGCCCACATCGTAATTGCCTTCCCGTCTTTTGGCGTCGCCATTAACTTTCCAAACGGGGCAGAATGCCAGTCGCAAGGGCGAAGAATTACAGGAACGACACGCGCTTCGCCAGCGTTATGGCGCTCAATAGCTCGCTCCATTTCTTTTGAGTAGCAATAATCGGAACCGATAAAATTTGCGCTGACGAGCAACAGGATTACATCCGCGTTTTCCAGATTTTCCTTGATGGCTGGGTCCAGTTCGTCGCCGGCAAGAATGCGTCTATCGTGCCAGGCCTCTACATGCCCTTGGCGCTTGAGCAATGAAAGGTGCATCTCGAGCTGGTCTCGAAGCGCTTCGTCGACGTGACTGTAGGAGAAGAAAACTATCGCCATGTGGGGAGTCCCTATTTGTATCTGGAAAATATTTCAATCATGCGCTAACTGGCCATCGCAACCAGCCATATCATCGCATGCCATTGGGAAACGGGCTGTAGAATTGATTGAACGTCTTTGCCAAGGGCGGCATCCAAGGTATCGCCGTGAGTGGGCCAGGCTAAGTTAGCCGTCCACATCATCTCTCAGATACGCGACCGTGATGGCGGCGGCCGGCGCTGCAGGTATTGCGGAGGCTGTGGTCAACGCTGACGTGCGGACGCTCATTGCAGCGACCAGCAGTGGAGGCGAATTTATTGGGAGAGTGTTGGGGCGGCAATTGGCAGACTGCGTGTCCCCCGCCACCAAATCCATGGGAAACCCGCTGCAATGAAATGTGGCCGCGACCGAAGATTCCGACCTCTGCTATTTGCAGAGCTTCTGCGGTTGGCGGCGCACTAGGAGTCAGCCATGGAAAGTGCTTTGGGTCACTTCTGAAATAGGCTTTCGTGCACCCAACCGTTGTTTGTGAGAATAGCGGCCTGGAGTGCTTTAACCGGCGTGACATTGGATTTAGCATCAGCCTTAAGCGACTTCGACGCTGATGTCATTTCAGGCGATGTTGCCCACGTTGGCAGGTCGCTCACAGCGTATTCGTAGTTAACCCGGGATACTCTTTGCCCGAACATATCGGCTGGTTCCGAAAATTGAGTGACAGCCTTGACCGTGGCTTTACCGAAACAAAAACCGCCTATGCTTTCGCCTTTGTAATTCTTCCTGGCGTCGGGTTTGTAAGCCTTTCGGCCTTCATCCGTCAGGTCGAACGTGCTCTTCACCAGCGTCTTCGTCGCACCGCCGAAAATATCCTTCAACTCCTTCCGCTCTATTTCCTTCATAGATAGCATGCCGGCCTTGGTCAAAGCCTGCAAGGTGCCGTGCTGCGCGTCTTCGATACCGTAAAAATCGACTGTCTTCGGGAATTTTTCAACGAAATAGCACTTTGGGTACTCTTTGTCCAAGTAGCTCTGCATAGCGACCTTGAAATTCTTTTCGGTCGCTGCTTTTGGGTCAGAGCATCCTGTCGCTGCAATAGAAACTGCTACGGTGGCTAGGATAAGTAAGTGTCGCATGTATGCCCTTGAGTTTGTTGACTACGGGCAACAGTATAGCATCACAAAGTCCCCCACCAGCTACGCCAAAACAGACCTTTGGCTGAAGAATTGAAGTGAGCTGTCGACCCAGCGCAACCTCCGGACAACGTGCATGGGCGACGCCAATCCGGGCAGGAGGCAAAATCGACACCGAACCTCCGGCGTCAATTCGTCGCAGCGCAGTCTCTATGTGTTCGGATTTGTTAATCGCACTGCAGCCTACCTAGGCCGAACACGCAGGCGCGCTTGGCCTACTCACCCGCACACGCACACCAGCCACGACAGTCCACTAGCATTTGCCCTGGAGCCGAAATTTTGGTTAAAAAAAACCCGCCAACTGAGGGGCGGGTTAAATCCAATTCTTTTAAGGAAGTTGGAGGAGACAAGTGAAGTATGCTGCACTGCCGCATATTCCGCCAATCATTGTTTGTAATGAGATATATCACCACTGCGAATAACCGATGACGCCGGCATAGGGTGGCCTTTGAATTTGCCCACAGTTCGGGTGGACATGCCGGTGGATAACTGCTGCGAGAACTTCGCAAGCCCATTGCCTACGGCGTTTCTAGGGGCTGCCAAAATTAGTGGCAACAACCTGATGCCAGCCTATTGGTCCCCTACTGTCGTCTGCTCATCGGTTCTTGACGCTGCAGCTCGCGACGCGCAGCAGTATAATTTCCGTCATGGAACATCTATTCACGCTGAGGCTGCAGCTGCCTGACGACAACTGGGACCACGATGACCTTGCCCGGCGGCTGGGCGCAGCGGGCTGCGGTGACGCCTTAATTGGAGCCGGGCGCCCTGGGCATATTACGCTTGAGTTCACGCGAGACTCTGGCAGCATGGGCGAGGCCATCGAGTCCGCCCGAGCCAACGTTATGGCGGCCATTCCGACGGCGCTGCTGATTGACTAGCACGGCGAATAGCTTCGCAGGGAACAACTGGCGGCAAAATCAGGGGCGCTGTTGGGTCGTTAACCTCCGGCGTTAGCCGGCAACAGGCTTTTTGGAACGGTAAGCCCAAGCGTGCCCTAGCCTAAGAGGCCCGGCAGAGGATTGTGGCAAGAAATTTTAGGAAAGCAAGAACACGCTTTTTACCCGGGCCATGTTCGACCTGGATTCCGCTCGTTTCAGCCTTGACCTATAGTCGGAAGCAAGGAGACGGCGACTACTGCGAGCATTGTGTTGCACTTTTCCGAATTCTGTGAGCGCCGTCGCTTGACAAACGCCGGCATTGCTTTTATTGTAATTTCTCTTATCATTTGAATTTCATTACATAAGAGGACCGAACATGAACAAGTATTCCTTGGCTCTTGTAGGGCTAATACTCTCCGCAAATGCGGCTATGGCGCAGGAAGTGATGATGAAGGACGGCAAAATGATGACCATGAAGGACGGTCAATCTATGTCGATGGATAAGGACATGACGATGTCCAACGGAAATAAAGTCATGATGAACGGTATGGTCATGATGAAAGATGGGAAGAAGATGAAAATGCAAAACGGCATGATGATGGATGCAAGTGGCAACATTATGATGCACGACGGCATGATGATGAAGGATGGCAAGATGATGATGATGAAAAACGGTCAGTCCATGGCAATGGATAAAGACATGACGATGCCAAACGGCAACAAAGTCATGATGGATGGCTCCGTGATGATGAAAAACGGCAAGAAGATGAAAATGCATGACGGCATGATGATGGACCACACCGGCAAAATGATGAAGTAATCAAACTGTGGCGAGGGTTCCAATGAAATGGACGCCCTCTTTCAAACGGCATCGAAGTGCGCAACGCCATGCGTCGATTGCTGGTTTTCGGAGAGTTGCTTGCCCCGATTTCCTTGGACCTGGTCGTACTGTCGATTGGTGCCAGACGTTCCCTTGTTGGGATTTGGCATATTGGCGCTGTTATCCTTGGGCGCAATTTTCTTGTTCATTTCGACCTCCGTTAAAAGTTGGCCACTCGCAGGTCGCGGTGGCCGGCCTAGCTATAGCGCTGCCGTCCAGCCGTATGACCGCACTAGCGATGGCGTGGCGAGCTGGACTTGTTGCCCAGCCCATGTCGTCCACGCCGTCACCGTCTGTAGGCTACTGCCAACTTGCTAAATGCGACGCACGGGACATAGCGCAGAGTTGTGACTTTCGACGCTACTTGCCAGTCGCACTGAAATACATGGCTGGCATCCTGACCAGCGAGCTTGATACGGTCGACAACGCCGCACCACAACCTATCGCTTCAAGCGCCGCTACTCGAGTACTGACGTCGCTTTGAGAAGGCACCTCGGCCAGCTTCACCTGACTTCCGGTTTCCAGCCCTCAATATGTGGTAGAATTTCCGGAAGTTCACATGCCTAAGGAGGCGACCTTGCTGCCCATGCTGCCCGGCTTTCTCAACTCTAGCTCCTACACTACCTGCACGGTTGTCTCGGAGCCCGACTCTGTATCTGCGCGCCTTTCGAAGCTACATCCTACGCTCGATTTGGCATTACTGAGAGAGGTTAGTGAACATGGGTATCGACGGCGAATTGAAGCTACCGATATGCATTGCACGACTGCGGCGGGCTCCTACCACTGGCATGAGTCAATTTATGCTCTGCGGTCCATGCTGTCGGAACGGGGATGGAAAAAAGAGGATTTGCGTAACTGCCCTTTTATTGTTTCGCCTGACCGAAGTATTGCGCTCTGCTTGATGACTGGGGACTCAGATACGGGTTGGATTCAAGGTAATCCGAGCAACCAAGCCCAAAAAGGCGTAGTGCTTGAAAATGCAATCGCTAGAAATCAGGAACAGCTAAAGCTTTTCGATGCAAATTACGTTTCTAGCGAACTCGCTAAAACAAAAGAGGCAACTCAGCTTTGGGTATTACTCTACCATGTCGCCATCGGTTCGAACGGGAAGACAGAGATTCGCGCCGAGCTCTCGCTCCCATTTGAGTTCGAGAAAAAACGCATAATAGGCTGGCGCGAACGTCTTATTCTTTCTCCGATTCTGCCAGACGGCGAATCAGTCAATCAAAGCGACGCTGCGACTGGACCTATTGATGTTCCAATTGAGCGCCGAACCGGAACTTAATACAAGTAAGTCTTAAATATGATGTTTTTCAACCCCTCCAGGCTTAGATTCGCGCGCATGCGGCGGGGCTTTACCAAAGCGCGCCTTGCAAAGGAGCTTGGACTCCAAGTTAGGTCACTCCAAGGTTACGAAAATGGTGAGTATGCGCCTGAACCTGACAAGCTTTCCACGATTGGGGAAGTTCTTCGATTTCCTGTCGATTTTTTCTCTGGCGATGACCTACCAGCCATTGAGCCGGAGACGGCCAGTTTCCGCTCAATGTCGAAGATGTCCGCAACGCTTCGGAACACAGCACTAGGAGCTGGCGTAACCGCATTTTTGCTCAATGATTGGATAGAAGAACGTTTCCGTCTTCCCGAGGCTGACCTTCCCGACCTGAGTGACCTATCTCCAGAAGAGGCTGCGGTAACATTGCGACGCATCTGGAGGCTTGGGGAGGCACCGATAGGGAATCTCATCCATCTTCTTGAGTCAAAGGGAATCCGTGTCTACTCCTTGGCAATCGAAGCGAGAGAGGTTGACGCATTTAGCGTCTGGCATCGTGCCCAGCCGTTCGTTTTCCTAAATACTTTCAAGTCGGCGGAGCACAGTCGTTTCGACGCTGCGCATGAGATTGGACACCTGGTCAGAGACCGACACAGCATGCTCCATGGGACCGCGCACAGTCCAGACATGGAGAGAGAGGCAAACGCGTTCGCCTCGGCCTTGCTCATGCCTCGAGCAAACGTTCTCGCCCGTGGACACGGATTGCTGACGCTCGAGAAGTTAATTCACCTTAAACATACATGGGGGGTGTCATTAGCCGCCCTCGCCTATCGCATGAATCAGTTAGGCCTCTTCTCCGAATGGGCTTATCGAAATTTGTGCATTCAAATAGCAAAGAACGGCTACCGAACTTCCGAGCCTAGCCCGATACGACCAGAATCGTCGCAAATTTTACGCAAAATTTTTGATGCCCTCCGTTCAGAGGGAATCAACCGCGCAGCGATAGCTAAAGAACTTTGCATTATCCAAGACGACATAGATAACCTAACTTTTGGTTTAACGTTATCAAGTGTGACCTCCCCGGCGGGAAGCATCAAAAATATAAATAATCGTCAATTTATAAGTTAGAAAAAATAAATCAAAAGCTTCAAACGACTGGGACCTGCTCAATCTAGTCAACTCCGTTTGCTTTAGTCTCAGTAACCTTCGGGTTTGGGCCTGCTAAGCACATCGAACTACGTCTACCCTGAGGCCATTGGAAGCCAGCATTTGTCGGCCTGGATGGGTAGCCATGTGCCTACGCTCGGGCTCTACGGCGGCTGGACCGAGCTGTGCTCTGACAACTTGCGTAGCGTGTGTCGAAGGTCTCACGCTACGAGCCGGCCGTAAGCTTGAACGGCCAATAGGTCAGCGTCGACCACCGGCGTGCGCAGCAATCGGTTCATTTCGTTGAGGCTTGCATTACGGCGTGGCAGTGCTGCCGGCTCGCACCTACCGGCCATGGCAGTTGCCCGGCAGCCACGCCCCGCGCCTTTGCCGAGATGGACCAGCCGGCCAAGCACACGCTGCCGGAGCGGGGCTACGAATACACCGAACGGAAAGTGGCGCGGGTCGGCGTCGACTATCAGGTCGAGGTCGCCGGCCACTACCACTCGGTGCCGTTCCAGCATGCGCGCGCTCAGATGGATGTGCGCGTGACGCGCACGACGGTCGAGGTGTTCCAGCGCGGCCAACGCATCGCCAGCCACGTCCTGCGCACCGTCAAAGGGCGCCACACGACGATAGCGGCGCACATACCGGCGGCACTCCGCGAAGTGGCCGGCTGGAACGTGGACACGCTGACGGCGCGGGCCACTGCCGCCGTGGGACCACGCTGCGCGGTGCTGGTTGAACGGCTGCTGGGCCAGCGACGCCATCCCCAGCAAGCCTATCGCAGGTGCCTGGACGTGCCGTCGCTGGGGCAGAAATGCGGCTTGCGCGCCAGGAGGCGGCCTGCGTATGCGCCATGAAAGACAGCGCCGTACGGGGGCGTACAAACCATCGTGAAGAATGGCCTCGACTAGCAACCGCAAGGCGCACAGCGCACGCTCGGCCTGCCCGAGCACGAGAACTTGCGCGGTGCCGCCAACTACCATCGAGCCGGCTGCAATGATTCGCGCAATAAACGTATAAACGATTTATAAAAGATATGCGGTTGCGCGCCTCAGGGTGGTTCCCCGCGTCACGAAAGCATGGCCCATGTTGCATCACCCAACCCACGACCGACAAGCTGACCCGGCCGAAACTGTTCGGCGTTGCGCGCGCCTTCGCCGAGCAGTCCGTGCTGGACCCGGAACACCTCGGCTTCGAAGAGCGTCTCGGCCTGCTGGTTGAGCCCGACAACCTGCCCAGCGGCGTGCCCAAGGCATCGCGCCACGAGCCGGACGTCAACCCGACCTACCACCTAGCCGAGCACTACGGCGTGGCCGTGCTGCCCGCGCGCGCTCGCCGGCCCAAATGCGGCGTATTTCACCATCGCGGCATAGAGCACACTATTCTGCAAGGGTTATGCTTGGGTTACGCCGTCCTCGACGTGTTTTTCGACGGGAACCTGAATGACACGGAAGCCTAATTTTTTTATAAGAATGGTGTGAACGAACCACGTCTTACCAGCTGCCGAGTGGCCGTAGGTTGTTCCGATGCCGATACGCCCAAATGCAATGCTTGGCCAACTGCCTTTAAAACCGGTATGCCAAGACTGTCAGGCAGCAACTGGTTCCTCGCACGCACTCTCATAAAAAAACCACTGTTCCGCTGCTCACGCCGGCACCACTGTATTTACACAGACCACGCTTACCTCGCGACCGCTGCTTTTGCCGGTGCCCGCTCAGCGGCGGAGGGGGGCCCTCCGGGGGAGGCGGAGCCTCATCGGCGACGCCTGGTCTGGGAGTAGCGACGATGGCCCTGCCCACTCACGCCGCGCCGCCGGGATTAAAGAGGATTACAAGGATTACCCCTCGGGGAACCCTTATGCGATAAGGCCTCCCAGCGTTTAGGAGGGGTGCAAAAGCGCATCTGAGGGGGTATAAAAGCGCATCCAGGGGGGTGAAGAAGCGCACAGATTTTGTGGTTCTAAGGCCGGAAGGGGGGTGTAAAAGCGCATCGCGCCTCTGGCTCGTGCAGAGCCTATTTTTGCATGGTGGCGCAATTTCTGAACAGAATTTTGAGCGGCGTACCTATACATAGAATCAACAACAATAAACAAGAGTCCTTCGCATGTCCTCTGCCTCAAACCTCACCATCGAGAAAAAACTCGCTCTCCTGGCGCAGGCTGAAGCCGACAAAAAGAAAGCCACACCGGACACCAATTGCCCAGACACGCTCCCTCGCGTATCCGCTTCGACCTACGCCATGAACACGACCGTAAACTGCTGCGCGCTTTTCGGCACCCTCCGCAGCCTTGAACGCCTCGAGTATGTGAAGAAAACCTTCGACGCCACCAATGGCGGCCGCGTCACCTACAAGGGCCCGGAGCTGCGCCAAGACGACAAGGCCGTGCTGCTCGAACTAATTCACCAGCGCCGCAATATGTTTGCCGGAGAAATAAAATTTGCGCCGTCCACGCTCTGTGCTCGCATGGGTTGGTCCCGAAATAGCGAAGGCAGCGAGCGTCTGCGTAAGTGCCTCGAGCGCTTGACCGAAGGCACACTTCGCCTTGACAAGACCACCACCAGCGGCACCATGTTCCCAATGCTATCCGGCTTCACGTGGGACGGCGAACGGTGGAGCGCCACTCTGCACGACGACGTGACGAACCTGTTCCCGACCCGACATTATGCGTACATGAACATCGAGACCCGCAGGCAGCTCAGCACCGGCCTGCAGACCTGGCTCTACGATTACATCAGCTCCAACGATTGCACGATGGTGATGACGTACGCATCTTTGCGCGAAGCCTGCGGACGCCCTGACGAAGACCCGAAACAATTTGTTGATTACGTCAAAGCCGCCCTGAGCCGCTTAGTAGCGGTTGGCGCTATCGTCAAGTTCGAGTTTGCCAGGTGCCCGCACGCGAAGAAGCCAGGCGTGCTTGCCACCAAAAAAAATCGGGGGCAGCTGAAAAAGATGGTCGCTTAGGCCTACTCGCGTAATCGGTAAGCGCCTCGTCTACATGCCGTTGCCCTATGGGCATCCTCGCGGAGTCCAAAGCGTCGCATATAAATTCATCTGCTACACGTCAAGTCACTCGATGACGCATGCCGGCACGTGTCGGCGCCTTCTTTCCACATTTGGCGCCTCGCGGGCTCCCGCAATTACTTTGGAGTTACATATGGAAAATTCAGCTTCGAACATGGCCGACTTGGCAACCCTGCTTGGCCGAGTCGCGCATCGGCGCCGCTCACGACAAATAGTGGAAGGACGAACAAGCCCTGAATCCGAACACAAATTGCCTCGCCATGGAAATCATCAAATGAACTCTAGCACCTTCCGCGCTCCAGTTAACTTTACGGTCACCAACGCCAATGCATTTGCCCTTCTCGTCAATTTTAGCCGTGCTGCTCGTGCTGCCGGGTGGACCGACACACAGGTAGATGAAACGGTAGACCACGCAATGTTGCGCGACTACCACCATTTGCAGTGCACTCTCGCTGCATACACGGTGGAGTATCTCACTGACGACTAGCCACATGCCTGCAGCCCTCGCGGCTTTCCCACCGAAAAGGTTGGAAAGCCGCGAGGGCTTCAGCATCGAATTTCCATCCCGAACCGCTGGCCAGTGGGAAAGGCCGTCATCCTCCTCACGCGATTTATACGGTGGATACACATATAACGGATAGAACGTGCAGAACGGGGAGAACAGATAAAACAGGCCGCACAGTAAATCTCATGTGCGCCATCGGCGGTCATCGAAGCGCTGCACAGGAGACCAGCGTACCTGGCCGCCATCCAAGACATCCAGCATTACGCCGGCGAAGGCGCTGCCGACGGCTGTGTTGCGGTGGCGGCCCGCCCAGCAGACCGAAATATGTCAGTGCTTGCGCAGCGTAGCGCGCCAACTTGAAGGGCGTGCCCGGCGACCAGAACTTCGCTTTGCCCCCATGACAGTCGGCGGCTCATGCAGCCATCTTGCCGTCTCAATTTCAGCGTCGGAAAGGCCAGCGGCTGCGACACGCTTAATGCCGCCCCACGATGCGCTCCAGGTGCGCTGCCAAATTAGCGTCGGCACCTCCGACTTGGCTCCAAGCAGAAAACGCCAAGCACCAAGTGAAGGTGCCGATAGTGGCTGGACGTTGCCAGCTTCGTGACCTCGCGAATCTCGACTTCGCTCCAGCTGGCTTGACGAGCCGCACTCATGAATCCGCCCAACAGGGGAAAGGCATTGATATCAGTAAGCGCGTAGATAACCGGGACGCGAGTATAGGGCGCCAAATTGGCTTTTTTTAACGACTCTGCAACCTGTATTGCACAGTCATTGAATTTCTCCCATTTTTTTAAATTCAGGTCAGTCGCTGGCGTCACGAACACGTTTTCGTTAGCATTCCATTTTGCTGCCTTGAAAATTGTCCGGAATATGCCGTTGAGCCAAAAAGGCACATGTAAATGAAATTTGGTTTCGAATGTAGTGAGTTGCGGTAAGTCCGTCATGGAGCGCTCCTGAATATTTGTGATATTGGTTCTACGGCACGTTGCCCCTGCGACGCGACGGAGGACACAGCTGGCCATCGCCCTCGCGCTCGCCGACGACGGGAAAATACGGGAGAGTCACGCTGCGATAGTTGAAACCCTTGTCTTCACAACGGCATCACCTAATTTCTTGAGGTTATTACTACCTATTGGTGCACTTATTCTTAGGATGGACTTCAATCCAGTGGGCAATTGCTCAGCAACTACCATCCAACCTGGTCTGCCGGTGGGCGGAAAGGGGTTCCATTCTTCTCCGAGGCGGCGTGCAGTCGTATACGTATCCAAAAGATGTCCATATCGATTTTGTTCGAAGTTGAGGAAATTTCGATGAGCCTTAACGGCTGCGCTAACTCGCTGCAGAATATCGTCGCATGGGCGTTGCGCTGGGAGTCCAAACGTCTCCCGCTTCTGACGTTCACCGGTATAGTCATCTTTTCGAGCAAGCGTTTCGGCTGCGATGTGACAGTTGTCAATGGCGTCGATAAGCCAAAGCATTTCATTCAGCGACGGCCCATCGTCAGTCAAGCTAAACACGACATTAACGTCGTATATGGCATAAATGCTACCTTCGAATTCGATTTTAGAGCGTACCTCTTGCCAATCAATTAGCCAAGGAAGCAGGATGGCACGAATGGCTTGTGCGTCAGCTGAGCATTCACCGCGAAATTTGAAGAGGTCGTTAATTTTCATTGTGTTCCTTGTAGATACATTGGATGCATTAAATGCGTATTGGAGGTCGAGCCAACCGGAAACCCGGTTACCGGCCACTAACCGGCCACTAAATAGGTCGTCAGCCCAGCACTAATCTTGTGCCCGACAAATCGAACAGCCTCATTTGCGCGGAATTCGTCGCTTTCAGACAAGCGTAGCTCGAGAGCTGAAGTTAAGTTCGCGTACGAATCGAGATGGGTAAATGAGGCTCGCTACAAGGAGAGAATGTCGAGCGAATAGGCGCACATGGAGCGCCGCTCAATGAGAAAGATAGAGTGTTAAAAAATTTTATTGGCAACAGTGAATGCATGATGGCTCCTCGAAAAGACGTTATTAACTCCAAAATTGGAGTGGAATAACGTCGAGGAGCATGCGTTGCCAAGACGGTGGTTCGTTTAGTACAGGACCTAGAAAAATTCTTTCACCATAAGAGTTGGTACTCTTTGCAGCGGCAGGTCATTTAGTGTGAGCACTTAATGCCTTCAGTCCATAAGTTGAATCTTATCATCTTTTTTTAGTTGCCGTCAATCAACTTATAGAAGTTTTCTGGTTTTCTTTGATTTCTGATGAAAAAACATCAGAAACACTCCGAAATACTCATTCTTTTAATCGCCATGTAGTTACGCATTTCGACTTTAACTTTTTACTATCACTACCTACACATGACGAGGACAACCTAATTTCAGGTTCGTATCAATATCAGAGGACTGTAAATGAGTATCACAAAAGAAACCAATATTGGTCAAGACAACCTTAGTGAAGTAAGCAAATCGCTGAGACCGGACTACTCGACGCAATTTAAGCCGTGTGATTTGCTTGACGCATTAATCAACGAGCTTGGCCTGAAAAATGACGCCGCGCTC
The DNA here is from genome assembly GCF_049897565.1 of Massilia sp. TWR1-2-2. NCBI lineage: Bacteria > Pseudomonadati > Pseudomonadota > Betaproteobacteria > Burkholderiales > Oxalobacteraceae > Massilia > Massilia sp. TWR1-2-2. The sequence goes on along the minus strand of NZ_JAFCWM010000010.1, from coordinate 171,430 downwards.
TCCCGCGCACTCGAACTAACGGCACCGTTGATAAGCAAACTGCGCAGCCAAGCGGCGCCTGTGAGTGCGTTCGTTCTGATTCGCATGCATGAAGTCTCGGGCCTGGGCATTGCCGAGTTGCGCGGGCTCATGGGAGACCACCGCAAGAAATTCGGCGTAAGCGGCGACGAGGCTAAAACGTCCGATTGCGGACGTGGGAAGCTCAAGCCTCAACAGGACATTTGCCGATAATTGCGATAATTTACCGAGCCGCCGCTCACGTATGGGTCGGCGGCTCTTTCTATACCTCTTCCGCTGGCGCCGAGGCGTCCCTTACTGACATTCAGGATTTTTAGTGCAGATGAAATGTCGAACGATTGGGCGCAAAACTGCCCGGAGGCCGCGGTATCGTATCGCTACGCCATGGCTCGTTTGTATTCCTGCCAGCGTCTTCAAGGGGCGGACCTACGGGCATGCCCGCGCCCCAGGCAACGCTACAAATGCCTAGGACACAGGTGGCAAGGGTCTGCATTCGCTAGCACCTCGGCAAGGCCGACGCCGACTACCTATTCCATGCTGCCCAAACATGCGTGAGACGAGGTGGACGAATGTGTAACGCGGCCGACGGTCGCGAGGTGCTCCGGCTCGGACACAACGCATTGCCAGACACGCCTGGTACGCCCTGCCCGGCAACGCACCCCGATGACCACGCGCACCCTGGTGTCACACCTCGCGATGGCTCGTCGAACATACAACTGCGAACGGCATGGCCCGAAGTCGAAGTGCGCAAAAGAGCACCTTGGCCAACCGTCATCTAAAAATGTATGCCGAGTGTACCGGTGGTGGACTGCCGGATGAAAAGAGAACCTCTCAGCAGTCATCTTCGCACGAGAGAAAAAGAGAAAATGCCGCTGACAGCGTTCACGACTCACACTCTTTGAATCAATAACGCCAGTTATTTATGATTTATATCGTTTATGCCATTGATTCCGCTATATTGCGTTGCATCTCATCGTCACCGTTGTAGCGAGTGCGCAGTTTTTTTTGCTTTAAGAGCTGCGCATTCTTCTACATCAGGAATCGACCCCCGCATGAGAATAACAACTATCTAGTGGTGCCGAGAAGCAACCACACAAGCTTTCCGAGCGAAAAAAAGCCCCCAAGTAGTTGGGGGCCGGAATTAAAACGAACGGTACTATCGATGCTTATCGTCATTACGCCCTCTTCGGTTACGGAGCGTTTCTTTGAAGATGGCCAGACTGTCCACCATGAAATCTATGGCGCCGAGCAACGCGAAAATAGCGATTATCAGGTATGCCATAATCATAAGTGCTTGCAGCACAGACATTGAATTGCTCCTTTCTCGTCTCACTCGACTTCTGACGTCCGAACTCCTCAAATTAATCAGCAGTAAGGGAAATAAACATAACGATTCCGATTCCGCAACTCTTTTTTGAATCCCTTCGGTGCCGGTGATAACGGAGCGATTCGGACAAGTGCCTCGTCCATGTGAAAAATTGCGGTGCGCAAGTGCAGGTCCGCCTGGTCGTCGAACGGCAAGGGGTGCAAAAAATCAAACCTGGAAAATGTTGCAAAACCACTCATGAAATCGGCTTGGTCCTGATTGCTCAGTAGCGACGCCAGCGCGACCAAATCCTCCGTTTTAATCGGAAACGTAAATTCCGCTTCACCCTTCTCGGATTTGAAAACTAACGTACACCCTTCCATTGCAAAAATTGAGGCAGCAATAGTCGCTGGATGAGTTGTCGCGAGTACTCTTTCCTTTCCATCTCTTACAAAAAGGTTCCCGATAACGGCATTACGGCTATTTTTGTAGAGCGAAAGTACAATTTTGTTGTCCATGATTTTCCTGTGATTTTATTGGCCTGAGCGGCGTGTGCGATTGACCTATGCGGAGAGATTTATCTGCTCCCCTTCCTCGTATAGGTACAAATTCGAATTCTTGTGGTGCAAGTCAAAAAAAGTTTTGCCCTCTCGCATGGATTGCGAAAATTAGAAGTAATCCCCCGTGCTCTTTACTGATTCTGCGTTTAATTCCGCAAATTCATTGATGCGAGAGTCAGATGTATGGCGGACGGAGCCGCTGCGCGAACGAGAATTCAATTGGCCATAAGTCACCGTGCCGATTTTTCTAGTTCTATTTTCCAGTGTTGCTCTTCCATGGAAGCACTTTCAGCGACACAAGCTGGGCTCTTCGGTTGCCGAAGTAGCGGGCAAATTGAAGGTAAAACAAAATGGTCCATTTCCCGCGCCGGGTCTGTAAACCTATTGCGCGTGGCTATCCATTCGCCTGGTTTTTAAAGAGCAAAAGCCACCGCATAAAAAAACGTGGACGAAAAAAAACCTCTATTGCGTTAGCAATAAAGGTTCTTTTCCCCAAACCCTATTGCACATGGCAATAGGACCTGGAAAAGTCCACGTCCGCTTTATGGGGGGACGCCGCATCGTTGTGATGCGATAAATGAAGTATTCCATGCGGCAACTTTATTGTCAAGTGTCGTTAGTTCCTTTCCCAACTCGTCGCTTGCTCTATGGACGTCGGCTCACCGCAGCACGGGCTGCCTCGCAACTTGGCATCACCTGTAGGTCGGCACATGGCGCTCGGCGCACGAAGAGCGCCATGAACATCCGGCTTCAGAGTTGGCCAGTACCAATTGCCGCCTGCCGTGGCGGCCGAGCCCGCATATAAATTCATTCCTTATACCGCTCAACAGTACTGCACGTACTGGCACGTAGGGCCTACACCATACCAATGCAGGCCTATACATCCACCGTCGCCAATGGGAGTTGCATGAACAACGCACTATTAGATTTGAACGAACTAGGCGCCTTACTTGGCCGCAGCCCGGAAACCATTAAGAAAGACATGAAGCGTAATCGGCTTGCTGTGCCGCCGCGGCTTCACATCCCGGGAACAAGGTTGCTGCGCTGGCGGCAAATCGATGTAGACCACTGGCTCGCCAGCCACGTTGAAAGCCGCCAGGGAGCCCTGGAATGAAGAAGATAATTCCGTTGGGAATACGCGCCGCCCTTAGCGCCAACGCACCCACACTCGACTTCGTTCTCCCCGGGTTAACAGCCGGGTCCGTCGGCACTGTGGTCGGTGCAGGGGGAGTAGGGAAAACGATGTTGCTCACCCAACTGGGGATGGCGGTGGCGACCGGTTCGCCGGCTTTCGACAATCCTCTGACGCCGCGCAGCACGCCGGCGCGCGTAGTGCTCATTGCGGCCGAAGAATCGTCCGACATCCTTCGAATTCGCCTACACGCGATTAAAAAATGGATGGACCTCCAACGTGAAAAGTCTTCGGCCTCGACTGTGGCTACCGAAAGCGAATTCACTGCTCTGCTAGAAAAGAATCTGCTGCTCGTGCCGGCGGCAGGACAGTCGGTTTCTTTGGTTAACAATGGCGCCACGACAGAATTTTTTGAGACCCTTTGTAAATTCTGCACAGGAGCGCGATTAGTCCTCATCGACCCTTTACGGCGATTGCATGACGGCGACGAGAACAGCTCTTCGTCGATGACCCACATCGTGCAGGTGCTTGAGGCGCTGGCGAGACACACCGGTGCCGCCGTGATTGTGGCGCATCACGTCAGCAAAGCCTCAATGTTCAACGCCGTCACCGACTCCGCCGCCGCTTCGCGCGGCTCCAGTGCGCTCACTGATGCGGTTCGTTGGCAGGCCAATCTGTCGGGCATGTCCGAAACCATAGCGCGAAAACACGGGCTAACGGGGCAGCACAAATCATACGTTTGCCTCGACTTCGCCAAGGCAAACTACATTGCGCCAGAATTGCCGTTGTGGCTCAAGCGGTTGGAAGGCGGAGTACTGACTCAAACGACTTCGAAGGGGGTATCGGCTGCCAAACAACATGACGGAACGGTAAGCAATATTGAGGGAACACGCGCTACAAAGGAGAGAAACTATGGCTGGTGAAATGCGTTTTGAGTTTGCCATTCAGGAGCCGGCATTGGCCATTGCTCCGGTGTTTTTGGTGCTGCAAAAAATCAAAATGCCGCGTGCAAAGCTGGACGTTACCCGCACGTTTGGCGACGCCACGCTGCAGTGGCGTGGCCCCGACGCATTAGGCATTCCGGAGCAATCAGCACTTCTAGCACTGCTGTCCATTGCGGGGCAACAGACGTTTTCCATTGACCCGAATAGTGCGGCAGGCGACAAGGCGAAGCTGTTAAATCAACTATCGTGCGAGGGGCCGCAATCTCATGTCGCCGTCGTAATAGCACAGTGGCGAAGAATTGAAATCGCAGCTGGCTACCGTTCCCACAGCGGAAAGAACATCACAAACATTAAACTCGCTGTCAAACGGCTGGCGGAAACCACTATTTGGGAATGCCGTGGCGGAATCCAGTATGAGTCGAGACTTCTGTCATGGATTCGCGGCAACGACAATGGTGTGATTATTGCGCTAAATCGACGAGCGACAGATGCTATCTGCGGCGGGCAGTTCATAAAAATCTCGCTGGACGAACGCAACGCGCTGCCGGACGAATCGACCAAGGCTTTGCACGCGTACCTCAGCGGTTCCATGCGTGCTGGCTCAACGCGGCGCCTGATTATTAGCAAGCTCCAGGCGCATATCTGGAGGGGCGAAGTGACGGGAAGCTCACGCCGCAGCAGGGAAGAGAAACTGCGGGCCGGGCTAAGCGCAATCGACCAATTGCCCGCTTGGCGTTGCATTCTGCTACCTCGCGGCCAGGTCGACATCCGGCGCATCAACGAGAGCACTATCGAGCGCAAAACGGCTGAGAATGACCGCGCGCCAAAAAGGCTTGGCAAGCGCGAAACGGCTCCGGTGCAATTGGTAACTGATGCTCTTTGATGACGCGCTGCGGCGGCGATTTCAGCCCGTGCCTTAAAAATGCCGCAGCTATCGCTGCGCCCTCCACCTGCGCGCGGACCGTAGTTAGCGCGGAGTGCCCGCAAGCCGAGCAAGGAGAGGCGGGTTCGCCTCTCCTCTTCAAACACAGTAGCTGTCGAAAAATATTATGCCGCCGGCGGCCGGACAGAACGAGCTTGTTGGGTCCGACGGGGCACTTACGCTGCGGAGCGAGCGCCGAGCTTTCGCCGCACGTGCCCGGCGAGCGCCTCCACCACGGTCAACCGCGGGTTGCCGGACGCCGGCGATAAAGCGCATCGTTGACTGGCCCGCGCGTAGCGGTCGTGGCGGGTGTGGCGCCGGTGTCAAGCCCACTGGGCGCCACTTATGTCCCTACCTTGCTTCGCCGCCGAGCGCCGCAGCTCCGCGCCAAGAGACGTGGTGCGTCGGGGTGCGCGAGCAACGCCTCGGTCAACTCGACCCTGAACACCCTTCACACCGACGTGCTCTTTCCACCGGTTCCATCGCCCACGCCTTGGCCAACCGCTCCCACTACCGGCTTCCGTCAAAGCCCCATCTAGCGACGCGGTGCTGCAGGCGTCGTCGTACAAAACGCGACCTCCAGCGAAGAGCAATAAAGGGGTGGGAACTATCGACGACAAAGCCGGAACTATCGCCGCGCCGGGAACTATCGAAGACGGCAAAAAAACCACGAAACACAAGAAAAACCACCCCGAAATAACGGCTGCGGGGCCGCTGCCGGGGCCTCACTAGGAATGACTAGGGATGACGCTTCGGTCCGCGCCTATTGGCGCTGCCCTCGCTGAAAAAACCGGCTTGCCTGACAACGAGACCCGTACTCAGAATGCTTCTTAAAAAACTTATCTTAAAAAATTATGAAAGTGGCGCTGGCGCTCAGTTGCCCAATGTGCCGCGTGCTGCAATTCCGCGTCCCGGCGCCGCTGCGGCATTCGCCCATAGATGACCGCTTGCGTACCTGACGGAACTGCGCGGCCTTCCTCGAAGTGGGATGCTGGACGCCGAGAAAAACGGGAACTATCGACGACAAAACCGGGAACTATCGCCGCGCGTCGGGAACTATCGACGACGGCAAAAAACCGCACGAAACACAGGAACCCCCCCCCAAAAAATTACGGCAGCAGGGCTACTGCCGGGCGTCCACTAGGAATGACTATGGTGACGCTTCGGTCCGCGCCTACGTCGCGCCGTCCTCGCTTCGAAAAACGGGCTTGCCTGGCAATGAAAGACGGGCCGGGACTTTCTTCTTATAAAACTTGTTCTGAAAAAAAAGTGCCTTAAATGCAGTTGGCCAGGTGCGTCCGGCACGCAAAGGAAGCCATCCGCAATCGATACCGCGACGCGCCAACGGGGGACTCAGGCCAGGGACCGAGAGATGCAGTGCGCCAATGCAGCACACGATTCCAGCGCCACCCACCTGCATCTGCCGCCCCTTGGCCAACGGAAGTGGCCTCCCCGTCGCACTGTAGCCTTGGCGCTACGGCGTGCCTCTCCCCCCACTCTTATCCCACATATTACTTCCACAGCCCTCAACCAACGATGCCGGGTGTCGTTCCGCAGCGCCCGTCCTAGAGTGCACGCGCGGCTCCACGGCGGGCTGACATCGCACAGAATCCCACACATGATTACCGGCGCCCATCGCTCCGGCGCTGACCAGTCAATGACACTGAATTGGCAAACACACTTAGGATTTTGAAATTATCATACAAACCATTGATATCGTTTATATTATTTATTCCATAAAAATAGTTCCATCCTGTCGCCGGGGTTGTATCGCAATAGATTGTTGCGTGTTGCTCCACTTCTGGCCGAGCCAATACCGTCTCTCAACTGTCATCGCTGCCACCTCCAGAAGTCAACTGTACATGGCCAGCCATTCGCAGCGTTATCCCTCTGCCCAAAATTTTATATTGCCAACGCTGTTTCCACAGCGCGTTCGCTATACATGCATAGGCCCCAAACGCGAACAGGATTTGTAACAAATCGGTATGCGCGCCATCGCGTTCTGTCATTGCCTTCCGCAGTCCCCCGGTTCGCTCCGAAGACAGTACCAGCTTGGGCCGCGTTCCACCGCCTATATAAATCCATTCGCTACATGTCAGTAGAACGAATACCTCCGTTCCAACCGTAAGCATCGTCAATAAAAGGAAAACTATATGCACAAACAAGCGTGGCTTATTGCCTTATGTCACCCCAAGGGAGGCGTCGGCAAAACAACCAGCACGATGGTCCTCTCGGGCGAACTCGCTGAGCGGGGGTACCGTGTTCTCGTGGCGGATTGTGATGCGCAGGCATCAGCGTCCGCCTGGGCAAATGCCGCACCGGAGGGCAAGCCGTTTCCAGCAGCAGTGGTCAACCTATCGGCGTACGCTGGAAAAGTGCATCGCGAGATTCAAAAGCATCTCGATAACTACGATTTCATCATCGTCGATTGTCCGCCGGGATTGGATTCGTTAAGCCCTCAGTCGGCGATTCTCGTAGCCGACCTGGTCATCGTGCCGTTGCCGCCCTCACCTGCAGACTTATGGGCGGCTCGTGGAGTCAAACGTTTGATTGAACGGGGGACAGATTTCAATCCAGCGTTGAAAGCAGTCATTTTGCCTAACAGGGTCGTAAGGACCTCGCTATCAAACGCCATCATGCAAGAATTGAGTGAGTTCGGCATCCCGCTAATGTCGTCGCGGCTGACGAATCGAACTGCCTATCAGGAAGCGGTCGTTAGCGGCGTATCGGTTTCGGCCCTAGGCCGGGACGCAAAGGCGGCGAAAGATGAGGTCAGCGCATTGGCCGACGAGGTGTTGGCGTTACTGGGAGAATGCAAATGACGAAGAAAATGTTCGATAATGTCAAGGTTCGCTCAACAGTCGCGCAACAGGATGTAGCCTTGGAGGACCGATTCGACAAGGCAGATTCTATCCTGCTAAAAGCTCCGGAACCCGCTTCGGCGCCGGCACCAACACTGCGGAAAACATCGGTAATTCGGGACACATTCTCCATGCCCCCGGATGACTATGCCCGAATCGAGGAGCTGCGAATCATTGCAAACAAGGAAGGTCGTAGTTCGACCAGCAAGAGCGAAGTCGTACGCGCCGGATTACAAGCGTTGGGCTTGCTCAATAGTCAACAATTGGTCGAGGCCCTTAACCGGCTTGAAAAGTTAGTCCCAGGCAGGAAAAGCTAATTCACTTTATACCGTTATAGCGCTCATCGCGCTATAACGGTATGTTTTTACATACCCTGAACACCCATATGGCCCCCTCGTGTTTTAGCGGGGGCTATCGGCTCAGCGCCGAAATGGCAGCATGCAAGTTACTTCATCGTCGAGCTGTTGTTGGTGTCGAGATGCGCTTTCAGGACCAAGAGGCGCTGGGCCGCTGCACTGCAATCTGCGGCGACCATCTTGCCCTGAGCATCGACCTGATAGAACGGATACCGGGTGGTGTAGAAGAGCGACGAACCGCTACGGCACGCGGCATCCATCACGAAGTCCGAAATCAGGTAGCGGCTCACCAGCTCAGCCAGGCGCGGCGCGACCTTGCCGCCGGTTGCCGTATCGGTGACCTTCTGCGAATCAGGGGTCTTTGCGTCCATCAGTGCCTTGAGCGTCATCGCCGCAGTTGGCACGAACACGCCATTGGCCCAGGCGCCAGCGTTGATGGCATTGCCTGTGCCGTCGACACCGCCAGCGGCATAACCGCCTTGAGCCGATGCACCGACCACCTTGGCCACCGTCGCCGAAGGCAGGTCCAGCATCACCCCCAGGTATTCCAGGCCGTTGAGTAGTTGCCAGCTTTGCAGCGACTGCGCATTGTAATATGTCGAGTCGCTCTTGACTGCACCCTTAAGCACGTTCAAGTAGACCGACTTGTCCTGCATCAGCAGCGCATTGGCGCTGTCCAGGGCCAACAGATTCTGCATGCCGGCCGAGAAGGCGAGCGCGAGGGTTGTGCCCTTGCTGGCCTGGTAGGCCATCGCGTTCGCGGCGATGTCCGTCAACGGACTGATTTTGAAGTCGTTGTATTCGGTCGTGACAAACGGCGCCACCAGGACCAGGGTGCCGCCGGGCTGCACGGTATTGTCTGCCGCACGGGTGACCTTGCCGCCGACGGCGACCAGGCGCACCATGCCCATCGGTGCCGAAGTGGTAGTGATGGCGAAGTAGCCGTTGAGGTCTGCCGTGACCGGCGTGCCCAGCGCGGCGCCGGCGCTGCCGTCCGGCTGCACGCCATACGCAGTCACGACAGCACCAGCGTAGGCCGCACCACGAATGCTGGTGGTGGCCACGCCGGGGGCGGCCGCGCCGGTCAAAGGGTTGGCGACGACCGTGGCCGCCGTTGTCGCGGGCATGGTCGGGGTTGTCGTGCCACTGTCGCCACTAGAACCACCGCCGCAGCCAGCCACCACGGCCGTCGCTACTACCGCCAAAATCTTCATTGTTTTCATTCGTGCCTATAGATATCAAGTACAAACATGGCCGCTTCAGCAGCGCCTAAAACTGCTCGCAAAACGTCATTAACTCTTGCCAACAAGTGCCCCACTTGGCAGCTCGGTCAGCTCCGGTTGCCCCTCCAAACGAACAGCTTTGGCGCCGGTCGCTTTTTCGATAGCGTGCACCGTATCCAGAATCGTCTTGTTGACCCATTGTTCCGGTGTGCCGACCAGCGAGTTCGCGATATCCCGCGAAACCTGGTAAAGGCCACCTTCGGTTTTATTGAACACTGCATAGGTGTCCAGTCGGTACCCGGCTTGATATTTGTACAGGCAGCTGTACAAAGTCAAATTGCTCGAGCCGGCGACGCTGCGCTGGGCGCGCGACGTCCACACCGCGTCGTCGCATTTCGCGGCCTTCATGCTCACTCCACCGTTCTGCATCGCGGCCATTTGCATCATCGCGCCCATGCCCGTGTTCGAACCCGCCAGCTTCGCACCTATGTCCTCGATGACAAAACGACCAGGTTCAACTGGAACCGTCTTGCCCATTTGCAGCGGCGTGACCTGGTGGATGTCACTTGTGTTTTGGGCCAATCCGTCGGCGGCGGCCTTGACCACGACGCCGGTGCTAGCCTTGGTTTTGATATCAAAGATGTGATACATCTCGACCGTGGTGCTTCGGTTGGCGAGATAGCTGTTTCCGGTGGCGCAGCCAGCGAGAATGGCAAACGCAGGAACAATAAATGCTAACTTTCTCATGCGACATCCTTTTGCAAAAAATTGAATTTCAAAAAATTACAGTGCTCCGTCTCTAGCAGCCATCAGCCTTCCATTCCCACTTGCCGGTTGCCGGGTCATGGCAATACGGCGCCTGAAATCGAACCTTGCATCCGTTCTCAAATGTCCTGGTGCAGTCACCGTTGTTACACTGGTACGTCGAACGAACCGTCCGGCCGGGCGGTGGACCGCAGGTCTTCGCAGAAGCCTCCTTCTTGGCAACTTGCTTCGGGTATCCCGCGTCGTCCCACCAACTTCTGATTTCAGTCTTTTGGCACTCGACGTAGTTTTGCACGCAGTGCTGATAGGCCCTATCCACCGCACCTTGTTCTGTATCGGAACCAGTGTGCATCGAACATTCATTTATTCCGCATACAATCGCCCCGCCCCCAGGGTGTTCTTGCCTGTGCTGCACCTGGCATTTCGACGCCACTTTCGATAGACCGCTTTCCGTCGCTGCCTTGCGACATCCATCCAAAGCAGTGGCGTCCGCAGCCTTCTGGGTAGGAAAATTCCAGCCCGCATAAATAGTGCTGACCGAATGACCTTGTACCCACGCCACGGCCGAATGCGCATGACTGACGCTGGGCAGCAGCAGGCATGTAAGCACCGAAAGAATGCTCAAAAATCCCCTCAGAAACTCTTCTATTTTTGTCGCCATCGTCGTGTTCCTTTTGTGATGAGGTCATGAAAAGTTTACCTAAAACAACATTTTACATCAAGTTTACTATCGTTTTATGTCATTTCTTTAAAGTACTTACCAGTTGACCATGTTGTATTTTCGTGAGAAGGCAACATGCCAAGGAAATCCAAGACGGATAGCGGAACCGCACTCTCTGTGCGCATAGGTCGCAACATCAAAGCGGCTAGAACTCTACTGGGGAAAACACAGGCTGAGCTCGGCGAAATTTCAGGAATCGAAAGTGTGACGGTGTCCCGCATCGAGACCGGCGCGCAACTGCCGTCCATCGACCGCTTGGACGAGATGGCCAAAGCCTTGAAGGTCTCTCTCACCACGCTTTTGGCAGATACAAGCAAGAGCAGCGCAATGGCCGACCTGCTGGTCGATGCCGTCAAGGAGCTGCCAGTCCGAGAGCAGAAATTCGTGCTTTCCTTCGCCTTGACTTACTCGGCGCATTATCGAGCTGGCAAGAAGAATTAACGATTTGCACGTCTGATTCTCTCGACACCCATCCCGCGATGCTGTCAGGGTTCTGCCTCGACCTTCAAATCCAGTCGGTCCGTTGAGACCTCGCCTCCCCTTCCAATGGGCGCCGCCATACCGCCGTTGACAGCGTGATGCGTCAAAACTATTTGCAGAATTGACGGACCCAGCCGAGTTCATCAAGTGAGATTCCGTGACTCGCAGCTGGCCGGGCGGAAGCAATCAAGCCATGCTTCGACCGCAGTGACTCGATGCAGCCGGCGCCATCATGGCGCGCGGGCTCGACATGAAGAGGGCACCATGCCGGTAGCTTTCCGAGTCTCCAAATCGTGCATGTCGGGCGCCGCCATTTGGTGCGTAGTCAGTCGTCGAAACCTATCCCGGTTGACGGCGAGCTACAGTCGAACATCGACCCGCTGTCGAACGACGTGCTATCGAACATGGAGCTGCTGTCAAATGAACCTGCAGAATGGTCAACTGACAAGTCGCAGCCATGGTCGCTGAACATGTCGGAATGGCCCCAGAGATTTCCCGTTACGTCGACACCACCGATACCGCCGCTGCCGTCAATCATCGGCATGCCGTTCGCAGGGTTGATTGCCGAGAACTCATGCTCAGAAAAATTGCCGTCAGCACTTGTATCCTCCGAACCCGAATCAGAATCGAAGGTGCCGGCTGGAGCGAACATGAAGTCGAATATTTCCGATAGAAAACTCATCTGATTTCCTTTATTCTTATTGTTGGAAATAGAATGTTAACACCGGATTTCCGACAAGTCTATGCCTAAATTTTAAGCAAATATAAAGAATGAGTTCTTTGGAGTCGATGAAATATTTTTAAACATTTTCCGGCACCGCGGCATTTCTATCTGGTCCATCGCTATACGGTTTAACAGCGCAGTGCTGCTAACTACAGGACATACGATATGACGTCAAAAAATGACATGTTTGAATTCACTAAATCAGGAAGAATCCTTGCCTTCATTCAGGCCAAAAGCAAAAAGCAGGCGCGCCGGCGAACACAACTCGTCAGCCATCTCGTCCGAATCCCAAAGGACTGCAAAGTGCGAGTCGTCGAGAAAGACACTCTCTGCAGGGCACCGATTTTCTTCGAGAAGCATTTACGCGCTTTGGAAGATGCAATCGAAGACGCCCTAGCTGAAGCATAGCGCCTGTGCCGTCATCCGTTTCTGACGACCTGACGCGAGCGCCGACCAACAAAATTGAGGACAAAAATCATGAGACCAATCGACGTCGGGGACATCGTTGAAAAACTTCTGGACTTGCGTACCTACAGCCCAGAGCTGGCTCAGCGGATGGAGCATGAGAAAGAACTTCCAGACGACGCTGTACCCTTCCTCGTGACAAGAATTGAGGACGCGTTCTCCGCTTGCGAAAACGTTACTGAGGAAAATAAATCGAAGGCTTTTTCTGAACTAGCGGCATGGCTGATTATCAGTTATCAGTTCTACCTGATGCGTCTCGCGCGGGAAGAAAACCCTTGGATGTTTACGTTTCCGAAGTCGGAGCTTCACACCCATCACTGATTGAACCAGGAACCAGGAAATTGAATTGGGAGAGCCGTTGCGCATATAGACGCTCGAACGAACGGACCGTATTTTTATTATTTTGATGGCGGAATCCTTTGCTGGTTTCCGCCATTTTTTCAGCTTATGCCTTTCGTACCGGCCAGGTCACCAATAGTTTTTTGGTCATCGCCTTAGATGGCCATCGTTTATGATGCATGGCCTGCGACGATTTCGCGGCAGGGCTTGAGTGCGTACCCAAAACTCCGGATACAGAGGAAAACGGGGGCAGTTTCGCCGCCCCCGTTTTAATCATAAGAATATCTACATATCATCAGTATCGCACCCGCCAAGGTGCTCAATACTATCCCAATTCCTGCCAAGGAATCAGAAACCTGGCCACCGCCAAGCAGCACAGGTATAGCCTTATATATCACACAGTTGACGCCTTTCGCGTCGGTTAAGACTTTCGTGCCGCTCCCAAGGGAGCAAGCAAACAGGTTTTCGTGCGAATCCTCTGTTTGCCGGGCTTTCGCCACTCACTAATCATCTTGCAGCCGTCGGCACGATACGGTTACCCGCATCTCGGTTGAAGCATTGCCTCAAGGGTAGTCAGCCCAATCATCGACAACGCCGTTTCCGGCCAACATTCACGTCTTCACAATGGAGTATCTACGAATAAGTAGCCGTGCTTAAAAATCATCGAATCCCGTTTCCAGCGGGCGAGCACCAAAGTGCCCCGTCACGCGACCAAGAGGCCCAAACGTCTGCGTTTCTTCGAAGTTTCATCAGTTCACACAAATGAGTGGCACTACCCACGTCATCCCACGGCAAGACCTTGCGGTCGATTTCTTACTCTCCCAATGCGACGCCTGGTCGGTGGCATCCCTGCCATCGACGTTAGTCGCAATTACACCCTTAAGCTCTCCCCGAACCCATTGTGCTTGCGCACGATGGTGCCCCGCGTTCATGCCGCGCTCTATCGAGCTCACGGACATGTCCCTTGGTTTGTTGAGATGCGCACCAAGCCCCTTACGGGTACTTGGCAGAGTTCTAGGTGTGGGTAGCTTGCGGACGCTTTCGCGCCCCGATACAAGTCCAGGATTCGATACCTGGTCTCTCCATAATTTCGGATTTCATCTGCTTTCACAAATCGGGAGCCCTGGTGGACACCGAATGTTCCTGCAGCGCCGCTCTCTTACGAGGCGGTCCTTTGAGACGGTCGCGCCCTCTCATGAATCATGAGATGGTGTGGGTCAACGAGAGGGTGGCGCCCTCTCGCTGCCCGTTATCGCCGGACGGGCACGATTATGTGCATCCGGCGGTCCCGACGCTACTGCAGTTTGCTCGACTAAAACAGACTGCAGTGCATCAACTGTGTGTAAGGCTCTGGGGGCGTTGGCGCGCCCCCAGAGCCAATGAAATTGGCTTGAGGGTGGCTGGCCCTGTCGTAACACTTACGATGAGTGTCCTGCCTGGTATAGCAACTTCGAAACAACCTTCGCAAAAATTTTCTTGGCCTCTTTTTAGGTGCCTTCGGCACAGGGGATGAAAACACGTGGCCCCAGCTGGAGCCACCACAAATCTAAGGCCGTCCTCCCTCTTTCTCGCTTCTTTAGTCTTGCATGCCGCCATGTCGCTATACGAAAGGAAATCAATTCGAAAGGAGTCGGAAAATGAGCCAAAAAGCCAACCCAGTACATGTCGCCGTGACCAAAACTGCCGCGATGCGCTATATCGCCGAGACGGCGGGACATGGCTATCACCTGTTTCAGTCCGGAACCGTTCCAGGGACTAAAGTGATTCAGCTAATCAAAAAGTTTGATGAAAGCTACCGTGTCCTGGCGACCCGCGGCATGCGGGATAACGACCGCTTACGAGGACGCTCTTGTGCTCGACTGGTGCTTTTCCCGAAGGTTAGCTTTCCTGAAGAGAAGCCGGAACGTGAATGGCTGTTTTGGCTCATGGCCACCGAAGGGGTCGGTGAGCTGCCGAAAGAAAAGCGAACCATGGATGCGCGCGAACCGGGCTTGCGTCTTGGGTGGGAAAACCAATACACCCTGGTTTCCCGTCCCGTTCGTCGCCGAAATGGTGACCTTGATTACGTCTGGACCTGGACCCTTCAGGAGGGTTTCCTATCACGTTGGCGTCACGCTTTTGGAAAAGCGGCGGGACGGGTACGCTCCAGCAGGGAAAGGAAGCCGGACTATCTCATCAAGCTAGTGGCGTCATTGCGCAGGCTCCCTGGCTTTCAGGGTATCAATCGCCAGAAGCGCGCGATAATTGTCGGCGCCGACATCCCAAGCCACTGGCATGCCGAATTGAACCTGAGACTACTGGGGACCGTCGTCAACAAAGCTCTGCCTGTGTTCCATCCCGAGCGAACAGTCGAAAACATGTTGAACGGCGCCTATACGCCTCCACTCTAACGACTTCAAGTCGGGACCGGCCGGATGGTCCACCCTGACCTCGCTAAAAGGATGGAAGCTGCCAGCGCAGTAACTGGCGGTAGCTCCCGGGACACGCCGACTGAAGTCGACGACACCGGTCAGCTCGACCGTATTTACGACATCTAATGTGGCAGATAAATGGCTGGCGCGCGAACTTGGACACGCCTCATATTCGTTTGCCCACAGACTGGGGCGCCCGCAACGACCGCACGGCGCTCGCGCTGCTCGGGGAATTTCAACGCTCGAGGCCCTGTCGTTGGAGGCTCGTTCCACATCGAGCTCTACCCCGGCCGCGCAAACCTGGCGGCAACAAAAGTTTCCTTAAGGAAATGCACTAAGATTGATTGCCTCGCGAAGGTCGCTATACGTGCTAGACCATATTACTTAGGATACTGAAAATGTCGACAAAGAAGAAGGCAGTGAAAAATCAAGATAGCGGTTACGTAGTACGCAAGGCTGTAGAACAGCTCTCACATGAGAGAAATGCCGCAAGTAGCGAGGAGCTTGCGAGTATCGAACGTTCGAAGCTATTCAGGCAGGCAAGTACTACGGAAGCCGGTCTGCTGGAGTATGAGAAGTACGCTGTTGAAGGACTCTGCGAAGTCATCACCACGGCTTACGCCGAGGTTGGCATGGGTGGTCTGCTGCGCTCGCTAATGGAGGTTGTTCAACAGTGCGACGCCGAAGCAGCTGACGCAGCCAAAGGGCGGGGATGACGAGCGTGATTCGAAAGCGCGATATGCCGTTGCTAGGCATCTACGCATGATGACGATGTTGAGCCGGCCGGAAGTCGTTGGCGCAATCGAGATGCTCGCGGCACAGCAAGCAACGTAGAATGAGTCATTGATTCAGCCCTCGCGGAGAAATCCTCGGGGGCTTTTTTTCGTCCCGCTACTTCGTTGGCCCTCCTTGTCCAACAAAGATGTTGTCAAAGACCGCCGGTTTCGTTGCTGGCGGTCTCCCCGTCGCCGGGTACTCCAAGAGAACTCCCAAGCTCGCCTTGTCGGTAGCGAGGGCGGCCGCGAGAGGGACTGCGACCGCGAGCGAAATGAAGACTGAATTTGCATAATAACGGCCAGCGGCTTAGCTGGGGATATTCCAGTCGCCGAACATCGCCGAAGATTCAGATTACGGTGACCTGGACGTCGTCAGGAGGGGCAAATCTGCTACACTAACTGCTACACATAGCTGTGTAACAACGCGCCGCAAACCCGCATGGATACTGGGGTCTGTGGGTGGGTGGTGGTTCCCCATCAGCCACCCCAAGAACATGTAGTAAATCAAAGGTTACACGCTTCGGCATGTAGCCTTTTTTGTCGATTGCCTTCGGTAAGCGGACCGAACCGAAGCCAGCAACAAGCCTTGAATTTGTGTCGAATGCTGAAACATTCAGTTACATTTGCGACGCCTGATTTACAAATTCCTAGCGGCAACATCGATGCAAGCCCATTACACTTGCCCATCTCCCAAAAATTGAGATGCACAGATGGATTTTCCCCTCGTTTTTCGCCCTTTGCTTGCTCCACTCAGTAAAAAAGCGCTGCAAGCGTTTCGTAAAGATGCCGGCTGGCCCCCAGTTGGCGACGAGCCCGGTGGCAGCAAGCCAACGCCCGGCAGAGTGCAATGGGTCACGGTCGACTGTTGTAACAAGATGGTTGGCATTGCACGACTGGAAATGGCGCCTCCGCAATTTTGTTACGTCTCTGACTTGATCATCTCTGATGCATATCGCCGCAAAGGTGTGGGCGATTGGTTCATGAAAAGCATCGAGCGCTATTGCATTCAATTCGGTGTTCCGCGCCTGCTGCTCGAACCTCGCGAAGGCACGCGGGGATTCTACGAGAAGATGCATTTTGTCGCCGATCCGTATGTTGGCGGCTTCCTCAAAAAAGACTTGAATCCCTTCCGGCTGCGCACGTTTGCATTGAGCCGCTGAGCACCGGCGCCGGCGTCGGATGCTGCCTGTCACTCCGCTTCGCGCAACTGCCGGAAGTAAGCGATTGTGCGCTCCAGCGCTGCTTGCATCGCCACCCTCGGCTCCCACCCCAGCTCTTGCCGTGCCAGCGAGATGTCGGGCCGCCGTCGCGCGGGGTCGTCGCTGGGCGCTACCCGAAATTCGATGCCTGAGCGCGAACCGGTCAGGTCGGCCACCATCGCCGCCAGTTCCAGCATCGTGCACTCCACCGGATTGCCAAGATTGACCGGTCCTGTGAATTCGTCGGCACTGCGCATCAAACGGTCGAAGCCGTCGACCAGGTCGTCGACATAGCAAAACGAACGCGTCTGCGTGCCGTCGCCATAGATGTGATCGGCCGCCCGTCCAGCGCCCGCATGATGAAATTCGACACCACCCTCCCATCGTTCGGATGCATGTGTGGACGGTAGGTATTAAATATACGGGCAACCTTCACGCGCATGCCGTGCTGGCGCCGGTCATCCATGAACAAGGTTTCGGCGCAGCGCTTGCCTTCGTCGTAGCACGAGCGCAGCCCGATCGGATTGACGTGGCCAACATAGTCTTCGGTCTGCGGATGCACCTGCGGGTCGCCATACACCTCGCTGGTCGACGCTTGCAAAATGGCTGCCTTCACGCGCTTGGCCAGCCCCAGCATGTTGATCGCGCCATGCACGCTCGTCTTGGTTGTCTGCACCGGATCATACTGGTAATGCACCGGCGAGGCCGGGCACGCCAGGTTGTAAATCTCGTCCACCTCGACATACAGGGGAAACGTAATATCATGGCGCAGCAGTTCGAAATTCGGCTCGCCGAGCAGCGAAGCGATGTTGCGCTTGCAGCCGGTATAGAAATTATCAAGGCACAGCACGTCATGACCTTGCGCCAGCAAGTGCGCGCACAGATGCGAGCCGAGGAAGCCTGCCCCCCCGGTCACCAGCACCCGCTTGCTGTGCTGCTCTTTCATGGCGTCATCTCCGGTGCGCGCACAGGGCAGCTGGCGCACAATGTCAGCGCTGCATCGAGCACGAGCTCGGCGCTCACGCCCAGCGCGCACGGGTGGCCGATCGGACACGCTCCGAACGCGCACGGACGGCACCCGGCAGCGGCATGCAGCACACGGTGGCGAGCGCGATCCAGCGGCGCCCAGCGGACCGGATCGCCGCCGGAACTGATGATGACGCCCGGCGTGCCGCTGGCCGCCGCCAGATGCGACAGCGCGGTGTCGTTGCTTGCAACCAGCCCGGCGCGCGCCACCAGCAGCGCCAGCGAACCTAACGTGGTGCGCCCGGTCAGGTCCAGCGCGGGCGCCGCCATGTGCGCCATCACCTCGGCCGCGACTGCTTGTTCCTCGGTGCTGCCGGTGAGCACCACCTGCCATCCGCGCGCGGCCAGGCCGTCGGCCACTTGCCCGAACCGCGCCGCCGGCCAGCGGCGCGACCGCATCCGCGCGCCGGCATGGATGCAAACAAAGCGCCGCTCCGGCGGCAGCGGCCCGAGTGCCGCCACTGCCGCCCGGTCCGTCACCTCGACCGGGAACTCGAGCGCCGTGTCGTCGGCGTTGCAGCCCAAGTGCTGCATCAGTCGCAGGTCGCGGGTCACTTCATGCTCGGGTTCGCCCCACGGCAAAAAGGCGGCCGGATCGGGGCGCCAGCCATCGGCTTCGTCGAATCCGGCCATGCGCCGCGCCCCCAGCAGGCCGACGATCGAATTGCTCAGTGCGCCGCTGCCGTGCAGCTGGATCGCCAGGTCGAAGCGGCGCAGGCGCGCATCGGTCAGGAAACGCGGCGGCGCGGCCACATCCGGAATGCGCTCGGGCAGCCCGGGAAAGCCGGGGAACACCATGAAGGCGTCGATGTAGTGACGGAAGCGGTCGGCAAATTCGCGCGCCCATGGCAGGCCGATAAGCGTGATCCGTGCCTGCGGGGCAGCGCGGCGCAAGGCCCGCAGGCATGGCACCACGCACAGCATGTCGCCCAGCTGCAGCGCGCGGAACACGGCAATGCGCCGCATTGCCGCCAATGGCGGAGGCGGGTATCCGGACATGTCGTCCATCACGCCCCTCCGCCTCCGGCGGCCACGCCGTGCTTCTCGAGCAGGAACGGACCGCCCGCCGCGTGTTTGCCCACATGCTGGACCTCGACGCCGGCTTTCACGCGCGCCGCCAGATCGGGCAACCGCGCCGGCTGCCGCAGCGTGCTGCTCGACAAGGGCCACGAAACCGAATGGCTGCCGGGCCCGCAGCGCACGCCGACTTACACGGCGCCCGACCTCGATGGCGCGGCGCAACTGATCGCCGCTGCGCACGGGGCGGGCCGATGAGCGCGCCTGGCTGGGACAGCGCAAGCAACATCGTGTGCGTGCGGCTCGACGCGCTCGGCGACGTGCTGATGTGTACGCCGGCAATGCGCGCGCTGCGGCAAGCCTGTCCAGGGCGCCGCCTGACGCTGCTAACTTCGCACAGCGGCGCCGCCGCCGTCCCCTTCATCGACGAACTCGACGCCGTCATCGCCTACCAGGCGCCGTGGATGAAAAGCAGCGCCGCGCATGCGCCGTCGAGCTGCGCCGCCTGCGCCGAGGCGCTGGCCGCGCAGCGTTTTGACGGCGCCGTCATCTTTACGTCGTACAGCCAGAGCGCGCCGCCGGCGGCCATGCTGTGCTACCTGGCCGGCATCCCCCTGCGGCTGGCCCACTGCCGCGAGAATCCCTACCAGCTGCTGACCGACCGGGTGGCCGACCCGGAGCCGGGCGCGACGGTGCGCCATGAAGTGCGCCGCCAGCTTGACCTGGTCGGCGCCATCGGCTGCCGCGGCGGCGACGGCCCGCTGTCGTTTCGCGTGCGCGAGCGCGACGCCGATGCGATGCGCGGCCGGCTCGATGCCGACGGCATCGACGGGCGCCGCCGCTGGATCCTGCTCCATCCCGGCGCCAGCGCGCCGTCGCGCCGCTACCCCGCCGACAAATGGAGCGCGGCGATCCGCGCGCTGGCCGCACGCGGCGCCGGCCCATTGGTGCTGAGCGGAAGTGGCGACGAAATGGCACTGGTCGAACAGATCCGTGCCGGCTGCGCGGTGCCGGTCCATTCGCTGGCCGGCCAGATCGATCTGGGCAAACTGGGCGCCGCGATCGGCCTCGCGTCGGTGATGGTGTCGAACAATACCGGGCCGGCCAACATTGCCGCCGCGCTCGGCACGCCGCTGGTCGACCTGTATGCGTTGACCAATCGGCAGCACACCCGATGGCAGGTCGAACACCGGCTGCTGTTCCACGACGTTGCCTGCCGCTTCTGCTACAAGAGCGTGTGTCCACAGGGGCATCATGATTGCCTCGCCAAGGTCGACCGGGACGATGTCGCCGACGCCGTGTGCAGCCTGCTCGAATCGCCCGTACAGCAGGCGCGCCAGGCACGCTAGCGGCGCGCGCCAGTCTGAGCGCTTCGGGCTACGAATTGGCGGAGCGGACCGGCTTGCCTTCCGCGTTGCTTGCCGGCACCGCCAGCCGCACGCTCCAGCCGCGCAGCCGCCAGCCGGCCCACGCCGACAGCAGCGCGCCGAGCAGCAGCACCAGCCGGGTGTCGACCAGCGTCAGCACCGAGCCGGCCAGCGCCATCAGGATGTTGGCCAGGCAGAAGATGGTCGACAGCAGCCCCATCACCGCGCCCTGCCCGTAGCTGCCGAAGCGTTCGGCGCACCAGCCAGGCATGATCGCGTTGTAACACGCATTCGGGATGCCAAACAGGATGATCGCCCCCATGCCGATCCAGAAGTTGCCGGCGGCGACCAGCGCCACCGCGCCGGCCACGCCGAACGCGTACCAGGCGGCGCGCCGCAGCGGCGCCACGCTGGCCGGGCCGCCGGCGAACACCAGCGAAGTCACTGTCATCAACGCGCACAGCCCGGCGGTGGTCCACGCAATGCCGCGCGCGTCGTAGCCGGCAACTTCCACCAGCCACAAGGGATAGAACTCGTAGAACGCGGTCACGCCGCAGGTATAGGCCAGTTGCACGATGAACAGCACGCGCATTTCCGGGTAGCGCAGCAGGTCGAACGAATGCTGGTTGCGGGCAACGTGCCACCACGACGTCGTCGCCGTCGACGGCGCCTCGCGCGGCAGCACCAGCGCCACCAGCAGGGCCATCAGCGAGAGCATTCCCACCGCCACCCAGAACGGCACCGTGATGCCCCAGCCGACCGTGACGCCGGCCATCAGCGGCCCTGCCAGCCAGCCCATGTAGAACGCGCCGTTGAGCCACGAGAAGGCGCGGATGCGCAGATCGCCTTCGAGCTTGTCGGCAAGCAGTGCGCGCGCGACCGAGCCGTTGCCCTGGAACAGGCCGGTACCGAAGCGCGCAAGCAAGAACAGCGGATACGACTCGGCCAGCAGCGCCAGCGCGGCGAGCGCATGGCCGGCGGCGCCGCCGAGGGCGGTAGCGAGCAGCACCGGGCGGCGGCCGTAACGGTCCGACAAGGGGCCGAGCAGGGCCGAACCGAGCATCATGCCGAGTGGATTGATCGCCAGCGCAACACCGAGCAGCAGCTTGGGCGGCAGGCCGAGAAAGTTGTTCAGGTCGGTGGCAGTGCCGGCGGCAAACAGCGGCGCCAGGATCGGATACGGCAGCGAGGCGCCGATGGTCGAGAACAAGGCGAGCAGGCACGCGGCGGCAATCAGGAGAACGGAAGTCATGCCGGGAATATACGGAATGACGTGTCTGGCGTAAACGAAAGAATCGCGCTCGCCCGCGGGGCAGGATGGTTTGGCGACGCCAATGGCCGCGCAACGAGCTGCTGCGGGCGGTTCGATGGCAAGAAAAACCCCGGCTGCGCAGGCGGCATGCCGGGGTCGTATGTCTACCGCTTAATCGAGCTTCCAGGCGTAGTCGACCTTGGTCCAGGTCTGCGCCGGCGAACCGTCCTTGGTACCCGGCTTGAACTTGCAGGCGCTGATCGATTTGATCGCCGCCTTGTCGAGGTTCTTGAAGCCGCTGGTCTTGTCCAGTTTCGACTCCGTCACCGAACCGTCCGACGCCACCAGGAACGACATCGACACGGTGCCCTGCTCCTCGTTCATCAGCGACGCTTTCGGATACTCGGCCTTGCAGGTCTTCGGATCGAAGACCGCCGGCACTTCAGCGGCCACTACAGCGACGGTCATACTGGACATCAGCACGGCAGCGAGGATACTCAGATAACGCGTATTTGTAGACATACCATTTCCCCAAAAAGATGAAACGCTCAACGATTACAGCTTCCAGACGTAGTCGACCTTGGCCCAGGTCTGCGCAGGTGCGCCGTCCTTGGTGCCCGGCTTGAACTTGCAGGCGCTCAGGCCCTTGACGGCGGCCTTGTCGAGGTTCTTGTGGCCGCTGGTCTTTTCGATCTTCGAGTCGACCACGGTGCCATCGGCCGACACCAGGAACGCCACTTGCACGTTGCCTTCTTCTTCGTTCATCAACGACGCTTTTGGATACTCGGCCTTGCAGCTCTTGGAGTCGAAGGTTGCCGCGACTTCTGCTGCGAAGGCGCTGCTGGCTGTTGCGGACAACAACATTGCTGCGATGAGACTGATAGAGCGCTTGTTCATGAGACGGTTTCCATTTCTTGTTAATAGATTCAAAAGGTGACGGTGTGACTTAAAACTCTTCCCATTCGTCGGCCGAGGCGGCGACGGCTTTTTTCGGCTTCGGTGCCGACGGCGCCGGTGACGGGGCTGCTGAAGGCGCCGGCTTTTTCAGCGCCGGACGGGTGCTGCGCAGTTGCGCCGGCCTGACGGCGGCGGCCTTGATCGCGCTTGGCGCAGCCACAGCGGCCGGCTGCACTGCCTGATGCGCCTCCTCGCCTTCGACGAGCTTGAAGATGCTGACCACGTGGGCCAGCTCGCTCGCCTGGTCTTGCAGGCTTTGCGCGGCGGCCGCGGCCTCTTCCACCAGTGCCGCGTTCTGCTGCGTCATGCTGTCCATCTCGATGATCGACAGGTTGACCTGTTCAATGCCGGCGCTTTGCTCCTGGCTGGCGTTGGCAATCTCGCTCATGATGTCGGTCACGCGCTTGACGCTGGCGACCACTTCATCCATCGTCACGCCGGCCTGGCCGACCAGCTTGCTGCCGCGCTCGACCTTCTCGACCGAGTCGCCGATCAAGGTCTTGATTTCTTTTGCCGCAGCCGCGCTGCGCTGCGCCAGGTTGCGCACTTCCGACGCCACCACCGCAAAACCGCGGCCCTGTTCGCCGGCACGCGCTGCCTCGACGGCCGCGTTCAGCGCCAGGATGTTGGTCTGGAAGGCGATGCCATCTATCACGCCGATGATGTCGACAATCTTGTTGGCCGACGCATTGATCGAACCCATCGTGTCGACCACTTGCGACACCACTTCGCCGCCTTTGCGGGCGACGTCCGACGCCGTTGCGGCCAGCAGGTTCGCTTCCCGTGCGTTGTCGGCGTTCTGCTTGACGGTCGAGGTCAGTACTTCCATCGCCGAAGCGGTCTTTTCCAGCGAACTGGCTTGCATTTCGGTACGCGACGACAGGTCGATGTTACCGGCTGCAATTTCACGCGATGCCGTGCCGATCGTCTCGGTGCCGACGCGCACCTGGCCGACGATGCTGACCAGGCTGTTACGCATTTCCTTCATCTCGACCAGCAGCGAACCCTTGTCCGAATCGGCGGTGTGAATGGCGATCGACAGGTCGCCGTGGGCGATGCTGCCGGCAATCTTGGCCGTGTAGTCCGGCTCGCCGCCCAGCTGCTTG
The DNA here is from genome assembly GCF_049897565.1 of Massilia sp. TWR1-2-2. NCBI lineage: Bacteria > Pseudomonadati > Pseudomonadota > Betaproteobacteria > Burkholderiales > Oxalobacteraceae > Massilia > Massilia sp. TWR1-2-2. The sequence goes on along the minus strand of NZ_JAFCWM010000010.1, from coordinate 147,503 downwards.
AGCAGGCCGCGGGTGATCAGCACTGCTGCCAGGATGCCCATGCCGACTGCGAGCAGGCCCATCACGAGCATGAAGTTGCGCGCATTTTTGAACGCATCCTCGGCGTGGAGCTGCGACTGGGTATTGAGTTTGTCTTCCAGCGCGGCAAGCTGTTCCAGCGCTTCCATCCATTTTTTCTGCGCTGGACGGATTTCCTTGATCATCACGCGGGTCGCTTCTTCTGCCTTGCTGGCCAACCACAACTCGGACGCCTTGGCGATTGCCGGCATCGCCACCGCCTCGTGTTCCTTGACCTGTGCCAGCAGCGCCTTTTCCTGCGGCGACGATTCGGTCGCGAACTTGTCGGTAAGCTTCTTCTCGATTTCGTCGTACTTGGCCGTTTGCGCCTTGATGCGGTTCATGTCCGCTTCCATCTCGTCCGGGCTCGACATCATGGTCAGGATGCGCAGCGAGTTGATGCGATCGCTGACGTTGCCGCGCATGTCGATGACGAGGCGCGTGACGACGTTGTTGACGCCGACGACGTGGTCAAGACGGTCCTGGATCTGCGCCATGCGCACGATACCGATGGCGGTGACGGCAACAAGGAAGAACAAGACCAGAGCGAATCCGAGGCCCAGGCGCGTTCCCACTTTCATGTTCGATAAATTCATTGCGTGTCTTTTTATAAGTAATACGATTAGTCGATCCGCCTGTGCCACCGGCATCCGTCATCCCATTTACCGCCGCACCATTGGACGCAGGCGGCAAGTATTGCTGTCAGGATAGAACAAAAAAAGACTGCGGATGCAAAAATGTGAAGCTGCGGAGCAATTGTTTCACGAGAACAACAGTTTTAATCGAAAAGCTGCGGTAAATCGATACTGAGGAGTAATTATAGAGCGGAAATTTGCTCTGATGCAAGAATAATGCTGATTGTCTATGAGCGCGCTGTTTCTATGCGGCAATTTAATGACTGTATGCGGCGTTCTTGTCTATACCGCCTGCGGTGGCTGCGGCGTACAGGCAACAGCAGGGGTCTGACCCGGCTCGTTGGGGTCAGACCCCGGATTCGCGGGCGTCAACTGATTCAGGGTCTGACCCCAAAAGAAAAACCGGGTCAGACCCCTGCTGCGACGCCGCGTGGCCCACGACGATCAGGCCGCTTGTTGCATGCGCGCAGCTGCCTCGAGCAGCAGGTGGGGGTCGGCGCTGGCCAGCTTTTTCGGATCCGACATCATCTGCCGGAAGCTGCGCGCGCCGGGCAAACCGGCCATCAGCCCGAGCATGTGGCGGGTGATGCTGTTGAGCTTGAGCCCGCGCGCGGCGTGCGCATCGAGCTGCGCTTGTATATACGGGATCATCGCCGCCAGCACTTCCTGGCGCGTCTTCACTGCCGAGTCGTCGCCGTAGAATCTGGCGTCGTAGTCGGCCATCGCGTACGGGTTGTGATACGCCTCGCGACCCAGCATCACGCCGTCGACGTGCTCGAGGTGCAGCGCGACCTCGTCGCTGGTCTTGATGCCGCCGTTGATGATGATTTCCAGGTCGGGGAACTCGCGCTTGAGCGCGTACGCCACCTCGTACTTGAGCGGCGGGATCTCGCGATTTTCCTTCGGCGACAAGCCTTTCAGGATGGCGTTGCGCGCGTGGACGATAAACGTGTTGCAGCCGGCATCGGCGATGGTGCCGACAAAGTCGCGCACGAAACTGTAGTCGTCGACCTTGTCGATGCCGATGCGGTGCTTGACCGTCACGTCGATCGACACCGAATCGCGCATTGCCTTGACGCAGTCGGCCACCAGTTGCGGTTCGGCCATCAGGCAGGCGCCAAAGGCGCCCTTCTGCACCCGCTCGGACGGGCAGCCGCAGTTCAGGTTGATTTCGTCGTAGCCGTACTGCTCGCCCAGCCTGGCGGCAGTGGCGAGGTCGGCCGGGTCGCTGCCGCCCAGTTGCAGCGCGACCGGATGTTCTTCGTCATTGAAGCGCAGATGGCGCTCGACGTCGCCGTACACCAGCGCGCCGGTGGTCACCATCTCGGTGTACAGCCAGGTGTGGCGCGTGATCTGCCGGTGGAAGACGCGGCAGTGGCGGTCAGTCCAGTCCATCATCGGGGCGACCGACAGGCGGCGGGAAGGTAGTGTGGTGTGGGTCATAGGAGAAACAAAAAAGGGCGCCGAAGCGCCCCTTGTGAATTACGCTTCGCGACCGGCGCGTTTGCGCTCGTTCTCTTTCAAGTAACGCTTGCGCAAGCGGATCGACTTCGGCGTGATCTCGACGAGCTCGTCGTCGGCGATGAATTCGACCGCGTACTCGAGCGACATCTGCACCGGCGGCACCAGGCGCACCGCTTCGTCGGTACCGGACGAACGCACGTTGGTCAGCTGCTTGCCCTTGATCGGGTTGACGACCAGGTCGTTGTCGCGCGAGTGGATGCCGATGATCATGCCTTCGTAGACCGGATCGTTGTGCACGACGAACATGCGGCCGCGCTCCTGCAGTTTCCAGATCGCGTAGGCAACGGCAGCGCCGTCGTCCTGCGAGATCAGCACGCCGTTACGGCGGCCGGCCATTTCACCGCGGGTGTTGTCGACCGGTGCGTACTCGTCGAACACGTGGCTCATCAAGCCGGTGCCGCGCGTCAGGGTCATGAATTCGCCCTGAAAGCCGATCAGACCACGCGCAGGAATCTTGTACTCGAGGCGTACGCGGCCCTTGCTGTCCGATTCCATGTTCTGCAGGTCGCCGCGGCGACGGCCCAGTTCTTCCATCACGCCGCCCTGGTTGGCTTCTTCGACGTCCACCGACAGTTGCTCGAACGGCTCGTGGCGCACGCCATCGACCATCTTGAAGACCACGCGCGGACGCGATACGGCCAATTCAAAACCTTCGCGGCGCATGTTTTCGATCAGAATCGTCAGGTGCAGTTCGCCGCGGCCCGATACTTCAAAGATCGTGTCGTCGTCGGTCGGCGCCACGCGCAGAGCAACGTTGGCTTTCAGTTCGCGGTCGAGACGGTCGCGCAGCTGGCGGCTCGTAACGAATTTACCCTCTCGGCCAGCCAACGGCGAGTTGTTGACCATGAAGTTCATCGTCAGGGTCGGCTCGTCGACTGTCAGCATCGGCAGCGCTTCCGGGGTGTCCGGCTGGCAAATGGTCGAACCAATGCCGATTTCGTCGATACCGTTGATCAGCACGATGTCGCCGGCGACGGCTTCGTCGACCAGCACGCGCTCGAGGCCCTTGAAGTTCAGCACCTGGTTGATGCGGCCCTTGATCGGGGTCGAATCAGGACCGTTCAGGACGATGACGTCCTGGCCGGACTTGATGCGCCCGCGCGAGATGCGGCCAATGCCGATCTTGCCGACGTACGACGAGTAGTCGAGCGACGTGATTTGCATCTGCAGCGGACCGTCCGGATTGTCGTCGCGCACTGGCACGTGCTTGAGGATCGCTTCGAACAGCGGCGTCATGTCGCCTTCGCGCACTTCCGAGTCGAGGCTGGCATAGCCGTTCAGTGCCGATGCGAACACGACCGGGAAGTCGAGCTGCTCGTCGGTGGCGCCGAGCTTGTCGAACAGTTCGAACGTGGCATTGATCGCCCAGTCAGGACGGGCGCCCGGACGGTCGATCTTGTTGATGACGACGATCGGCTTCAGGCCCAGCGCCAGCGCCTTGCGCGTGACGAAGCGGGTCTGCGGCATCGGGCCTTCCTGGGCATCGACCAGCAGCAGCACCGAGTCGACCATCGACAGCACGCGCTCGACTTCGCCGCCGAAGTCGGCGTGGCCTGGGGTGTCGACGATATTGATGTGGGTACCTTCGTACTCAACAGCGCAGTTCTTCGACAGAATGGTGATGCCGCGTTCTTTTTCGAGGTCGTTCGAATCCATCACGCGGGTCTCGACCTGCTGGTTGTCACGGAAAGTACCGGATTGGCGCAGCAGCTTGTCCACCAGCGTGGTTTTGCCGTGGTCAACGTGGGCGATAATGGCGATGTTACGAATTGCGCGTTTTTGAGTAGACATGGTCGTAATGAACTGAGAAGGTACGTACTGAGGTACGAGGTGTACGAAGGTGTACGGTGTTTCTGATTTCTGGAACCCACTAGTATAGCACGCTTATCCGCACTATCCGACGCCGATGGCGGCAAATAGCTGGCGTTCGCGGCACAGTCCGCATCAACGGCGCGACGGCGCCGGGCGCACCGCCGGCTCCTGGCAGCGGCGTCAGCAATGATTCGCAGAAATGGGGTCCCCGCGTGCGCGAGGACGACGGCGGTGGGCAACAGTCCCGTACTCGGGAAGAGTGGCATGATCGGCCGGCAGCCAGGCAATTGCTATCTCAGCGTTTGTGGCCCAAGGTGCTATTTGGGATCGTCCTCGTATTGCGCCTTCAGTCTCGACATCTCACGCTGGAACGAGTCCCCGGCGCCTTCGGCGTCGCCGCTGGCGCGTTTGGCCAGTATGTTGTCGAGATCGGCGCGAGCGCGCTGGGTGGCGGCGATGAACGCGCGTCCGCTCGGCGAATCCTGGAACGCGATCACGTCGCGCAACTCGGCGGTCGACATGTTCTCGGCATAGCTGCGCGCGAGAATTGCCGTTGGCGAGTCGCCGCCGCAGCGGTCACCACGGTAGGCATGCCAGGCGCGCACCACATCCGGCCAGTAGGCCGATTGCGGTGAGATGCCGTGGAAGTCGCCCGGGCGCGTGCGATACGCCGCCGCCAGGTTGGCGCGGATTTTTTCGGACGCCGCGGCGCATGATGCGTCCGGCTGCGCCTCGCCGGCATTCTTCTGTCCCAGCACGGACAGCTGCCGCGCCAGCACCATGTGCTCGTCGGGATGCTCGGCGGTGCGCTCCTCAGGCTGTTCCGGCTGCGCCGGAACTTCTGTGCTCTGCTGCCGAACTTCATCGGTCTGCGCGGTGCGCACACCGCGCTCGTCAGTCTGCGCGGCCGCCGCGCAGGAACAAAATAAAAGGCTAACTGCAAGCAGGCGACGCATGACGACCTCCGATCTGGACTAACACGATAGTGAAGATCAAATCGTACAACCGGCCCTGTCGCCTCGATTGATCTAGTCAGGCGCGGATGCGATCAGAACGACACGTCAGCTGATCGGAAGCGTTGTACTCGATTGCGACGATCCGTCCATTAACGCGGGTCGGCCTTATATTTTTGGCTGAGTTGAACCATTGCCTCCGTAAAGTTCGCCCGGGCGCGCGACAGCTCCTCGCTTGCCTAAACCTTGTTTGAAAATGCGTTCGCGTCCGCCAGAATTTTCTTCTGCAAAAGTTGCATCGCACGCCCTGCTGGCGATGCATAAAATGCTAGCGCAGCATGCAGGTCGGCCGGCGACATCGTCGCGTAAGCCTTTACCGTCACGTCTTCGAGGCCGCCTAACATGCTGGGCGCGCACGCTACCGCATAAAGGTCGCGGTAGGTTTTTTCCACCGCCGGCCAATATATTGACTGCGGCGAGATGCCACTGAAGTTAGCTGGATTGCGCAAGTAGAGCGCGACGATTTCCTTCGACGAGTCTGCAGCGACCCTGTCGCACTGCTTCGCGTCGAGCTTGTATTCTTTCACCTGCAACAGCTGTGCCAGGCGACGAGCGAGGACGTCGCGCTCGTCACGATCCTGCGCGGACACGTTTGCACACAATAAGAGTAACAGGACGACGAGAGTTCGCATGGTCGGCCCCAACCGCTGAGGGTTGCGTAATTGATAATTCTCGATCGTAGCGACTAAGGCTGCCTCATGCAAGCGCACGAACCACCTTTCATGCGACCGCTCATGCGCGTCCCATGCTCAGCGATGCAGAGTTGCGCTGGCGATTCGCGCTTCGACATCTTGCCACTGCGGATCTATGCAGGCTTGAACGCTATTAGTCGTTCCGGCGCCAGGATCGAGAACTCCTGCAAGATGGCGGTGCCGAGCAGCGCGGCGCCGTGATACACGCGCACCCTGCCCTGCTGCTCCGGCACGGCAACGTCTTCCTTGCCGAGCGCGAGACGCTGGCCGTTGAGGAATCGCTTGGCCAGCTCGTCGGTGAGCTGCACCGCCGGGAACGACGACAGCAGCGCGTCGACCGGCGCCAGCATCGACAGCGGCGCGGCATTGGCCTGCAGCGTTTCGAGCGTGACCATGCCGTCGACCGTCAGCGCGCCGACCTGGATGCGACGCAGCGCGTTGAGGTGGGCGCCGCAACCGAGCGCGTTGCCGATGTCTTCGCCGAGCACGCGGATGTAGGTGCCCTTGCTGCAGGTAACGAGCAGCTTCAGGAACGGCGCCTCGTAGGCGACGAACTCGAGTGTGTAGATGGTGACCGGGCGCGCCTCGCGCTCGAGCGTGATGCCTTCGCGCGCATATTCGTAATACGCCTTGCCGTCGCGCTTGAGCGCCGAATACATCGGCGGCACCTGCATGATCGGCCCGCGGAACTGCGCCAGCACCGCCTCGATCTGCGCGCGCGTCACGTGGACGTCGCGCGTGGCGATCGCTTCGCCTTCGGTGTCGCCGGTATTCGTGCTGATGCCCAGGTGGACCGTCGTCTCGTACGTCTTGTCCGCTTCCAGCAAGTCTTGCGAGAACTTGGTCGCTTCGCCGAAGCACAGCGGCAGCAAGCCGGTGGCGAACGGGTCGAGCGTGCCGGTGTGGCCGGCCTTCTTGGCGTTGAGCACGCGCTTGGCCTTGATCAGCGCATCGTTCGACGACAGGCCGACCGGCTTGTCGAGCAGCAGCACGCCGTCGACCAGGTCGCGCACGCGCTTCACATGAGGCTGCTTCATCAACGTTCTTGCGGTGCGTCCGGATCGGCCGGCACGGGATCGGGCTCGGCATCGGCGGCGCGGGTGGCGTTGGCCTGGTCGATCAGCAGCGACATTTCCATGCCGCGCGAGGTCGACGTGTCGTGCACGAAATGCAGCGCCGGCAAGGTGTGGATGTGCAGCAGCTTGCCCAGCTGGTTGCGGATGAATCCGGACGCGGCCTGCAAGCCGTCGTTGGTGTTCTTGATCGCTTCCTTCTTGTCGTTGAGCATGGTGTAGAACACCTTGGCATGCGCGTAGTCGGGCGTGATCTGCACTTCGGTGATGGTGACCATGCCGATGCGCGGATCTTTCAAGCCGGAGGCGAGGATTTCGGCCAGGTCGCGCTGGATCTGGTCGGCCACGCGCAAGCCGCGGGCGGGGATGTTTTTGCTGTGTTTAGCCATGATGAATAGAGCTTCTCATAAAAAACGCAGGGCGCCAATCAGCGTGTGCCGATTGACGCCCTGCGGTGCTGCGTAACAGCAAAATTACAGCGTCCGGGCGATTTCCTGAACTTCGAACACTTCCAGGGTGTCGCCAACCTGGATGTCGTTGTAGTTCTTCAGCGACAGGCCGCACTCGAGGCCGGCACGTACATCCTTGGCATCGTCCTTGAAGCGCTTGAGCGAATCGATCTCGCCGGTCCACAGCACGATGTTGTTGCGCAGCAGGCGTACCGACGAGGTCCGCTTGACCACGCCATCGGTGACCAGGCAACCGGCAACGGCGCCGACCTTCGACACCAGGATGACCTGGCGAATCTCGACCTGGCCGATGATGGTCTCGCGCTTTTCAGGAGCGAGCATGCCCGACAGAGCGGCACGGACTTCATCGATCGCATCGTAGATGATGTTGTAGTAGCGAATGTCCACGCCGTTCGACTCGGCCAGCTTGCGCGCCTGGGCATCGGCCCGGGTGTTAAAGCCGATGATGACCGCTTTCGAGGCCACTGCCAGGTTGACGTCCGACTCGGTGATGCCACCGACCGCGGCGTGGACGACCTGGACGCGCACTTCGTTGGTCGACAGCTTCTGCAGCGAGCTGACGAGCGCTTCCTGCGAACCTTGCACGTCGGTCTTGACGATGACCGGCAGGTTCTTGACTTCGCCTTCGCCCATGTTGTCGAACATGTTCTCCAGCTTGGCCGCCTGCTGCTTTGCCAGCTTGACGTCGCGGAACTTACCTTGACGGAACAGACCAATTTCACGCGCCTTGCGCTCGTCGGCCATGACCATCACTTCTTCGCCGGCAACCGGCACCTCGGTCAGGCCCTGGATCTCGACCGGAATCGATGGACCGGCTTCGGTGATCGGCTTGCCGTTTTCGTCGAGCATCGCGCGAACGCGGCCGAACGACGAGCCAGCCAGAATCACGTCGCCGCGGCGCAAGGTACCGGACTGGACGAGGATGGTCGCGACCGGGCCCTTGCCCTTGTCGAGACGACCTTCGACCACCAGGCCGCGCGCCGGCGCATCGATCGGCGCCTTCAGTTCGAGCACTTCGGCCTGCAGCAGCACTTGCTCGAGCAGTTCGTCTATCCCCTGGCCGGTCTTGGCCGACACCGGCACGAATGGCGACTCGCCACCGTATTCTTCCGGCAGCACTTGCTCGGCGACCAGTTCCTGCGTCACGCGGTCAAGGTTGCCGCCCGGCTTGTCGATCTTGTTGATCGCCACCACCAGCGGCACGCCGGCAGCTTTCGCGTGGGCGATCGCTTCCTTCGTCTGCGGCATGACGCCGTCGTCCGCCGCCACCACCAGGATGACGATGTCGGTTGCTTTCGCACCGCGCGCACGCATGGCCGTAAATGCTTCGTGGCCTGGCGTGTCGAGGAAGGTGATCATGCCGCGCGGCGTTTCGACGTGGTAAGCGCCGATGTGCTGGGTAATGCCGCCCGCTTCGCCAGATGCAACCTTGGCGCGGCGGATGTAGTCGAGCAGCGACGTCTTGCCGTGGTCGACGTGACCCATGACGGTGACAACCGGTGCGCGCGCAACCGACTCGAAGTGGGTGTGCTCGCCCTGGTCGGCCAGCAGCGCTTCCGGATCGTCCTCGGCCGCGGCAAATGCCTTGTGGCCCATTTCCTCGACGAGAATCATCGCCGTTTCCTGGTCGAGCACCTGGTTGATGGTGCACATCTGGCCCAGCTTCATCAACTGCTTGATCACTTCGGATGCCTTGACGGACATCTTGTGCGCCAGTTCGGCGACCGTGATGGTTTCAGGGACGTGAACGTCCTTGATGACCGCTTCGGTCGGCGCCTGGAAATTGGTTTCGCGGTCTTCGTTGTGCGAAGGACGGCGGCCCTTGGCGCCACCGCGCCAGCCATCGCGTCCGCCGGTACCGACGTTGCCGCGTGGCTTGATCGAGCCTGGCGCGCCGCGTTTCTTGGCGTCGTCCGACCAGGTCGACGACACATTGGCCGACTTGATCGACTTCTTGTCGGCGGTGACCGGCTTCTTGTCGGCAGCTTTCTCGCCTGGCTTCTTGTCGGCCGGCTTGTGCAGCGTGCCTTCTGGAACCTTCGGCTTCAGCGCGGCGACCGGCGGCGCGACTGGCTCGGGCGCCTTGATCGCGCGGCGCGGCGCATTCATCATCGCCTTGATCTGGGCAACTTCGTCGGCGACGGCCTTGCGTGCCTTGTCGTTCGCCTCGGCGCGGTCGGCAGCTTCCTTGGCGGCAACGGCGGCCTTGGCCTTCGCTTCGGCGGCGGCAGCTTTCTTCGCTTCGTCGTCGGCGGCAACGCCGGCGCTCGCAGCTTGCGCGACGTTGCGCTTGGCTTCCTCGGCCGCTTCTTTCTTGGCGTCGGTCTCGGCCTGCTTGGCCTGGGCTTCTTTTTCAGCGTCGAGCTTGGCGAGGCGATCCTGCTTTTCGCGCAGGTCAGCTTCCTGGCGCGCGATCAGCTCGGCCTGGCGGCGCGCGTCGTCTTCGCGGCGCGCCACTTCGGCGGCATCGATGACCGGCGCCACAGGGGCGGCCTCGACTACTGGCGGCGCGACCGGCTCGTCGCGCTGCACGAAGGTGCGCACTTTCTTGACAGCTACCTGGATCGTGCGTGACTTGCCCGAAGCGTCAGCCTGTTTGATCTCGGTGGTTTCTTTGCGCGTCAGCGTGATCTTCTTCTTTTCGGTGTCGCCCGCGGCGCCGTGGGTACGGCGCAGGTGGGACAACAACTTATCCTTATCATCTTTCGACAATGGATCTGACGTCGAACTTTTTTCGACGCCGGCAGAACGCAGCTGCGTCAGCAGCAAATCTGCAGGCATCTTCAGTTCGGTGGCAAATTGGGCTACATTGTTACTCGCCATTCAGTCCTCTTTTCTATGTGTCGCGGAGATGATAAAGATACTCAAATTAAGCCTTGGCCACTTCTGCCAGGCTCCAGGCTTTCGCCTGCAATGCCTTCGCGCGGTCATCGTATTTTGAGTCGACCAGCTTCATCTCATCGTCGGTCACATCATTAAATTCATTTGTGATCAGGTCACGCGCGCGCTCGGACGGCAACGCCAGGATGGCGCCGAATTCGTCGTACGCAAGGGCAGCAAAGGCGTCCAGGTTCTTGATGCCTGCCAGGCCCAGCTTGCCGGCCGTGGTGCGGTCCATGCCTTCCAGGTTGACCAGCTGCTCTTCCATGCCTTCGAGGCCTTCTTCCGACGCGATCGCTTCGGTCACCAGCGCATCACGGGCACGAGTGCGCAGCTCGTTGACGGTGTCTTCGTCGAACGATTCGATGTCGAGCATTTCCGAGATCGGCACGTAGGCGATTTCTTCCAGCGAGGCAAAGCCCTCTTCCACCAGGATGTCGGCCACTTCCTGGTCGACGTCGAGCTTTTCCATGAACAGCGCGCGCACCGCCGCAGTTTCCTGCGCCGATTTGTTTTCCGATTCCTCGGCCGTCATGATGTTGATCTTCCAGCCCGTCAATTCGGCTGCCAGGCGCACGTTCTGGCCCGAGCGGCCGATCGCGATGGCCAGGTTCTCTTCATCGACGACGACATCCATCGCGTGCTTTTCTTCATCGACCATGATCGACGACACGTTGGCCGGAGCCAGCGCGCCGATGACGAATTGGGCCGGATCGTCCGACCACAATACGATGTCGACGCGTTCGCCGCCGAGCTCGCCGGTGACGGCCTGCACGCGCGAACCGCGCATGCCGACGCAGGTGCCGATCGGGTCGATCCGCTTGTCGGCGGTGTAGACGGCGATCTTGGCGCGCACGCCGGCATCGCGGGCAGCCGATTTGATTTCCAGCAGGCCCTGCTCGATCTCAGGCACTTCGAGTTCGAACAGTTTCATGATGAAGTCAGGCGCGGTGCGCGACAGGATCACTTGCGGGCCGCGCATGTTGCGGTCGATGCGCAGGATGAAGGCGCGGACGCGGTCGCCAATGCGCAGGTTCTCTTTCGGGATCATCTGGTCGCGCGGCAGGCGCGCTTCGATCTTGCCCGATTCGACGATCGCGTCGCCGCGTTCCATGCGCTTGATGGTGCCGGTCACGAGGGCGTCGCCGCGCTCGAGGAAGTCGACCAGGATCTGTTCGCGCTCGGCGTCACGCACGCGCTGCAAGACCACTTGCTTGGTGTCCTGGGCGAAGCGGCGGCCGAACTCGACCGACTCGATCGGCTCTTCGATGTATTCGTCGACTTCGATGTCGGGGATCTGTTCGACCGCCTCGAAGTGAAGGATTTCCTGGTCCGGCAGCTGCAGGCCGGCGTCGTCCTGCACGACGTGCCAGCGACGGAAGGACTCGAACTCGCCCGACTCGCGGTCGATGGAGACGCGAATGTCGACTTCGCCTTCATAGCGTTTCTTCGTGGCCTGGGCCAGGGCGAATTCGAGCGCGCCGAAGACGACATCCTTATCGACGTTTTTCTCGCGCGCCAGCGCATCTACCAACAACAATACTTCGCGACTCATGCTTTGCCCTTCTTAAAATCCACCTGCGGCACCAAGCGTGCCTTATCCAAGTCGGCGAGCGTAAACTCCAACAGCGCCGGACCATCCTTACTTTCAAATTCCAAACCGATTTTGTCGCCTTGCGGCGCCTGCAGAACCCCGGTGTAGGTCTTGCGGTTGGCACTGCCGGCAAACGCGGTGCGCAGCTTGACGGTGCACTCCTCGCCGGCGAAGCGCTCGAAGTCGGCCATCGTGCGCACCGGGCGATCGAGCCCAGGCGACGAAATCTCGAGGCGCTCGTAAGCGACGTTCTCGACCGTCAACACGTGCGACAGCTGATGGCTGACGGTGGCGCAATCCTCGACCGTGATCAGGCCTTTTTCAGCCGCGTCCTCTGCAGTGAAGTCGATGTACACGCGCAAAATCCCGCGCTCGCCCCGCTCCACATCCACGAGGTCGTAGCCCAGGCCAGCTACTGTCTTGGCGATTAAATCAAACTGCTGCAATCGGCTCTCCAGATCCCAGGTCCGCGCACGGACCGCTAATACGATTTACCAAAAAAAAAATGGGCATCTGCCCATCTTCTTATATTCCTGCCAGATGAAAGCACTTGCATCAGACTGACGCTGAGCGGCGAAGAACTTTTATTCAGCTATAGATTATAACGCTTTTCACTTCGCCCCGCAATCGCTCGCGGTTCAAATGAACATTCAAACAACACTCGCCCAAACCAGGCCCGCGCCTTCCCGACATCGCTCCCGCGCAGGCGCGACCCCCTACCGAGCCGGATTGCTGAGTTAAACCCAAGCTCACCCTCGGCAGGGATTGCCGCCTTCGCGGGAAGTCAGGTCCGCCAATGGCGGGCATGACGGTTTTGCGGCTAACGAAGCTTTTAACCGCGGCGGCCGCGGCGCGGCAGGCCGTGGTCGGCGCCGCGCGGACCTTGCGGGCCCTGCGGACGGCGTGCCGAACCGGCGTTGCCGAACCCGAAGGTCGTCTGCAGCGGATCCGGCTGGCGCGCGCCTTTCGGTCCGCCAGCGCCACCGCCACCTGCCGACTGGCCGGGACGCCCGCCCGGACGCCCCGGCCCCTGCGGCCGGCCACCCTGGCCACCACCTTCAGGACGGCCCTGGCCCTGCGGCCGGCCACCCTGGCCGCCGCCTTCGGGACGGCCCTGGCCTTGCGGCCGGCCCTGTCCCTGCCCCTGCGGGCGGCCCTGGCCGCCGCCGGCGGTCGGATGGCCGCCCGGCATGCCGCCGAATCCGGCGCCGACCGGTGCTGCCTGTGGACGCCCGCCCGGACGGCCACCGCGGCCACGGCCGTTCGGCGGACCGAAAGGATCGGCATTGCGGTTGGCGTCGACACGGTCGATGCGGTTGCCGTCGTTGCGCATGTCTTCGTCGAGCACGCGCGGGCTGGCCGGGCCGCGGCCCTTGGCGCCGGAACTGCGCGCCTCGGGCGCGGCGCGCTCACCCTTGTCGCCTTTTTTCTCGACGCCGAACGCGGTCAACAGCGCGCGCACGTCGTTTTCTTCCAGCTCTTCCCAGCGGCCGCGTTTCAGGCCGCTTGGCAGGGTCATCGCGCCGTAGCGGGTACGGATCAGGCGCGACACGGTCAGGCCGATCGCTTCGAACATGCGGCGCACTTCGCGGTTGCGGCCTTCGCCGATGACCACGCGGTACCACTTGTTGATGCCTTCGCCGCCGCCATCGGCAATCTTGGTGAAGGACGCCACGCCGTCGTCGAGCTCGACGCCGGCCAGCAGCTTCTGGCGCATGCCTTCTTCCAGTTCGCCCAGTGTGCGCACGGCGTATTCACGGTCGATGTTGTAGCGCGGGTGCATCAGCCGGTTGGCCAGGTCACCCGAAGTCGTAAAGATCAGCAAGCCTTCGGTGTTGAAGTCGAGGCGGCCAACGGCCAGCCACTTGCCGGCCTTCATGGTCGGCAGGCGGTCGAACACCGATGGCCGGCCTTCCGGATCGTCATGGCTGACGATTTCGCCGGCCGGCTTGTGGTACACCAGCACGCGCGGCGGCTTGGTGCTCACCTTGCGGTGGACCAGCTTGCCGTTGATGCGCACCGCGTCCGACGGCAGGATGCGCTGGCCGATGTGGGCCGGCTCGCCGTTGACCGACACGCGGCCGGCGACGATCATGTCTTCCATGTCGCGGCGGGAACCCAGGCCCGCTTCGGCCAGCACCTTGTGCAGTTTCGGCGCGTCATCGTCGCTCGTCAGGTCGCGCTTGGCAGGTTTGGACGGCTGCACACGGCCGCCGTCGTTGGCGTCGTAGGCATCGGAAGTGACGTACGAAAACGCCGCATCGGCATCGTACGAGCTCGATTTTTTATGGTGCTGCAGGCCGGGATTGCCCTTCTTGTTCTTTTTTTGACGGATCTTGCCGTCGGAAATGCGCTCCGGGCGCGGGCCGCGCGGCGGGCGCGCTTCGGCGCCTTCGACCGGCTCGGCGGTAGCGATCGCCTCGGCACTGTTGTCAGCTGGCGCAGGCGCGAGGCGCGGTTCGCGCATCTGGCGCTCGGCGCGCATCTGGCGCGGGCCGCGCGGCGGACGCGGGCCACGCTCCTGGCGCATTGCATCGGCGCTGTCGCCGCGCTCGGCCGACTCGGTGATGGCTGCGGCGGATACTTCTGGCTTGGCAACCTGCACCTTGACGTTGCGCGGCTTGCGGGCAACGACGGGCATGTCCGCCGCGGCCGCGGCCGGCTGCGCCGTCGCCGACGCGTCGCCGTCGGCGGGCGCCGCTTTCGGCGCGGCGGCCTTGCGGGCGCGCGGCGGCGCAATGCCTGCCGCGGTATCGGCCTCGATCTGGGCCTTGGTGCGGCGCTTCGGCTTGGCCGCTACGGCCTCGTGCTTGCCGGCCATGTCGGCGGCAACTGTCTCTGTTGGTTTAGTTGGATTCATCGTTCGTTCTTGGTTGTTGACCAGTCGCAGCGTCAACCGGATTCTCTGGCGCGCGGTCGTGTGTTCGGACTTCAACCGGAATTTCCAGCGGTGAAGTGTCAAGGCCGGGCGTATCGTCACTGCCGCCTGCGCCGTCGGTGGCGGCCACCGGGGCCGCCGCTTTGTCAAAATTTTCCTGCAAGGCCGCTTCCAGCGCCTCCATCTCGAGGCCGCTGCCGCGCATGGCGGCCACTTCCTGCAACGGCGGCAATTGCGACAGTGTCGCCAGGCCAAGGTCGTCGAGGAACTGCCTGGTGGTGCCCAGCAACGCCGGGCGGCCGATCACTTCGCGGTAACCCAGCACGTCGACCCAGCCGCGGTCTTCCAACATCTTGATCGTCTGCGAGTTGACGGCCACGCCGCGAATCTCCTCGATGTCGCCGCGCGTGACCGGCTGGCGGTACGCGATGATCGCCAGCGTCTCGAGAGTGGCGCGCGAATACTTCGGCGGCTTTTCCGGGCTCAGGCGATCGAGGTACTGCTTCATTTCCGGCCGGCTCTGGAAGCGCCAGCCGGTCGCCAGGCTGACGACCTCGATGCCGCGCTGGTCCCAGTCGCGGCGCAATTCTTCGAGCATCAGCTTGATGGTGTCGGCGCCGACACCGGCGGCCATCGGGCGGCCGTTGTCGTCGACATCGACGAACAGCTTTTTCATGCCGTGGATCGACAGCGGCTCGCGGGCGCACAGCAAGGCGGTTTCGAGGACTTTTTTAGCCTCATCAGTATTCATAACGATGTCGTCAGCGGACCTTGCAATGCCATGGAAAGAAAATATCAAACAAAAACCACTCAACGAACCGCGGGACCGTCATCGAATGAGGCCGATTGGTAAAGAAAATTCGTTGAAACTGGAATCCGTTGCCGGGGCCGGAATGCGGCTGGCAGGATGGTACTGGTGGCGAGATCCGTACTCGGCCACACGGCTTTCCGCACACCTGGCGGGTCGCAAGCCGTTGATTTTCAAGCGAAACGCTTCGTCATGCGAGGCGCCGGGAGACCAGGCTCAGGGAGCGCGCCGCATCAACGATCGACATCGTCTCTTCAAAACTGCCGCCATTGTACCTGATAAAACGGCAGATGTGACAATCGGCGCGCTAGCACGCGCTGGGGGTTGTTGCAAGCTTGTCGGCGAGAATTGCCGATACGCCGAGGAAAGCCGGGTACTCGGCAGTGATGACGAAGGTCGGCACTTGTGCCAGGTAGTTGACGAAGCGCCCCTTCTGCTCGAAGCGGGCGCGAAACGACGAGCGCGCGAAGCGCTCGCCCAGGCGCGGCACGATGCCGCCGCCTATATAGATGCCGCCCTGCGCGCCGAGCGTGATGGCGAGGTTGCCGGCAACCGTGCCGAGCATGCCGCAAAATGCCTCGATGACCCGGTCGCACAGCGCGCATTCGCCGGCCAGCGCGCGCCGCACGATCTCGGCCACGCCGAGCCGGTCGTCGGGCTGGCCGCCGTGGTGGGCCAGCGCCCGGTAGATCAGTTCGATGCCGACACCCGACAGCAGCCGCTCCGCCGACACGTGGTCGAACTCGGTCCAGGCGAAGCGCAGGATCGCCACTTCGGCGTCGCTGGCGGGCGAAAACGTCACGTGGCCGCCTTCGCTGCGCAGCGCGCTCCAGCCGTCGCCGGCCGGAATCAGCCCGGAAACGCCGAGCCCGGTGCCGGCGCCGAGCAAACCGAGCGCGGCATGCGGGCGGGCCACGCCGCCGCCGACCTGGCGCTTCTGCTGCGCGCGAAGGTGCGGCAAGGCGCAGGCCAGTGCACTGAAGTCGTTGACGACGAGCAGCGTGTCGAAACCGCATTCCTGCTGCAGGCCGGCGATCGAAAACTCCCAATGGTGGTTCGTCATGCGCACCAGGTCGGCGTCGACCGGGTTGGCGATGGCGATCGCGGCGTGGCGGATCTGCCCGGCGCCGGCCAGCTCCGGCAACTGCAGGTAGGCGCGCAGTGCCGCGGCCAGGGTCGGGTAGCCGCCGCACGGCAACACGGCGATGCGCTCGATGCTGCCGGCGCCCGTTTCCAGCGCGAAGCGGGCGTTGGTGCCGCCGATATCGGCCAGCAGGCGCGGGCCGTCGGCATAGGAAATGGGGGTAACGGATGGCGGCGGCGCGGCCTGAAGCTGAACGGTCATGGTCGAAAAGGAAAAAGTGACCACCAAGCTTAAGGACTTATTGCCGCAGATGCAAGCAATCTTTGTACTTAAGGTACAACTTTGCAAAGGAGCAGCGCTGAACTCTCTCAGGCGACAGCCAAAAATCCGTAGTCAAGTTACGTTCCGGTCGCCTTATGGTGCGCGTTCCAGGCGTCGAGCCCGCCGTGCAGCGCCCGGGCCCGGTGAAAGCTGTTGGCAAGGAATTGCCGGGCGACCTGGGTGGCCGTGACATCGTTGGGGCAGCTGCAATAGACGACGATGTGGCTGTCCTTGTCGAGTGCGGTCATCAGTTCGCCGGTTGTGCAGTCAAGGTAGTTCAGCGCGCCGGGGATTGCCGCCTCGAGCTGTTGCGCGGTCAGGCTGCGGGCGTCGATGATCACCGGCGCGTGGCCGCCATCGAGCAAGGCGTGCAATTCCTGCAACTCGATGCGCTCGACCGGCTGCAGGCGCAGGAAGCGGCGCCGTTCGACATACTTGTACAGCACTAACAGCACGAGCAGGCCGGCCAGCGTCGACAAGGCGGCGCCGCCCATTGTCTCGAGTGACGCCAGCAGCCGGTCGACGCTGTTGTGGAACAACATGCCGGCGCCGACGCCGACGCTGCTCCACAACAGGCTGCCGGTAAAGCTGAACGCCAGGAAGCGCGGCGCGCTGGTGCCCATCGCACCGGCCAGCGGCGGGCCGACCGCATTAAATCCGGGGATGAACTTGGCGACGATCAACGACTTGACGCCGTAGAGGCGGAACTTGTCTTCGGTCTGGCTGACGCAGACATCGGGCGACAACGATATCTTGCACAGCAGCCGCAGCACGCGCTTGCCGTAGAAGCGTCCGGCGCGGAACCAGAAGAAGTCGCTGAGCATGCAGGCGGCCAGGCTGGCGGCAAGGCAGGCGGCCCAGCTGATCTCGCCGCCGGCCGCGAGCGCGCCGGCCACGATCAGCAGCGGCATCGCCGGAATCGGCAGGCCGATCTGCTCGACGAGCACGACGGCGAATACGATCAGCACGCCGTATTGCTGGATCAGGAGGACAAGTTGGGACATCACACCATGGTAACGGAATCTTCAAAGCGGCGTTCTAAAGCCGACGTCAGACCCCAGTTTTGAAACTCAGATGCCGCGCGGGATCGCACTGAGCAAGGTCTTCGTGTACGGGTGCTGCGGGTTGCGGTACAGCTCGTCGGAGTCGGCGAGCTCGACCACGCTGCCCTGGTGCATCACCATCACCTGGTCGGCCATGTACTTGACCACCGACAGGTCGTGCGAGATGAAGATGTAGCTCATGCCGAGCTCATCTTGCAGATCCTGCAGCAGGTTCAGCACCTGTGCCTGCACCGACACGTCAAGCGCCGACACCGATTCGTCGCACACCAAAATCTCCGGCTTCATCGTCAGGCAGCGCGCGATCGCGATACGCTGGCGCTGGCCGCCGGAAAACTCGTGCGGGTAGCGGTGGAACGCCTGCGCCGGCAAGCCGACTTTTTCCAGCAGCGCCTGCGCCATCGCGATGCGCTCGCTGTCGTTTGCGCCAATCTTGTGGATCCGCATCGGCTCGAGCAGGATCTGGCCGACGGTAAAGCGCGGATTGAGCGACGCGTACGGGTTCTGGAAAATGATCTGGATGCGCCGCTTGTACGGCATGTAGTCGCGCGCCGCCATCGAGATCAGGTCGCGCCCTTCGAACATGGCAGTGCCGGCGGTGGCCTGGTGCAGCCGCAGCAACGTCAAGCCGACGGTGGTCTTGCCGGAGCCCGATTCGCCCACCACGCCGAGCGTCTTGCCGCGCGCCAAGGTGAACGAGACGTCCTTGACGGCCTTGAACTCGCGCTTGCCGAACAAGCCTTCGCGCGTGAAGAAACTTTTCGCCAGCTTGTCGACCACCAGCAGCGGCACGTCGCCAGGCTCGCTGCCGCGCGCACGCTGCGGCTGGTCCGCCACGGCGGCGCCGCCGGCGATGTAGTCGTCGATGACCGGCAGGCGCATCGGCCGCTCGTCGAGGTTCGGGCGGCAATGCAACAGCGCTTTCGTGTAGTCGTCGGCCGGGAGCTCGAAGATCTGGCGCACCGGACCATCTTCGCGCACCACGCCGTGGCGCATGACGATGACGCGGTCGGCGATTTCGCCCACCAGGCCGAGGTCGTGGGTGATGAACAGCACCGACATCTGGCGTTTTTTTTGCAGGTCGGCGATGAGGCCCATGATCTGCTTCTGGATCGTGACGTCGAGCGCGGTGGTCGGCTCGTCGGCGATGAGCAGCTTCGGCTCGCAGGCGATCGCCATGGCGATCATCACGCGCTGCTGCTGGCCGCCCGACATCTGGCTCGGATAGGCGTCGATCTTGCGCTCGGGCTCGGGAATGCCGACTTCGCCGAGCAGCGCCAGCGTGCGCGCCCTCGCCTGCCGCTTGTTCATGCCCATGTGCAGGCGCAGCACTTCACCGATCTGAAAGCCCACCGTAAACACCGGGTTCAGCGACGACATCGGCTCCTGGAAGATCATCGAGATGTCCTTGCCGCACATGTTGCGCCGCTCGGCGGGCGACATCTTGAGCAAGTCGCGGCCGTCGAAGACGATGCTGCTGGCCGGGTCGACGACGCTGTTTTCGCGCGCCAGCAAGCCCATCACCGCGAGCGAGCTGACCGACTTGCCGCTGCCCGATTCGCCCACCAGCGCGACGGTGGCGTTGCGCGGCACGTCGAACGAGATGCCCTTGACGGCCTCGAAGCTGGTCTTCTTGTCGAGCCGGAACGAGACGCGCAGATTGCGCACTTGCAGCAGCATGTTGGTGTCGTTAGTCATGTGCCGCGCCTCATTTCAGTTTCGGGTCGAGCGCGTCGCGCAGCGCATCGGTAAACAGCGAGAACGCCGTCACCAAGAGCGCCATCGCGGCGGCGGCGGCGGTCAGCTGCCACCACTTGCCGAGGATCAGTTCGTTTTGCGCCTCGTTCAGCATGCTGCCCCACGACACGACGCCGACCGGCACGCCGAAGCCGAGGAAGGACAGGATCACTTCGGCCTTGATGAAGCCGACCACCAGGATCGACAACTGCACCAGCGCGACGTGGCTGACGTTGGGGAAGATGTGCGAGAACATCTTGCGCCAGATCGAGGCGCCGATGGCGTCGGCCGCCATCACGTATTCGCGCGCCTTGTGTTTCATGTACTCGGCGCGGATCAGGCGGTACGGCCCGGTCCAGCCGGTCAGGCCCAGGATCAGCACGATCGTGGCGACGCCCTTTTGCTGCAGCACCGCGGCGACCGTCAGGATCATCAGGATCGACGGGATCGACGTGAAGATGCTGTAGAACCAGTTGAAGAAATCGTCGACGACGCCGCCGTAGTAGCCGGACACGGCGCCGAACATTGTGCCGAGCGCGACAGCCAGGGTGGCGGCCACCAGGCCGACGACGATCGACGTCTCGGCACCCTTGATGGTTTTCTTGATGATGTCGTGGCCCCACTTGTCGGCGCCGAACGGCAGCGTTTCGCGGCGCGCGGCCTGGGCGCCGGCAGCGCCGGGCGTGGCAGCGCGCAGTTCGGCCATCTCGGCGGCGAGCGGATCGGTGACGCCGTACATGTCGGGCGCAGCCGAACCGGACTGCGCGCGGATCGCCTTGATGTCGGCGGCCAGCGGGTCGAACGGGTTGTCGGGCACGGCTGCTTCCTGGGCGCCTGGCGACTTTTGCGCCAGGCCGCCGGCAGCGCCGGCGAAGTGCGGCGGCGCATAGTTGACGCCGACTTCCCGTTCCCAGTCGGCCACGATCAGGCCGGTCGACGACAGCACCAGCATCGCCAGGAATGCCGCCACCACCGCCAGCGACACCATGGCGACCTTGTCGCCGCGCAGCCGGCGCCAGGCAAGCGCCCACAGGCCGGGCGACGTTGGTTGATTGGTCATGGGTTGTTGGGACATCAGGAAAGTTGAACGCGCGGATCGACCGCCTGGTACATCAGGTCGGTCAGCAGGTTGAAGATCATCGTGGCGGCGGCGACGTAGACGGTGATCGCCTTAATCACCGGAAAGTCGCTGCGCTCGACGGCCAGGATCACTTCGCGGCCGATGCCGGGAATGCCAAAGAAGCGCTCGAGCAGGAAGGCGCCGATCAGCAGCGCCGGCAGATTCGACATGACGTGGGTGATGATCGGAATCGACGCGTTGCGCAGCACGTGGACCCACATGATGCGGCGCTCGCCCAGACCCTTGGCGCGCGCGGTGCGCACGTAGTCCTGGTTGGCCTCGTCGAGCACGAAGCTGCGGTACAGGCGCAGGGTCGGCGCGATCGACACGGCCAGGCCGATCAGGATCGGCAGCAACGAATAGCGCAGCAGGTTTTCGCCGAAGCTCTCGCCCCAGCCCTGCACCGGGAACAGCCCGAGCTTGTAGGCGAAGCCGTACTGGAACACGATGATGTAGACCAGGATCGAAATCGACATGCCGACGGTGCAGGCAATCATCACCGCGCGGTCGGTCAGCGAGCCGCGCACGAAGGCGATCGCCAGCGCCAGCGCGATGCCGAAAAACGTTTCCAGGATCGTCAGCGGAATGAGTACCGTCAGTGACGGCCCCAGCCGGGTGGTGATGATGTTGGCGACCGATTCGCCGGTGGCCCACGAATTGCCGAAGTCAAAGGTGAGGATCTGCTTGACGAAGATACCGAGCTGCACGTAGTACGGCTGATCGACGCCGAGTTGCTTGCGGATGTTCGCGATCGCCTCCGCGTTCGACATCTTGCCCGCCAAAATATACGCGGGGTCGCCGCCGACCCAGTTAAACAGCACGAAGACGAGCACGACCACGCCGGCCATGGTGGGCAGCATCTGCCAGAGGCGGCGCAGGATATAGGCAAACACGATACGTGCTCCAATACAATTTGGGGTCAGACCCCGTTTAAATTCGACGAAAACCCGGCAGCACCTGTTTTTATCGGGGTCAGACCTAGGTCTGACCCCGATGGAATGGTGGCGTTACTTGAGGTCGATGTACTGCCACTCCTGCTTCATGATCGGGTGCTTCTTGTAGCCGAGCACGTTTGGCTGGGCCAGCATGTTGCGGTAGCGCGCGTAGCCCATCCGCGAGGCGCCGGTCACTTCGATGCGGCGCGCCATCTTGTGGTACAGCGCGTCGCGCTCGGCGCCGGCCTGCATCTTCTGGGTCCGCGCATACATCCGGTCGAATTCGGCATCGGCGAAACAACCGGCGTTGTTCTGGTGGATGTTGGGGCCGTAGTACAGCTGCATAAAATTGTCGCCGTCCGGATAGTCGGCCATCCACTGGTAGTTGCGGCTCTGAACCTTGCATAACTGCTCGGCCTTGAGCAAGTCGCTGAAGATCATGCGGTCGTTTTCCATGCGGATGCCCAGCGACGTATAGGTCTTGCGCCAGACCTCGGCCTGCAGCACGCCGCTGGCCTCGTTGCGCGACACGTAACGAATCACCAGCGGCTTGCCGTCCGGTAGCGTGCGCCAGCCGTCCTTGCCTTTCTTGTAGCCAAACCGGTCAAGCATGCGGTTGGCCAGCGCCGGATCATATTGCAGCAGGCTCTTGTAGGCGGGGTCGTGCCCCACGACGCCGGGGGGAATCGGATAATCGACCCGCTCGGCCTGGCCGTTCCAGACAATGGCGATCTCTTCGTCGATGTTGTGGGCGATCGCGATGGCGCGCCGCAGCGCGATTTTTTCGTTCGACATGCCGCCAAGGACTGGGTCCTTCATGTTCCAGTAGTAATAGGTCACTTCCGGATCCATCAGGCGCGACAGCTGCACGCCCTTGGCCGCCAGTTCCGGCCGCAGCTTGCCGTCCAGCAGCGCTTTCGGCGCCAGCGGGCCATCCAGCCAGAACAGGTCGGTGCCGCCGCTCTGGAACGACAGCCAGCGCGACTGGTCTTCGACCATCACCGAAATCTCGACCCGGCCAATCTGCGGAATCTGCTTGCCCTTCATCTGCGCAATGATGCGCAGATCGTCAGGCGTGCCGTTGCCCTTGAAGTCCCAGGTTTCCGGCAGGTGATCGGTATTGCGCTCGAGGACGATGCGGTTGCCGCGCACCCACTGGCCCAGCTTGTAGTGGCCGGTACCGACCGGGTTCGACGAGACGTCGCCGCGCGCGTCGCCGTAGGCGGCGACGACTTCGCGCGCCAGCGCCGACGTCGGCTCGTGCGCGAGAATCATGCCGAGGTTGAAATCGGTCTGGGTCAGGTGGATGCGCAAGGTGTACGGATCGACCACTTCGAAGCCGTCGACCTTGGCGTCGTAGTCGAGGCGCCCGGTTTTCCTGGCGTCGGCAATGAGCTTGTCGAGGCCGACGACCTTGCCCTCGAACAGCCAGGCATGCGGCGACGCCAGTTTCGGGTCGAACAGGCGCTTCCACGAATAGACGAAGTCGGCGACGGTCAGTTCGCGGCGGCGGCCCTTGAACGCCGGGTCCGGCGTAAACAGGATGCCGCGCTTGAGCTCGATCGTGTAGGTCTTGCCGTCGGCCGACACCTGCGGCAGCGCGGCGGCGGCGAGCGGCGCCAGCGTCGCCGGGCGCGCCAGGTAATCGTAGGTATACAGCGTTTCGAACACCGCCTGCAGCACGTGGCCCGAATACAGGTCGCGCGCGACGGCCGGATCGAAGCCGGTCTCGGCCGCGGGAATAATGTAGCGCAGCGTCTTGACCGGCTCGGCGGCAAGCGCCGGCGCCGCCGCCGCCGCGGCGCTGCCGCACAGCACGCCAAGGCACATCAACCAACTTACCACCGGTGATTTCATCGACTACTTCCTTTGCCGCAGGCAGGGTCCGAAAAAGGCGTAACGATAGCGCATATTTGCGCTGCTGGGCGGCAATTCCTCAGCGATCAGGACGCTATGCAGCATAAATCAGCTGCCAGCGGTTGAACAAAAGAAACTTGCGCTCAATCTGTTGTAATGGCAGCACCCTATATTGACTAAACGGTAAGTCGATGGTCAGATAGCAAAGCCCTGAAAATGCTTGTCGTCAATTTTTCGATAGATTCACAAGGGCGCCGTCGACGCCATCCCGTCCCCGCTGCCCCCGCCTTGCACAACTAAAAATGACGTGTATCCCGCGTCTTCCGCCCTTTCTCTGGAGTGTTCATGTTCAAAAAATCCGTGTTGGTACAGGCGTTATCCTTGGCATTTGCCACCGCCGCCCTGACCGCTGCCGTCGTGCAGCCGGCGATGGCGCAATCGAACGCCAGCGGTACCATCTTCGGCAAGGTCGATACGGCCGGCGCGACCATCAGCATCAAGAACATCGACACCAACTTGCTGCGCAAGGTCACGCCCGACGCGACCGGTCGCTACACCGCCACCGCGCTGCCGCCCGGCCGCTACCAGGTTGAACTGCTGCAAGGGACCAGTGTCGTCGCCACCAGCGAAGTGGAAGTGACGATCGGCCAGGGCGCCGAGGCATCGTTTTCCGCCGCCGCCGTGCAGAAAGTGCAGATTTCCGGCCAGCGCACCCGTATCGACGTGTCCAGCGCCAACAACGGCGCCACCTTCACCGCGCGCGAACTGGCGCGCCTGCCGATCGCGCCGACGCTCGACGCCATCATCCAGCTGGCGCCGAACACCACGCGCCCGGATTACCGCTATCTCGGTTCCAGCTTCGGCGGCAGCGGCCCGTCGGAAAACTCGTACTACATCAACGGCTTTCCAGTGACCAACGCGCTGACCGGGCTCGGTTCCTCCGAGCTGCCGTTTGGCGCCATCGCCCAGGCGCAGATCCTGACCGGCGGCTTCGGCGCCGAGTTCGGCCGTTCGATCGGCGGCGTCGTCAACATCACCACCAAGAGCGGCACCAACACGTGGGAAACGGGCGCGATGGCCAGCATCACGCCGAAGAAGCTGCGCTCGTCGTACAAGGACATGTATTACGCCAAGACCGGCGCCTCGACCAACACCGCCACCGACGGCACGATCTTCCAGCGCCGCGGAGACAATACGCGCCAGGACACGCGCGTCGGCGCCTACGTCGGCGGCCCGATCATCCAGGACAAGCTGTTCATGTTCGTCGCGCTCGAACAAAGCCAGATCGAGCAGAGCCGCGTGGCGCGCAACAGCGCGGAAACGGCTGCGGCGCTGGGCAAATGGGGCTGGGGCGAAGTGACCGACAAGAACCTGCGCGGCCTGGCCAAGTTCGACTGGAACCTGACCGACGCACACCGCCTGGAACTGACCTACATCCACGATGACGCCAAGCGCGACGCCTACTACTACGGTTACGACTACGCCACCCGCGCGCGCGGCAGCGTCGTCAATTCGGGCGAGCACTATCGCAACGATCCGGCCAACAACACCGGCGTCGGCTCGACGACGACCTTGCTCAAGTACACCGGCAACCTGACCGACGCGCTGACCCTGACCACCGTCATCGGCCAGCTCAAGTCGCCGCACACCAACACGTACGATGGCTACGACGTCTACAACCCGGCGACGGCGATCCCGCAAGTGGCGTCGACCCCGGCCACGCGCGCCCCTGGCCTGGTCTACAACAACAACCAGCCGATCGTCGGCAACATCCTGCCGAAGGGCGCGGAAGACACGGTCAAGTCGTTCCGTCTCGACCTCGAGTACAAGATCGGCACCCACACGATCCGCGTCGGCGGCGACCAGAACAAGCTCGATTCCGTGGCCGGCTTCTTCCGCGCCGGCGGCAGCAGTTGGACCTTCCAGCGCCAGTCGAACCCGACTGTGGCAGCACCGCTGGTCGGCTCCGGTCCGACCCCGATCGCCATCGCCAACACCGGTAACGGCCCGCTGGCGGCGCAAGGCTACTGGGCCAGCCAGGTGGTGTTTAACAGCGGCACCACGATCGCGTCGGAACAGACCTCGCAGTACATCGAAGACCGCTGGCAGATCACGCCGAACCTGCTGCTGTCGCTGGGCCTGCGCGACGAGCAGTACAAGAACATCAACAGCGAAGGCGACGCCTTCCTCGACATGAAGAAGCAGTACGCACCGCGCCTGGGCGCCGTGTGGGACGTCAACGGCGACTCGTCGCTGAAAGTGTTCGGCACGGCCGGCCGCTACTACCTGCAAGTGCCGACCAGCATTTCGGTGCGCGCGCCTAGCCGCTCGATCAACACCACCCAGGCGTTCACTTACACCGGTGTCGATGCAAACGGCGCGCCGACGGGCGTCGTGGCGCTGGCCGCACCGTTCTCGGCCAACAACGAGTACAACGTAGCGAAGGACGCGAAGGTGCTGGCCGCGCAGGGCCTGAAGCCGAACTTCCAGGATGAAATCACGCTCGGCTTTGAAAAATCGTTCTCGCCGGCGCTGAACTTCGGCGTCAAGGGCACCTACCGCAAGCTGCAGTCGACGCTCGACGACTACTGCGATCCGGACGTCATGAAGCGCTGGCTGGCGGTCAACCCGACCTTCAGCGCGTCGAAGATGCGCGCGCGCGGCTGCACCTTCATCAACCCGGGCGAAGACAACACCTTCCTGGTCGACTTTTTCGACGCCGATCCTTTACTGGCTCGCAAGACCTACACGCAAGTGACGTTCACCAAGGAAATGCTGGGCCTGCCGAAGGCGGAACGCAACTACGCCGCAGTCGACATCTTTGCCGAGCATCCACTGCGCGGCGGCTGGTACGGCAAGGTGAACTACACCTGGTCGCGCAGCAAGGGCAACACCGAAGGCCAGAGCCGCTCGGACAACGGCCAGAACAATCCTGGCGCGACGACAACGTGGGATCGCCCGCAACTGTCGGAATACGCCAACGGCCTGCTGCCGAACGACCGTACCCATCAGCTCAAGGGCTATGGTTTCTATGAAGTCACGCCACAGGTTATGGTCGGCGGCAACTTCCTGGTCGCATCGGGCCGTCCGCTCAGCTGCATCGGCAACCACCCGACCGACACTGCCTACCAGTCGAACTACTTCTACTGCGACGGCAAGCCGGTGCCGCGCGGCTCGCTGGGCAAGCTGCCGACCGACGTGCGCCTCGACCTGAACCTGGTCTACAAGCCGGTCCAGCTCAACGGCTTCGCCTTCAAGGTCGACGTCTTCAACGTCACCGACCGTCAGACGGTGCAGGCGATCAACGAGACGTACAACTCGGGCACCGGCGTCATCAACGCCGGCTATGGCCGCGTTGCAAGCTACAGCGATCCGCGCTCGGTGCGCCTGACGGCCGAGTACAACCTGAAGTTCTAAGCCGGCGCCGCCATGAAAAAACTCGCGGGCATGATGCCCGCGGGTTTTTTTTCGTCTTGGTCAGCCGGCGCAGGCGCACCGCTTGCGCAGAGAACAGCTAGAAACACGGGGGTCAGGTCTGACAATCCGACAAAAATCTGGGGTCAGGTCTCTTAAGCAAACACCATAAGAGTGGTGCTTCCTAGAACCAGCAGTAATAAAGGTGTTTGCTTCGGGGCGATCTTCGGCGCCCGCCGCCGCTTATTGCGCTGACATTCGGACAAAAGGCCGAGTTCATGTCTCAATCGGACAATGCTCGCGTGATCGGCTCAGCACCGTTGTTTACTGGTTGCATCTTACTGTTCGTCCCAGAATTCGGAATAACCGAAAATGTCCGATTGCCAGACCTGACCCCAGAAAAATGTCCGATTGTCAGACCTGACCCCAGCGTTGTTTTTAGTTTCCGATTAGTCCTTGGTCAGCCGGCGCTGGCGCACCGCTTGCGCCAGGCCGTCAAGCACCTGCACGCTCTGCTCCCAGTCGATGCAGCCGTCGGTGACCGACTGGCCGTACAGCAAATCCTTGCCCGGCACCAGGTCCTGGCGCCCGCCGACCAAGTTCGACTCGACCATCACGCCGACGATGCGGTCCTCGCCGGCGGCGACCTGGCCGCCGATGTCGGCACACACCGGCACCTGGTTCTCGGGCTTTTTCGAGCTGTTCGCGTGCGAGGCGTCGATCATCAGGCGCGCGGCCAGGCTCTGTGCGCCCATCTGGCGGCACGCTTCCTCGACACTGGCGGCGTCATAGTTCGGCGCCTTGCCGCCGCGCAGGATGATGTGGCAATCCTCGTTGCCGTTGGTCGACACGATCGCCGAGTGGCCGCCCTTCGTCACCGACAGGAAATGGTGCGGCTGCGACGCCGCCTTGATTGCCTCGACGGCGATCTTGATGTTGCCGTCGGTGCCGTTCTTGAAGCCGACCGGACACGACAGCCCGGACGCGAGCTCGCGGTGCACCTGCGACTCGGTGGTGCGGGCGCCGATCGCGCCCCAGCTGATCAGGTCGGCGATGTACTGCGGGCTGATCACGTCGAGAAACTCGGTGCCGGCCGGCAGGCCCATCTCGTTGATGTCGCGCAGCAGTTCGCGCGCCATGCGCAGGCCGTCGTTGATGCGGAAACTGTTGTCCATGTACGGGTCGTTGATCAACCCTTTCCAGCCGACGGTGGTGCGCGGCTTTTCGAAATACACCCGCATCACGATCTCGAGGTCGCCGGCCAGGCGCCGGCGCTGTTCGGCCAGCCGGCGCGCGTATTCCATCGCCGCCTTGGGGTCGTGGATCGAGCACGGGCCGATCACCACCATCAGGCGGTCGTCCTGGCCATGCAGGATGCGGTGCAGCGCCACGCGCGCCGCCGACGCGGTCTGGCCGGCTGCCTCGCTGCAGGCAAACTCGCGGATCAGGTGCGAGGGCGGCGTCAGTTCCTTCATTTCGCGGATGCGTAGATCGTCGGTGCGGGGCATGCGGTTCTCCGGTGTTTAAATGGTCAAGGCTGAAAATAAAAAAACCGCCATCGCTGGCGGTTTCTAGGATTTGCTGGATCTCGTTGTTGCTGCCACGTGAACCTGCCGCTACTCCACCGCCTTGGGGCTGGAATGGCTAAAGTAAAAAAAGC
Source organism: Massilia sp. TWR1-2-2 (assembly GCF_049897565.1). Lineage (NCBI taxonomy): Bacteria > Pseudomonadati > Pseudomonadota > Betaproteobacteria > Burkholderiales > Oxalobacteraceae > Massilia > Massilia sp. TWR1-2-2. The sequence continues at coordinate 118,878 of NZ_JAFCWM010000010.1, read as the reverse complement.
AGGTAAACAAGACGACTTGGTGCATGGCAAGGATCCGAATGGGTTGCAACGACTATAGCAACAACCTGCGCCCTTTGGCAAGCGCTTTGTCCGGGCAACTTTCCACACGGCTTTTGCGGCGAGTGCGGCGCACTCGCTTGGCGAGGCGGTTGCGAGAATCGCACACTTCGCGCCTCGGCGTTGACAGGTTTGATATACCTCAGTCGAATCGCGGCGTCGGATGCAAGACTCAGCCACTGACACCCCAGCCCGATCCGCGCGGATGTGCTTGACGAAGAACAATTTTTCCTGTGGGACTGATTGAACTCGATCAAGGTTATTGCACCCCGACCTCGTCAGGGACGCGATCCGGGATGACATTGGCCCTCTACCCTTGGAGTTCGACATGAAAGAAACTGTCTTGTCCCGATCAATGCGCGTTATTTTTGCCGGCGGCGCGGCCGGCATCAGCTTGCTCACGGCGCTGCCGGCGCAGGCCCAAGCGGTGCCGCCAGCGGAGAGCCAGCGGCCCGTCGCGCGGGTCGAAATCACCGGCTCGAACATCCGCCGCGCGCAGGCCGAAACCGCCTCGGCGGTGCAAACCCTGAACCGGGCCGACATTGAAAAATCGGGGCGCACCACCGTCGCTGAACTGCTGCAGACGCTGGCCGTCGACAACCAGGGATCGGTGCCGACGAGCTTTGGCAACGGCTTCGCCCAGGGCGCCTCCGGCATTTCGCTGCGCGGCCTCGGTTCGGCCTCGACCCTGGTGCTGATCAACGGGCGCCGGGTCGCCCCGTACGGGCTGGCCGACGATGGCCAGAAGGTGTTCACCGACCTCAACATCATCCCGACGGAAGCGGTCGAACGGATCGAGATCCTGAAGGACGGCGCGTCCGCCATTTACGGCTCGGACGCCATCGCCGGCGTCGTCAACGTCATTCTGCGCCGCGACTTCCAGGGCACCACCGCGCGCGCCAGCTACGGCAAGTCGAAGTATTGGGACGGGCGCGACGCGCGCCTGTCGATCACCCACGGCATCGGCAACCTCGACACCGACCGCTACAACGCGCTGTTCAGCTTCGAATTCGGCGGCCGGCGCGAAGTATTCAACCGCGACCGCGACGACCGCGAACAGGTTGGCCGCGGCGACCTGCGCCCATGGGGCTTCAGCGCGCTCGAAGGCCTTGGCGGCACCGGCGCCATCACTACCAACAACGCCGCCGGCAGCGCCATCAACGGCAACGTGCGCAACCCGACCACGCTCGACTACTACAACCGCGGCAATCCCGCCGGCCTCGGCTTCACCCGTCCCTTTCCCGCAGCCGCCTGCAGAAACTTCACCAGCCACCCGCAGGGCGACCCGGGCGGCGGCTGCCTGATCGACGCCGACCAGTCGTACGAACAGATCCAGCCGCGGCAAAATTCGTACAACTTGTTTACCCGCGGCACGTTTCAATTCACCCCGCAGATGCAGGGCTATGTCGAGGCGAACTACTACTGGACCGAGTCGGAGTCCTCGGGCACGCCGTCGGGCATCAACGCCAACGTCGGCCACCCGGGTGGCCCGGTCAGCAATGCCGGCGCGGCGCTCGGCGCGGCCCATCCGGACAACCCGTACTTCGGCACCGCCGCGCGGCTGCGCTACCTGGCCACCGACGTCGGTCCGCGCACCAGCTCGATCAATTCGAAGTTCGGCCGCCTGGTGGTGGGCGTCAAAGGCACGATGTACGACTGGGACATCGACAGCGCGCTGCTGTTTTCCGGCAACAAGGTCTACAACAAGCGGCGCAACTACCTGCAGCGCGACGTCGCGTTCGCCCTGCTCAATCCGACGCCGGCCAACGTCGCCGTGGCCACCGCACGCAGTCCGGCGTACGCCGCGCTGCCGCCTGGCACCGTGTGGCGCATCGCCGAAAACGCCGGCCTCAATTCGCCAGCCCTGTACGCTGCGCTGTCGCCGGTCATTTCGAACGACGCCGAGACGCGCATCAGCCAGATCGACTTCCGCGCCACGCGCGAAATCGGCCAGCTGCCGGGCGGGCCGATCGGCATGGCCGCCGGCGCCGAGTTCCGCCACGAACGCACCGAACTGGCGCCGACCACCGGCACCGAAATGGGCAACATCATTGGCCTGGGCTACTCGGCCTATTCCGGCCGGCGCGACGCCACCGCGCTGTATGCGGAGGTACTGGCGCCGGTGATCAAGCAAGTGGAGGTGTCGGGCGCGCTGCGCTACGACCACTTCTCCGACGTCGGCAATTCATGGACGCCGAAGGTCGGCGTCAAGTGGAACCCGACGCGCCAGCTGGCGCTGCGCAGCACGTTCGCCAAAGGTTTCCGCGCGCCGAGCTCGGCCGAGAACGGCGTCGGTGGACTGGCCGCGTTTTCCACCGCCGCCGATCCGCTGCGCTGCTCGCTTGGCGTGGCCTCGGCGTGCGACGCCACCTCGATCGCGATCATCACGTCGCCAAATCCGGCGCTCAGCCCTGAGCGGTCGAAAAACTGGTCGGCCGGCGTGATCTGGGATCCGACTGCGCGCACCAGCATCTCGCTCGACTACTGGCAGATCAAGCGCAAGAACGAGATCAACCAGCAGCAGACCGACGCGGCGATTGCCGCCGGCCAGGTGTCGCGCGACCCGTCGACGGCGACCACCATCCCGGGCGACCCGGGCGCCATCACGGCGGTGCTGGCGCGCTACGTCAACTCGGCCCAGACCAAGGTGCGCGGCGTCGACGTCGACGCGCGCACGGCATTTAACCTTGGCACCGGCCGCGGCACCCTGGCAATGGACGCGAAGTGGACGCACCTGTTCAAGTGGATCCGTACCGAGCAGGACGGCAACGAGCGCGATTTTGCCGGCACCCACGGCAACTGCGACGTTACCAATTGCATCGGTACGCCGGACGACCGCGTCAACCTGGGCGCGACCTGGGACCTGGCGCCGCTACGCGTGTCGGCCACGCTCAACTACCGCGCGCCGATCAAGAACACGCTGTTCAACGATGATCCGGAAGGCTGCGCAATTCACTTTGCCAACGGCCAGGACGCACCGAACGGCTGCGAGATCGCCTCGTTCACGACGTTTGACGTCACCGCGCGGTATAACCTGACGGCTCGCACCGAGCTGTTCGGCACCATCCAGAACCTGTTCGACAAGGTGGCGCCGCTCGACCCGCTGACATACGGCGCGCAGTCGTACAATCCGCTCGACTACAGCGGCGCAATGGGACGGTTCTTCAGCGTGGGCCTGCGCCACCGGTTCTGAGGGACGCTGTGGATGTGGACAACAAGCCCAGCAATGCCGAGCTTGTTGTCGGTATCGCGGCCATCGGAGACCAAGTACGCAATAGGTGGAAACTCAGCGCTACCAAGGCTTATCAGGTGATTGCGCTGGCAGCGCGCAGCACATAAAAAAGAGGCGCCTTAAAAGCCGATGTTCTACAGGACTGCTTGCGGCTCGACCAGACCCGAAACTGACATTCTTGGGGACGAACCGGTTACGTTCTGGGACGATTCGCGGCATGAGTGAGCGACCTGCATTGCGAGGCCACCATAACGGCCAGTAAAACAATAGCGAAATGCAAGGCAATGTCGACGATCAGAGCGTCGACGAACAGCTTGTCTTCACCAAACGAGAGCTGCCGCTCTACGGAAACCCCCGGTGCGTCAAACAAGTATGCAACCGGGAAACCGCCCTTCAATACGGGCTTGTAGCATGGGTCGAAAGCCCGTGGTCCACACAGGTTGCCGTACTGCGCCAGTTCGGGACCTGCGCGCTCAACGTGCGCCGACAGCAGTGCCAGCGCAATTGCCAAGATGAGGGCAAGGCCTGTCAGGCTTAGTTTGGCTGAGAGACGCATGCAATCCTCATTGGTTTCGCTCCATGTCGAATCATCCGTATTTTGGCCGGCACCAGCCGGTCCCTCACCGGCTGCTGCCGACCCAAAAGACGCTTAAGAAATTCTGTCCCGGGCAATCCTTTGACAGGTATATCGCGCTCAAAGTTGGCGGCAATGAGTATTGGTGCGGTAGGGTTATCGACAGCGCGCATACATCAGGGATGCTCGCGGCTCACGACCAAGGTTCGGCAGTACGATATGTCGTTCAAGCCGGCCTTCCATGGCGAACCCGCACTTTTGCAAAGTCCGTGCAGACGCATGATTTTCGGTGTCGCACGTAGCCTGTACCCGAAAGCATTCAGGGTAAGCCAACGCCGCATTGCTAAAGGCATCGACAGCCTCCGACATAAGACCATTCCCCCAGCATGACCTCTGCAGAACATAACCAATGTCGATCGTGTTCGAAAAGATGCGCGCATCTAACATGCCAATGGCAATACCGTCATTTTCGCTACGGGCCAATACATACGGCCGGCTCCGCCCGCTCGCCCATCCCTGCATGCAGTACGAAATAAAATCAGCTGTCTCGCCGACGACTTGGTGGGGACGCCAGACCATATATCGCGCGACCTCAGGGTCTTGAGTGTAGGCATCGAAGATGTGCACTGCATCGGCTTCACGCGGCTCTCGTAAAACCAATCTCGGTGTGCACAATCGTTCCGGGAGTGAAATTGCCATGAACAGGACCTTGGGTGTTTCTTGATTTATGACTAGCGATCTTAGCAACTGGCTAGATTCGGAAATCATCCAATGCTTTGCCGTTTGCCAGCTCTTTTGCAATCCATCTTGGTTGGCGTCCTCGACCTGTCCAGGTCTGCGAGCCGTCAGCCGGGTTTCGATACTTCGGCTTCACTTTCTGTCCACTACTGCTTTTCGCTTTTCGAGGAGCGCTATCGAGCAGGTCCGCTATCGAAATACCTGCTTCTTGTGCGATAGCGTGAATTTGTTCGCGCGCCTTTTTGACGTCCTGATGCCCGCGTGATTTGATCTCCTTTTCGATCTCGTGTTGGAGTCCTTTTAGTTCACCGAGGTTGTAGCCTGCCAGGTCAATCTGTGCCATGTCGAGTCCTTATTCAGCGTCAGCGTGAATTGCGTCCAGCGATTCTACTATGCGCCACTTGTATCCCGTTTTGTCAACTTGTTGTGGCATCCCGACGATCCCGAGATGCTATGGCGACGGTCGCCTCCGGCTGTGCGCGAGCACCGCGTCGACCATCGCATCGGGATTACTTATATCGTCCGCCATGACCAGGTCGGCCGTAAACAGCAGCGGCAAGCGCATTCCCGAAGGTCGATCAAGCACGAAACGGGGACTGCTGACTACCAGCCCGGTCCGTGGCAACACCAACCGCGATGTCCCGCCCGATTGGCGTGCACGCGCCGCACCGCTTGGCCCAGCCACGGTGCCAAAGCCGAAATCCTGTACGGTGTTGGCAAACAATATAGCCGACGAATAAGTGGCGTCGCCGGTCAGCACATACACGCGCCCCCCCGAAATGGAGCGGCTCGGCGAGGGCCGGTTCAATCCAGCCAGTGACTTCTCCGGCGACGCTGTCGCCCGTGCGCTGGCCCGGCTCTGCACGCCCTTCCAGCACGCGCTTGACATAGGTCGATGCCCACCGAAAACGCTTGGCTGCCACGTACCGAAGCACCCCGTCGATCCAGTAGTCGTCACTGCCCCCGCCGTTGAGCCGCACATCGATGATGAGAGTGTTGACGCGTTCATTCCTCATGCGGGCGAAAGCCTCGTGCGTGAACGCCATGAAGCGCTCTTTGTCAGGCCAGTCGAACGACCCGAGCACGAGAACAGCAGCATTGCGGGGTAGCAGGCGGAACTGGCGCTCGAAGCTGGCGTCTCCTTGCAGGACGACCGCTTCGTTGTGGGCCTGGGCCAGACGCATGCCAGGCATGGACTCGAGTTCTACCGTAAAGCTTGTCGGTGCACCGTACATTTTCCACAGAAAAACCAAAACCGTTGCCCCAGCAACCTCGCGCGAAATTGCGGCGTGTCGCCATGCATCCGTTCCGTCAGTTCGGCTACCACAGCTTTAGCATCGCGGCCATTGATGCGTTCAATGCGCGAGCCCGCGAGCAATGATCTCTGCCCGCCGAGCCAGGCGAGGATGCGCACTGTACCGTCGCCGTGAATCGCCACTTCGAACGGAAAGAAACCGCCGCCGGATCGCAGGTGTGCACGTGCTTCGCCACGCCAGTCCGCATAGCCGATCATCACATGGCCGTCGGCGAAAATCGGATTGAGGCGCGCCATGACCGACCACGCTTCGTCGCGCGTGAGATTGCTGGAAAGCGCGCTGGAAACCGACCCGAGTGCCGCATCCAGCTCAAGTTCGAGCGCGGGATGCGTACGTTCGATGAGACACAAGCATTGTGTTAAATATAATCATGGTTATTTCAACAAACTAATTGACAGGCACACTCTATGGACGCAAAAACGAAAGGCGAAATATCCGCGCCAGAGGACATCGCATTGCTTGCATCTGGCGTGCGGCAGGAGCTGGTCGACACCTTGGCCGCAATGGGCGGTGAGGCGAGCGTTAGCGAGCTGTCAAATGAATTGGGCCGTCCGATGGACGGGCCGTACTACCACCTTGATTTGCTCCGCAAAGGTGGGATGGTGCAGGAGAGGACGAGCCCGGACAGCGGGGAGCGACGCTTCAGGCTCGCCGGCGCTAAAGGGGACCCTTGCGCATGGTGTACAAGCCGAGCGTGCCGGGTGTGACTTTGGCACTGACCAAATTTTCCCAGCAATTGTTGCACATTGCGGCGCAGGATTTTGCAGCTGCCCTGGCGCTCCCGGACGTGCAACTGTCCGGACCCCGTCGCCAATTGTGGATTTCCCGCAATAAGGGTTGGGTGAGCAATACCGACCTCGAAGAAGTCAACGCGCTCCTTCTACGCCTGGGGCAGCTCACGAGCCAGTCGCGTGCCAATGACCGAGGGCAGCTGATCAGCCTGGCGTTTTGCCTGGCTCCGATACAGCCAAAGGCGAAGCGGCGTCAGGCTGACTAAATCGATCTTGTCTGAAATTGGCCAATGTCATGCTGTGTCAGTTGGCGCACGGAACATTTTCGTTTGTGGCCCTATGCTTGGGGTAACTGAACCATAGCGCATCTTCGGCAATGACCAGCATGGCTAAGCTGGCACCGAAGTAACCATCATCGAACCGATGAGTTCGAACCTTAGCCGATTAGCGCGATTCACCAACCATGAAACCAACTGATTGCGCTACCGCCGCCGCCACGGCTGACGAGGCGCCGGCTGCGCCCAAGAAACGACGACGCCGGCCCCCTCCTCTCTCGCTCGCTGCTTGGAAGCAGTTCGTCAAAGTGGCAAAACCATATTGGCTGGAGGAAGAAAAGAAGACGGCCTGGGGCTTGCTGATGCTCCTGGTCGTACTCATGTTGGTCGAGACCAAGTTCGCCGTCATGCTGAACAACCAGGCGGGAGAGATGACGTCTGCGCTGGCGGGCAAGGATGCCGACCGCTTCTGGAAGTCGGTACGCGCCTGCCTGTTCGTGCTCGCCTTCGCCGTGCCGATCTACGCGTTCTACTACTACATGCGCGACCTCTTTGCCAACAAATGGCGGCGCTGGCTCACTGGCCGCTTCCTCGACGGCTATCTGAAAGGGCGCAAATACTACGAGCTCGGAACCGAGGGCGAGATCGACAATCCCGACCAGCGCATCAGCGAGGACATCAACAGTTTCACCGGAAGGTCGATTCACTTCCTGCTCATTTTCCTCGGCTCGTTCATGCAGCTGGTCGCTTTCAGCGCCGTGCTGTGGTCGATCTCGCACTTGCTGGTGGGCGTGCTGGCCGTGTACGCGCTGATGGGCACCGTCGTCGCCCTTTGGGTGTTCGGCAATCCGCTGATCCACCTCAATTTCGCACAACTGCGGCGCGAGGCCGATTTCCGCTTCAGCCTGATGCGCTTGCGCGAAAATGCCGAATCGATCGCCTTTTACCGCGGTGAGAAACAGGAACGTGCGCACATCGACAGCAAGTTCAACAAGGTGATCGAAAATTTTGCCAGGCTGATCAAGAAGCAGCGGGCGCTGAACTTGTTCCAGCGCGCCTTCAGCCGGCTCGATTTGGTGCTGCCGAGCGTGATTCTGGCTGAAGCCGTATTGTCGGGCAGGTTGGAAGTGGGCCGGGCGATCGCGGCGGCGGGCGCCTTTACCGCCGTACTGTCCGCAGTGGGCGTCATTGTCGATAACTTCGAGAGCCTGAGCCGCTTCGTGGCCGGAATTGACCGCCTGCAGGCCTTGTCCAATCTGGTGCTGCCGAATATCGCAACCAAGCAGGTTGTCGATGACAAGCAAGCGCGCATCGAACGCCGTCCAGCGGAGCAACTGTCGCTAGAATCGCTCACGGTGTATCCGCCGCAGTCTGCGCGCGTGCTGATCAAGGAGCTGACGCTTGACTTGAAGCCTGGCGACGCGCTGCTCATTACCGGCGATAGCGGCTGCGGCAAAAGCTCGCTGTTGCGGGCAATTGCGGGCTTGTGGAACAACGGCAGCGGCGTGATTCACCATCCGCCGCTGACCGACCTGTTTTTTCTGCCGCAGCAGCCCTATCTGCAAGCGGGCACGCTGCGCAGCCAGCTCATCTACCCCAGCGCGCACTCAGACCTGAGCGACGAGCAACTGGCGGACATCCTCGAGACGGTGCATCTGCCGCAGCTGGCCGAGCGCGTGGGCGGCCTGGACGCCGTGCATGACTGGGAAAAGCTGTTGTCGGTCGGCGAGCAGCAGCGCCTGGCGTTCGGCCGCGTGCTGGTGCATGCGCCGAGCATCGTCATCCTGGACGAGGCGACAAGCGCGCTCGACAGTGGAAACGAAGCATCGCTGTACGCGCTGCTGCGCGAGCGCGGCACCACCCTCATCAGCATTGCCCACCGCGGCGCCGTGCTGCGTCACCACACCCATGTGCTGAGCCTGAAGGCCGAAGGGGGGTGGCAGGTCCACGACGCGGTCGGTTTTGAGTTCGAGGCGCCGGTTGTCAGCGCCGCCAAGATCGATGCTCGCTCGCCGCCGGCGCAGCAAGCGCGCCAGGTCGTGCCAGCAGGGTAACCGTAGTCGAGAAGGCGAACGTCCGCGCCGAGCCAAAGCGGACATCGGCTTTGCCGATCGCAGCTGACTCACATATGCTCAAGCATATAACTATTGATTCCCTTGCCGTTCAGCTCAGTTTTCATTTCGTACGTCATTCCCAGGCGCTCGGCAACACGCCGGGATGATTCTCCGACATGGTATTCCCGAAGCGTCAGCCGTTCTGTGTGAAGGTGCGGCACGGAAATCGTGAGGGCGTGATTCATGGGGCGGCATCCTTGAAGGTTAAATGGTGTTCACAGTCCGCTGTTGGCCGCCGATAGCGGACGGTCGGTACGACCCAGTGTACGAGTTCGTTGCTCGACGAGCAAGAAATGGGTCTTGTCAGGCGCACTAAGTGTGCGAGTACATTGCCCTCGCAGGGCAGCGATGTATTGTCGAGACGGACAACAAAAAGCCCGGATATCCGGGCTTTTTCTGTACTGCTGGCCACTCCCTGCACGTCAGGCGGTGCCGCCGACCGTCACGCCGTCGATGCGCAAGGTCGGCTGGCCGACGCCGACCGGCACGCTCTGGCCTTCCTTGCCGCACACGCCGACGCCGGAATCGAGGCGCATGTCGTTGCCGATCATCGACACGCGGTTCAGCACGTCAGGACCGTTGCCGATCAGGGTGGCGCCCTTGACCGGGTAGGTCACCTTGCCGTTTTCGATCATGTACGCTTCACTCGCGGAGAAGACGAACTTGCCGTTGGTGATGTCGACCTGGCCGCCGCCGAAATTGACCGCGTACAGGCCATTCTTGACCGACGCCAGGATTTCTTCCGGATCCTTGTCGCCGCCGAGCATGTAGGTGTTGGTCATGCGCGGCATCGGCAGGTGGGCGAACGATTCGCGCCGCGCGTTGCCGGTCACCGGCATCTTCATCAGGCGCGCATTCATTGTGTCCTGGATGTAGCCTTTCAGGATGCCATCCTCGATCAAGGTGGTGCACTGGGTCGGGTTGCCTTCGTCGTCGATGTTGAGCGAACCGCGGCGATTCTGCAAGGTGCCGTCGTCGACCACGGTGACGCCCTTGGCCGCCACCCGTTCGCCGATGCGGCCGGAAAACGCCGACGAGCCCTTGCGGTTGAAGTCGCCCTCGAGGCCGTGGCCGATCGCTTCGTGCAGCAAGATGCCTGGCCAGCCAGGTCCGAGCACGATCGTCATCGGTCCGGCCGGGGCCGGACGCGCGTGGAGGTTGACCACCGCGGCCTTGACCGCTTCGGTGGCGTATTGCTCGAGGATGGTGTCGTCGAAGTAGGCGTAGTTGTAGCGCCCGCCGCCGCCGGACGAGCCCATCTCGCGGCGCCCGTCCTGCTCGACGATAACGGTGACGGACACGCGCACCAGCGGGCGTATGTCGGCCGCCAGCACGCCGTCGCTGCGCACCACCAGCACCACGTCGTATTCACCGGCCAGGCCGGCCATTACCTGAACCACGCGCGGATCCTTGGCGCGCGCCATCTTTTCGACGCGTTCGAGCAGCTTGACCTTGGCGGTGGCGTCGAGCGACTCCAGCGGGTCGTTCGGCAAATACAGCGAGCGACCGCCGACCGGCTGGGTGGCCGTGGCAATCTTGATCTTGCCGCTGCCGACGCGCGCGATGGTGCGTGTGGCGGCGGCCGCTTCGAGCAGCGCTGCTTCGGAGATTTCGTCGGAGTACGAGAACGCCGTCTTGTCGCCGGAAATGGCGCGCACGCCGACGCCCTGGTCGATCGAAAAGCTGCCGGTCTTGACGATGCCTTCTTCCAGGCTCCAGCCTTCGCTCTTGGTAAATTGGAAATACAGGTCGGCGTAGTCGACCTTGTGCGTAAACATCGTCCCGAGCGCCTTCAGCAGCTTCGATTCGTCAAGGCCAAAGGGCGTCAGCAATACGTCGCGCGCCACCGCCAGGGTCGTCAGGTTCGGTTCAAATGGAGTCATTGTGCAGGTCCTTCAGTAGTGATGCAGGCATTGTGCCATAGTCAGCCTGTTCGCACCGTGTCACAGCCGGCGATGCTTGAGCGCAGGCAAGCTTTCGCGCACGCCGGCGAGGAAGTCGGCGTCCAGCTCGCCGCTAATGACGCCCTCGCCCTCGGCCAGGCAGGCCTTGACTTCGCCCCACGGGTCGATCAGCATGCTGTGCCCGTAAGTGCGGCGCCCGTTCTGGTGGCGCCCGCCTTGCGCCGCGGCCAGCACGTAGCACTGGTTTTCGATGGCGCGCGCGCGCAGCAACACGTCCCAGTGGGCCAGGCCGGTGGTGTGGGTGAAGGCGGCCGGCACGACGATCAGCGCGCATTCGCCCATCGCGCGGTACAGCTCGGGAAAGCGCAGGTCGTAGCATACCGACAAGCCGACGCGCCCGAACGGCGCCTCGAAGGTGCCGACCGCCGCGCCCGGCACGATGGTGCGCGACTCGTCGTACGATTCGTCGCCTTTGTCGAAGCCGAACAGGTGCATCTTGTCGTAGCGCGCCGCCGGCTGGCCGTCCGGCCCGTACACCAGCGTGGTGTTCATTACCTTGGCGGCGTCGTTCGAGACCAGCGGCAAGGTGCCGCCGATCAGCCAGATGCCGTGCTCACGCGCGGCGTCGGCCATGAACTGCTGGATCGGCCCGTCGCCGATCTGCTCGGCATGCGCCACCTTGTCGGTGTCGCTCATGCCCATGATGGGCCAGTACTCGGGCAGGCTGACCAGCGTGGCGCCGGCGGCGGCCGCCTCGCCCACCAGGCGCGTGGCGCTGGCAATGTTTTCCGCCACGTCGGGCGTCGAGACCATCTGGATGGCTGCCACTGTCGTCATGCGCTACTCCTGTTGTGTGCTTACTTGTTGGTGGCCGTCGCCGGCAGCGCGTTGCGGTCGAGCTTGGTAATGACCGGCGCCTTCCACGGCCCGATGATTTGCATGTGGTAGGTCAGCGCCTTCATCATCGGTGCGCGCAGGAACAGTTGCGCCAGGAAGCTGCCGATGCCGACCACCGGATTGACCGCCAGCGCATACACCAGCGGGCCGGTGCCGAGATTGAATTCGGGGATCACCACCACGTGCAGGTTGGTCGATTCGTTGGCGATGTCGGCAGTGCCGTCCATCAGCACGGTGGCGGCGACGCCATGCATTTTCAGGTTGTCGGTTTTGAGCACGCCGCGCGTGATGATGGCGTTGGCGCTGATGCCGTCGAACGCCAGGCCTTCCGAAAAGACGTCGTGGAAGTCGAGCTTGAGCAGGCGCGGCAGCGCCTGCAGGCTCAGCACGCCAAGCAGCTTGGCCGCGCCCGGGTCCTGCTTGAGGAACTGGCCCGCTTCGACGTTCATCTGGATCTGCCCGGACAGCGTCGGGATGTCGAGCGAATACGGCAGCCCCATCCAGGACAGGTCGCCCGACAGCTTGCCCTTGCCGCGCTTGAGCGTGTCGGGAAAGCCGAAGCGGTCCAGCAGGCGGCCGGCGTCGGCGATGTCGATGGTGAAATTGAGGTTGGTGTTGCTATTGCCATCCCTGGTCAGCCACTTGCCGGTGGCCTTCAGGTCGCCGTCCGGATTGGCCAGGCTGAGCCGGTTGATGCGCCACTCGCGCCCGGCCAGCGCTTTCTCGTTGCTGGCCTGCAAGTCGAGCCGGCCCAGCTGCTTGTTGAACAGCTCGAAGCGCTCGGCGACGATGTCGAGCGCGGGAATGCTTGCCGTCGCGCTCTTGTTCTCGAGCAGGTCCTTGACGTCGGCGGCGGCCGATTCGGGGATGATCAGGGACGACAGCCGCGCCGTCACCTTGCCCAGTCCCTGCCCGCTCGGCCCCTCGTTCCACGTCACGTAGCCGGACGCCTGGCGCGAATCGATGTTGGCCTGCCAGCTGCCCTTCTGGTGGGTGGCGCCGACCACGACGTTGTCGAGCTTGCGGTCGGCCACGATCAGTTCACCAGCGCGCGCGGCCATCACGTCGGGCACGACGTATTGGGCCAGGCCGGGCGCCGCCGGCACCGCCGCGCTGGCGTCGGCCGGCGCCGCGGCGGCGGCTGCAACGGCCGGGCCGGGACCGGCGATCGCGCTGCCAAGCGCGATCCACTGGTCGACGTTGAGCGCCTTGGTGTTGACGTTGACCGTCACGCCGCTGTCGGGCTCGGGGGCCGGCACATTGACGCCGATGCCGCCGCGCACCACGCTCCACGGTCCGCGGCCCTGGCGCTGGCGCTGGTAGCGCGCCGCGATGGCCGAGCCGAGCGAGACGCGGATGTCGTCGCGCCCGAGCCCGCTGTCGGTGACGGGACTGCCGGTCAGCACGAAGTGCAACGGCATCGCGTCCGACGCGGCCGGCTTGCTGGCCGGCGCCGGGAACGACAGGCCGAGCCCGGCCAGGGTGGAGTCGACCATCACCTGCAGCTGGCGGTCCTTGACCGCCACCGAGCCGGTGTAGCGGGCGCCGCCGCTGAAGTGGCTGCCGAAGCGCTGCATCGCCGGCGCCGGCCACGCCTTGCGCATGCCTTCGGCGGTCATCGCGCCGGCCAGCTTGATCAGGATGCCGCCGCCGGGCTGGGTGCCACCGGTCAGCGCCAGCGGCCCGCCCATGAAGCTGGCGCCGACGCCGTTCAGGCTGACGCCGCGCTCGGTAAAATCGATCTTTCCGATCGCCGCCTGCAGCGGCGGCAAGTCGTCGAACAGCACGACGTCGTTGTTGATCATCTGCAAGCTGCCCTGCACCTTGGTGTCGTGCAGGTGCGCCATCGGCATGCGCAGCTTGAGCGCCAGGCGGGCATTGGCCGACGCCCGGGTGTCTTCGGTGAAGCGGCCGATCCAGTCGAGCACCGGGCTGGCGGCGACGTAGCGCAGGAATTCCTGCATCGGTCCGGCGGCGTTGCCGTCGATCTCGAGCTGCATGTCGTGCGAGGCCAGGTCCGGCACCACCGCCTTGACGGCCGACAGCGCCACGCCGCCGGTGGTGGCGCTGTCGGCCTTGATTTCCATCCGCGTGCGGTCGAACAGGATACTGCCGTTGATCTTCTCGGCGAGCGGCCACAGCGGCGACTTGCCGTCCTTGGCCGGATGGCCGGGCGTGTAGTTCAGCTGGCCATTCTCGATGTGACCGGCGACGCGGAATTCGCCGCGCGCGCGCTCGCCGGCACTGTCGGCGCGAAACGGGAACTGCGCCAGCTCGCCGCGCAAGCGCACCGTGACGTCCTGCGCCACGCCGTCCTGCAGCGCGCCGGTCAGCCAGGCGCGCAGGGTTGGCTTGGTCTGCAGCGGCAAGTAGCGGTCGATGGTATTGATCTGGAACCCGGTCAGCGTGCCGTTCAGGTCGGCCGTGCCGAGTCCCTTGCCCGCCACTAGTGGCATCAGGTGGCTGCCGGCCAGGGTGCCTTTCAGCGCACCCTGCGAAAAACTCATCGAGTCCAGCTGCAGCGCCAACTGCTCGCCCTTCGGATACGACCAGCGCGCCTGCATCTTGAGCGCGTCGAACGGCATCGCCGGATCGGCGAACCAGGTCGGCAGCTGCAGCACCAGCTTTTCGGCGTCGATGGCGATGCTGCCGCCCTTGTCGCTGGCGTCGATGGTGCCGGTCAGGTTGTCGAAGCCGGGAATGGCCGGCATGGCCGCCACCGCCTCGGCTGTGGCGGTTTTGGCGCGGGCCGGATGGGCCGGCTGGGCCTTCAGGCCGAGCTTGTCGAGCTTGCCCTTGACGCGGTAGGTGGCGATGGCCGGGTAGCGGCCTTCCCATTCGGCGGAAAAATCGAGCAGCTTGCCGCGCGGGGCGAAGTCGTCGAGCATCGCGCGCCGGTTTGCGCTGATCGGCAGTTGCTCGGCCAGTTGGGCCAGCATCGCCAGGTCGAGCGCGCGGGCGCTGACGACAAATCTTTCCGGCCGCCCGCCGCGCGCCGGCGTAAACGACTCGGACATGGTGGTCGGCGGCAAGGTCAGGCCGTCCTCGGTCTGTACCGAAAAATTGTCCAGCGTGACGCTGTGGCCGTGGCTGCCGAAGGTCGGGGTGCCGTCTTCGACGCCGGCCGGGAACTCCTCGCGCGCCGACAGGCGCCCGCTGACGCGCGCCAGGTCGAGCGGCGGCAAGTCCTTGCCGAGCCGGGCCTTGACGCCGGCCAGCGCGACGTCGGCGGTAAAGCCGGCCAGCTTGGCATGGTCGAGCGACAGCCAGGCGCGCACCGATCCCTTGCCCTGGGTCAGTTCGAACGGGTAGTCGACGTACGCCTTCCAGCCGGCCAGGTCGGTCTCGCGCAAGTCGGCGTACAGCTCGCCTTTCCACAGCTTGACGTCGGCGCGGTTGGCGGCAAAGCGCGGATGGGTGAAGTCGGCGCGCAGGTCGAACGGCTGCGCCAGCGACGCCGGCGGCGTGGCGTGCAGCGCGATGCGGTGGCGATTCCAGGTGTTTTGCAGCAGCAGGCTGACGTTGGCCAGCGCCAGTTCTGGCGCCCCGCGCAGCTGGTCGGTCCAGCGCACCTGGCCTTCGCGGATGACGATCTGGCGCTGGCGCAGCGGCCAGTCGTTGGGGGCGCCGCCGCCGGCGCCGTCGAGCGACAGGCCGGCCACGGTCAGCTTGCCGCGCGCGTCGCGCCGCACGTCGAGGGTCGGACGGATGATGTCGAGCGTTTCGAAGCGCGCCTCGCCGGCCAGCAGGCTCCACCAGGCCAGCGTGGCCGACACGCTCGGCAACGTCAGCGCCGCGCGGCCCTGCGGGTCGCGCACGACGACGTCGCCGAGGAACAGGTTCGGCCGCAGCCCGTCCCAAGAGGCGTAGATGCGGGCGATCGACACCGGGTTGCCGAGCGCGCGGCCGGCCAGCCGCTCGATGTCGCCCTTGTAATAGTCGATATTTGGCAAGATGGCGTAGCGCACCATCAGGAACACGACCGCCAGCGTGAAGTAGAACAGCAGCGCCAGCTTGACGGTGAAGCCGAGAATGTGGTGCGAGGCCAGGTTGCAGATGCGATAAGCCGCACGGACCCGGCGCCAGCGCTCTGCCAGCGGCAGGTGTGGGGCGACGCCGGCGACTGCGGCCACGTCTGCGGTATCCGGGTTGTGCATCGTCAGACCAATATCTCGCTTGCGGTGAATTCAGCTGCGCGTGCACGCAGCGGCGCGTTGAACAAACGGGTAAAACCCTCATGAAGGACGACAGCGCTTGCGCCAACGTCGCCGCCCCTTTACCATCGTACCGACCGGGGAAGATCGGGCGGCCCAATTCTACCGCATAGCAGCTTTCCCGAACTCCACTTTTCACGCTGCCGGACCATTCCATGCCCCCAACTTCGCAGGCCCTGTCGTCGCGCTTCTATCAACGCTGGCTCGACGCCGATCCGGGCCGCGCGGCGCGGGTCGAGGAACTGTCCAGATTATCGCTCGACCGGCTCGATCTTGGCGCGGCGCTGGCGCATGAGGCGGCGGCCGGCGCGCTGCCGCTGCCGCGTGCGCTGCGGCGCCTGCGCAACCTGCTGGTGGCGGCGATCATCCGCCGCGACCTCGACGGCCAGGCCGACCTGGCCGAAATAGTGGCGGCGATGACGGCGCTGGCCGACTTCGCCATCCGCACCGCGCTGGCTGCCGCGATGGACGAGCTGGTGGCGCTGCACGGCATGCCGACGGGCGCCGAATCGGGCCTGCCGCAGCAGATGATGGTGTTGGCCATGGGCAAGCAAGGTGGCGGCGAACTGAACGTCTCGTCCGACATCGACCTGATCTTCGTCTACCCGGAGGACGGCGACACGCAAGCGCAGGCAGGCCAGCGCGCGCTGTCGAACCACGAGTTTTTCGCTCGCCTGGGCAAGAAACTGATCGCCGCGCTGTCGGAAGTGATCGAGGACGGCTTCGTGTTTCGGGTCGACATGGCGCTGCGGCCGAACGGCGCCTCCGGGCCGCTGGTGGCGAGCCTGAACATGGTGGAAAACTACCTGATCGTGCAGGGCCGCGAATGGGAACGCTACGCCTGGGTCAAGGCGCGCGCGGTGACGGGCGAAGCGGTCGACATCGCCGCGCTCGACGCCATCGTGCGCCCGTTCGTGTTTCGCCGCTACCTCGATTTTGGCGTCATCGACGCCATCCGCACCATGCACGGCCAGATCCGCGCCGAGGTCGACCGCCAGGAGCGGCTGCACCCGGACCGCAGCAACAACGTCAAGCTCGGGCGCGGCGGCATCAGGGAGATCGAATTTTTGGCCCAGGTGTTCCAGCTGATCCGCGGCGGGCGCGACGCCGCGCTGCGCGAACGCTCGACCCGCACCACCTTGCGCGTGCTGGCCGAAAAGGAACTGTTGCCGGCCGACACCACCTTGCAGTTGCTCGCCTCCTACACGTTCCTGCGCAACCTCGAGCACCGCCTGCAATACCTCGACGATGCCCAGACCCATACCTTGCCGGCCAGCGACGCTGACCGCGCGGTCATTGCGCGCATGATGAAGCTGCCGAGCGTGGACGCGCTGTTGGCCGAGCTGGCCGCGCACCGCGCCTTCGTCGCCGGCCAGTTCGACGCCATCTTCAGCGACAAGAGCGAATCGAGCGACGACAGCGTCAATCCGCACTCGAGCGACGCCAACGCCGACCTCGACAACCGCGCCTCGATCGAGGCGCGCTTGGCCAGCCTCGGTTTTGACGACGCCGCCGGCGCCGCCAAGCGCGTGATGGGCACCTGGCAGGCGCCGCGGCTGCAGGCGCTGCCCGAGGCGAGCCGCACGCGCCTGCTGGCGCTGCTCAATGCGGCGCTGCCGTTGATCGTTCGCGTCGTCACGGAGGCCGGCGTCGGCAGCCACAGCGCGACGCTGGGGCGCCTGCTCGACTTCTTCGAAGCCATTGCGCGCCGCTCGGCCTACCTGTCGCTGCTGACCGAATACCCGCACACGCTCGAGCGCGTGATCCGCATGATGAACGCCAGCGGCTGGGCGGCGACGTTCCTGGCGCAGCATCCGATCCTGCTCGACGAACTGCTCGACGACCACCAGCGCGACGCCACGCCGGACTACCAGGCGCTGGCGGCGCAGCTGCGCGAGCAGCTCGATGGCGCCGCTGGCGACACCGAGCGCCAGATGGACATCTTGCGCGAGACCCACCACGCGCAGCTGTTCGGCCTGCTGGCGCAGGACCTGGCCGGCGAACTGACGGTCGAGCGGCTGGCCGACTACCTGTCGGCGCTGGCCGATCTGATTGTCGACGCCACCATCCAGGCGGCGTGGGAGACGATCGCCGCGCGCCACCGGCCAGTGCCGCAGTTCGCGGTGATCGCCTACGGCAAACTGGGCGGCAAGGAACTGGGCTACATTTCCGACCTCGACGTCATCTTCCTGTTCGACGACGACGACCAGGAGGGGCCGGGCAACTACGCCAAGCTGGCGCAGCGCTTCATTACCTGGATGACGGCGCACACCTCGGCCGGCATCCTGTTCGACGTCGACACGGCGCTGCGTCCGGATGGCGCCTCGGGCATGCTGGTGTCGTCGGTGGCCGCGTTCGAGCGCTACCAGGACAGCTCGGCGTGGGTGTGGGAACACCAGGCGCTCACGCGCGCGCGCTTTTGCGCCGGCGACGCCGCCATCGGCGCGCGCTTCGCGGCGATCCGCGAGCAGGTGCTGCGCAAGGACCGCGACGCCCAGGCCGCTCAGCTGCGCGATGAAGTGCTGAAGATGCGCGCGCGCATGCACGAGGCATCGCGGAGCCGCGACGGCCTGTTCGACCTGAAGCAGGAGGCCGGCGGCATGATCGACATCGAATTCATGGTGCAGTACCTGGTGCTGCGCCATGCGCACCAGTATCCGCAGCTGACGGCCAACACCGGCAACATCGCGCTGCTCAAGCTGTGCGGCGAGCTGGGGCTGATCGATGCGGCGCTGGCGGCGGCGGTCGGCGACGCCTACCGGGCGATGCGCAAGCTGCAGCACCAGGTGCGCCTGCAGGGGCAGGACAATGCGCGGGTCGAGCCGGCGCTGGTGGCGAAACACGCGGCGCAGGTGGTGATGCTGTGGAAAGCGATGTTCGGGCAGTGAAGGCGAACCATTGTTAGTTCGTCGTTGCGGGGCAGGCGGCAAGTCGATTCGGCCAATGGCAAGAAACGACGGTCTGTGGACGACGTCGGCGAACGGCATCACGCACTCCCCAATTCACTGACCACCAGCTGGCGCTTGCCGTTCGGCGCCAGCGCAATGTCGTCGGCTTCCTCGATGGCGA
The DNA here is from genome assembly GCF_049897565.1 of Massilia sp. TWR1-2-2. Lineage (NCBI taxonomy): Bacteria > Pseudomonadati > Pseudomonadota > Betaproteobacteria > Burkholderiales > Oxalobacteraceae > Massilia > Massilia sp. TWR1-2-2. The sequence goes on along the minus strand of NZ_JAFCWM010000010.1, from coordinate 99,757 downwards.
TGTCGAACCAGCCGCCCCAGCGGCGCAGCTGGGCGTCGAGCACAAAGCGTTTCTGCTGCTCCGACAGGCGCCGGTAGCGCGCCACGACGCACAGCGTGATCGCGCCGGCGACCCGCTGGCGCACCTGGTACAGCCGCACGAAGTCCCAGGTCGCTTCGTCGATGACGATCGACAGGCCGGGGATGCGGGTGCCGTCGCGCGCCACCAGGAACTGCTGGCGGCGCCCGTCGATCGAGACGCACACGCCGTCGGCGCCGATGGCGCCGAAGTCGTCGCTGCAATAGCGGATCAGCGGCATCAGGTCGTTCCACAGCGAGGTGCCGACGATTTCGCTGCGCTCGCCGGCGTCGCGGTTTTCATGCAGCGCGTACAGCGGCTCGAAGCGGTACGGGCCGGTAATGCCGTCGCGGTGGCCGGCAAACGCCAGGCTGGTGCGCTCGGCCAGGCCGTAGCAGACCGACACCGGGCAGGCGAAGCGCGCGCCGATGGTGGCGAGCTGCTGGCGCGTGGCCGGCTCGGACGCCAGCAGCACGGCGCGCACCTGTAGATCGAGCGCGGCCGGATCGATCATCTCGGCCAGCGCCGCCGCCGAACTCGGATAGGCGTGGATGTAGCGCGGCCGGAAGCGCGCGATGGCGGCGACGATGTCGCCGCGGTGGCGTGGCGTCAGGTGGTAAGGCGAGAGCATCAGGCGGTTGCCGACCACCCGCACCGGTCCCTGATGCGCGAGCCGGCGCGCGTCGGCGCCGATGCGCAAAATGCGCGCCTTGTCGGCGCTAAAACCGAACTGTCCCCATTCGTGGGCAAAAAAGGCTTTTTCGATGTCGGCCAGCCGCTTGCTGCGCCACAGGCCGATGCCCTGCCCCGACGAGCCGCCGCTGGTGGCGTAGTGGAGCCGGAGGGTGTCGGCGCGCTCGTCGAGGAAGTCGTGCTGGCACGCCATCACCTGCGCCTTTTCCAGGTAGGGAAAGCGCTGCAGCAGCTCGCACGGCGCCTCGTGCGCCAGCTCGGCGGCGCTAAGGCGCACGCTGCGGCGGTAGAACGGCACATGCACGGCCGCGCTGGCAAGCACGTGGCGCAGCCGGTGTTCGGCCGCGGCGCGGCGCCGCTGCGGATCGGCGGCCAGCAGCTTGCGCACGTGAAAGTAGTCCGGGTGGTACAGCCAGCGCGCCGGCACCCAAGCGCGACTGGCGTAGTAGCAACGCAGCAGGCGATCCTGGAAGCCCATGGCGTTCGCCCTTAACCGTTGATGGCGCGCCTGAACGCGTCGGCGCTGCCGGACAAGCCGAGCCTGGCAAGGGTGCGCGACTCGGCGCCGAAATCGCGTCCGAGCAGGCCGCCGGCGACGACGATCAGCGCTTCGGCCACCGGCGTGGCCACGCCCATCAAGCGGCCGATCGACGCCAGCAGCCCCAGCCCCATCGGCACGTCTTCGGTGATGAAGCGCGTTTGCATCGTCGAAGGCCCCTTCGGTCCGCCCTCGCGGGCGTAGCGGCGAAATACCTCCAGCGCCGGCACGGTCAGGTCAGGCTCGTTGCGGAAGCGGCATTCGTCGAAATACGGCGACGGCGTGCCACCAGTGGCGGCGATGACGGCGTTTTTTTCGGCGTCAAGCCGCGCCAGCAGCGCGAGCACCGACGGCGTGAACGCCTCGCGGTACATCCAGAACTCGCCCTTGGAAAACTCGATGCGGCTGGCCGACAGCAAGGTGCCCAGCGTGTGCACCACCAGGTTCGGATTGTGCATGGCCGATTCGACCAGATTGGTGCGCACCGCAACGTAAGTGGGGAAGAAACGCGCGGCCAACGCCAGGCCCTCGGCGCTGCGGGCGCGCGGCAGGAACGCCAGCGCGTTGCGGGTGTTGCGGTAGAGGATGTTGACGACGCCGGGCGCCAGCAGGCGGGCGTCGTAGGGAAGGCTCTCGCCTTCGGCGAGCAGGAACGGCACCCGCGCCTGGTACGGCAGGAAGTAGCAGGCGCCGAGGTAACCGGGCGCCAGCAGCACCAGCTGGTGCGGCTGCAGCCAGGGCCCGATCAGGCGCGCGACGTCGGCGTGGCAGCTGGTTTGGGTGGTGATCATCACCAGGTCGGGCGTGACGTCGAATGCGGCGGCGACGTCGCGCGTGGCCAGCGCCAGCGGCGCCGTGCTGCGCTCGCCGCCGTCGGGATTGCTGACGACCTCGATGCGGCCGCTGGCGGCGATGCGCTCGAAATGTTCGTCGTGCAGCGCATGCGACGTCTTGAGCAGCGCGACGCGGTGATCATCCTGCGCCAGCACGGCAGCCAATGCGCAGCCCGCGTTGCCAGCCCCTATCATCAGCACGTTCATCGCTCCTCCGCTCGCGTCATGGCCTCTAAACCAAGGTAGCAGGCGGGCGCGCGCGTTGTTTGCGCACACTCAGGGCGGCGACGGGAACAAAATGGGACGAAAAAAAACCGGCGCATGGCCGGTTTTTTTGCTCACGCCCCGGTGCAGCGGGCGGTAAGCGGGTTTTCAGAACGCGTATTCCGCGGCGAGCTTGATCGACCGTGGACGAATCGCATAACCACCACGCAGGTCAACCGGCGCCGATTCCACCCCGGCGTTGCGGATGTTCATCGACAGGCGGGTGTTCTTGAAACCGGTGTACGAGACGTTGATGTCGGCACGTACCGAAACGCCCATGTAGCATGGCAGATCGTCGGTCGGCTTGATGCGCGCCTTGCAGCCAGCCACGTTCCAGGTTGCCTGGTCGGTCTCGTCAAAGTTCAGCTCCGTACGCGACAAGCGGGTAAACCGCAGCGACGTCGCGAAATCGCCCTTCTTCCAGACCGTGCTAAATACCGACGTGTACTTCGGGTTGCCGCGCAGGCCGATCGTGTTCGGGCGATATTTATTTGCATCGATATCCCAGTTGCGATATGCCAGCGCGACGGTGGTCATCAGGCCCATATTCACGGTGCCATAGGCGCCGCTGAACCGGGTCGACAAGTCGATATCGACGCCGGTGGTCTCCGTCTTGCCGAAGTTCTCGTAATTGAGCAGCAGCGACTGGATATTGCCGACCGCAAAGGCCAGATTGGCGCCTGGCTGCAGTTGGTTGGCGCGGTCGGTCAGGCGACGGTCGGTATCGCTGACCGGGTTGCGCACCAACAGTTTGGCGTATTCCGGCTTGCTTTCGCGCTCCAGCACATAGGACACCGCGCGGTACGCGATCTCGTCGTTACGCTCGATGCGGAAGTAGTCGATGGCGAGATTGACGTTGCGGGCCGGCTCCATCACCATGCCAAGCGTCAGGCTCTTCGACGTTTCCGGCTTGAGCGATTTGCTCGACGAGATCATCGCCGGGATCGAGGTCAGGCAGCCCGAGTTGTAGGCAACGGTTGCGTCGCTCTTGTCGTTGGTGTTGCCGTTTTTCAGGATGTCGCGAATCGCGGTGGCGGTATCGCAACGACGCGGGTCCAGGGTGCTGTTGAAAAAGCCGGTCAGACCCACCTTGCCCAACGTTTCAGGGATGTTCGGCGCGCGGAAGCCGCCCGCCAAGGTGCCGCGGAGCAACAGTTTCGGCATGACGACATAACGCACGCCCAGCTTAGGAGACAGATGGGCGTCGAAGCCGTCAGCCTTGTCCATGCGCACTGCGCCGTTCACCTCGAGCTTTTTCGTCAGCGGCGCGTTCAATTCGAGGAACGCGGCCGACAGGTTGCGCTGGCCATCGATCCACAGCGAGCCACGACCGATGATCTGGGCGTTGACCACGTTGTCGGTCGACTTGACGTACATGCTTTCGCGACGCACTTCACCGCCGAGGGCGAACGACAGCGGGCCGCCCGGCAGCGCCATCAGTTCGCCGTTGATCTTGCCGTCGACCCAGTCCTGCGACAGCTTGGCGTCGGTGCCGATAACCGGGAACATGCGCGCCAGAAGTTCTGGGCTGTTCGGCCCGCCGATCTTGTATTCGCCGCTGGCGACCGCCGCCGGCATGGCGGTGCGCTCGGCGCCGTGGTCGCGCGATGTCGCATCGGCGCCAACGCGTCCACCGGCGACTTCCCACTCCCAGCCGCGGGCGAAGGTGCCGTTCAGGCCTGCCATCACGCGGTACTGGTTCGCTTCAGAAGGGCTGACCCACATGTCGAGATTATCCATGAAGCGATAATCGATGCCGACTGGGAACGGGAACGGGTTGGCAGGGTTGCCCACCGCCAGTTTCGGCTTGGCTGCCGACTGCGATGTCTTGGTATTGCCGTCGAACCAGTTGGTCGGCGAACCCGCGCTGGTTGCATACGGCAGTGAGCGGTAATCGGTACGAGTCTTCGAGTACGACACTTCGGCAAAACCGCGCACTTCGCTGCCGAGCTTGAAACGAGCCTGGCTAAAGAAATTGAGGCGCTCGGCGCCGTCGGAGGACTGGGTGATGCCGGTCAGGTCGCTGGTGCACAGGCCGCCAGCGTTGATGCGCTCGGCCGGGCAGGAAGCGACCGCCTTGCGCAGCGCCGTCGGGTTGGCGCCGCCCTTCGGCTCGTTCAGGTTGCCCGGGAACGAAAACACGCTCGGATCGCCGAATGCAGGATTGACGTACTTGCGGTGCCAAGGCGCGAACTCGCCGATGATTTCCGACTGCATGTAGCCCTTGCGCTGGTACGCTTCGAGGTTGGCGAAGACGTTGAAGCCGTCGCGCTCGAGGTTGCCCATGCCGCCGGCGATGCCGGCTGTCTGCTGGCCGCCGAACGAGACGCTCTGATTGCGCTCGATGCTGGCGCTAAGGCGCAGCCCTTCGTAGGTGTTGCGGGTGATGATGTTGATCACGCCCGACATCGCGTCGGAACCGTAGATCGCCGAGGCGCCATCCTTGAGCACTTCGACACGTTCGATGACGTCGGCCGGAATCGAGTCGACGTTGACGAACACTTCCTTGCCGCCGTCGGCGAAGGCGTAGTTGGAGACGCGACGGCCATTGACCAGCACCAGCGTCGCGCCCTTGCCCAGGCCGCGCATCGAAGCGCCCGAAGCGCCACGCGCAAAGCTGTTCGCGTTGCCGTCGTCGCGCAACGTGCCGGTGTCGAACGAGGTCAGTGTATCGAGCACCTGGCGCACGGTGTTGGCGCCGGTGGCCTTGATGTCTTCACGGCGCAGCACAGTCACCGGCGAGGCGGTTTCGCCTTCAATGCGTTTGATGTTGGAACCGGTGACGATGACTTTCTGGACGACAGGTTCGGCGGCGGCATTGGCGGTCTGCGCCATCACGAACTGCGACGAACCGAGTGCCAGCGCAACGGCAACGACACTCTGCTTGACTACGAGTTGCTTATTCAAAATTTCTCCCCTGGTTCTACGATGGTGTTGGACTAGGCCGGGCTTTATAGCCCGTTTCCATGAAGCGATAACATCTTGCACGAAGTTTTTCCGTTCGCACATATCGAACCTCATCTGCGGATGCAAGAATGTGCTGTTTGTTGTATTTGCGATACGCGGGCCGTACACGCTTGGCAATTAAGACGCCGATTCCACGTGAGCAGTTGAATTTCGATCGGCATAGGGTGGTCCGCCTTGGCGGCGTTCCTTCGGTCCGCGACTGCACCACCCCGCCATCCATGATGCCGCTGTTCAAATAAGCGCGCACCAGCCATCAACGGCCACGCGGTTGCCCGATGCCGCGAGGTCTGATCGATATCCAGTCCATCCACGCCAGCTGCTCCCTTGTTGGCACGCACACGCTTGAACGCCCGCAGCAGGTTCACTGTCGTCAGCGCCCCTTGCAGCAGCGCTGACCCTGTGCCGATGGGGTCGAGCCTTCCCGGCGCTACCACCAACTACTATGACCTCTGCTGAGACCGCGCTCCGATTTTTTTTCATTGTCGCCCTTTCAGGCGTAAGGCGGGGGCGTCGCCAGGAAGGGGACGGTTCTTGTACATCGGCTCGTGATTTATGCTCCACGCTTCCTTCCCACACTCGGTCACCCTCATGCAGTTGCGCTTCACTTCGCTCACTGTGGTCAGCTTGCGGCGGGTCTTTCGCCCGCAGGAGTGCGCCCATGCTGGGCGCACCGACAAAAAAACCGGCATACGCCGGTTTTTTTGCCTGCAGCCAGTACGGCCGCCAAAACGATCGATGCTTACTTGGCGTTCATCAGCGCCACGGTGGTGTCGAGCATGCGGTTCGAAAAGCCCCACTCATTGTCGTACCATGAAGACACTTTGACCAGGCGGCCCGATACCTTGGTCAGCGTCGAATCGAAATTCGACGACGCCGGATTGTGGTTGAAGTCGATCGACACGAGCGGCTCGGTCTGGTACGTCAGGATGCCTTGCAGCGGGCCCGACGCGGCGGCCTGTTCCATCAGCTGGTTGACTTCCTCGACGGTGGTGTCGCGCTTGGCGATGAAGGTCAGGTCGACCAGCGAGACGTTGATAATCGGCACGCGGATGGCGAAGCCGTCGAGTTTGCCGTTCAGTTCAGGCAGCACCAGCCCGACCGCGGCGGCAGCGCCGGTCTTGGTCGGGATCATGCTCATCGTCGCCGAGCGGGCGCGGCGCAGGTCTTCGTGCATCACGTCCGACAGCACCTGGTCGTTGGTGTAGGCGTGCACCGTCGTCATCAGGCCGGTTTCCAGGCCGATGGCGTCGTTGAGCGGCTTGACCAGCGGCGCCAGGCAGTTGGTGGTGCAGGACGCATTCGAGATCACCGTGTCGGAGCTTTTCAGCACGTCCTGGTTGACGCCGAACACGATGGTGGCGTCGACGTCCTTGCCGCCCGGCGCCGAAATGATGACCTTCTTGGCGCCGCCCTTCAGGTGGGCCGATGCTTTTTCCTTGGTGGTGAAAAAGCCGGTGCACTCGAGCACGACGTCCACGCCCAGCTCGCCCCACGGGATTTCGGCCGGGTTACGCTGGGCGAACACGCGGATCGAATCGCCGTTGACGATCATGTTGTCGCCCTCGACGGTCACGGTGCCGGGAAACTTGCCGTGCGCCGTATCGTAGCGGGTCAGGTGGGCGTTCGACTTGGCGTCGCCCAGGTCGTTGATGGCGACGATCTGGATGTCCTGCTTCTTGCCGCCTTCATAGAACGCGCGCAGCACATTGCGGCCGATGCGGCCATAACCGTTGATTGCAACTTTGATCGTCATTCTCTGCTCCTGATAAGTAAAAAACCTTGTTCATGCGGCGCCGGCGGGACCGCCGGCGCCGCTCCCTGTTTAACTAGGCTGCGGTCACCAGCTTGACCTTGGCCACGACGTTGTCGACGGTAAAGCCAAAATGCTTGAACAGCTCCGGCGCCGGCGCCGACTCGCCGAAGGTGTCGATGCCGACCACGGCGCCTTCGAGACCGACATATTTATACCAAAAATCGGTCACGCCAGCCTCAATAGCAACACGCGGCGTGCCGCGCGTCAAGACGCTGGCCTTGTAGGCCGAGTCCTGGCGGTCGAACACGTCGGTCGACGGCATCGACACCACGCGCGCCGCCACGCCCTGCTCCTTCAGTACCGCGGCGGCCTTGACGGCCAGCTCGACTTCGGAACCGGTGGCGATCAGGATCACCTTGGCGCCTGGCGCGTCCTGCAGCACGTAGCCGCCACGGGCGATGTCGGCGATCTGCTGCGCGTCGCGCTGCTGGTAAGGCAGGTTCTGGCGCGAGAAGATCAAGGTCGACGGGCCGTCGGCGCGGCGCACCGCGGCGCCCCAGGCGGCCATCGTCTCGACGGTGTCGCACGGACGCCAGTTGTCCAGGTTCGGGATCAGGCGCAGCGACGACACGTGCTCGACCGACTGGTGGGTCGGGCCGTCTTCGCCCAGGCCAATCGAATCGTGGGTGAAGACGAAGATCGAACGCAGCTTCATCAGCGCGGCCATGCGCAGCGCATTGCGGCTGTAGTCGGAGAACGTGAGGAAAGTCGCGCCGAACGGGATGAAGCCGCCGTGCAGGGCGATGCCGTTCATGATCGCGCTCATGCCGAACTCGCGCACGCCGTAGTTGATGTGGTTGCCCGGCTTGCCGGAGCGCAGCGCGACGCATTCTTTCCAGTTGGTCAGGTTCGAGCCGGTCAGGTCGGCCGAGCCGCCGAGGAACTCAGGCAGCACCGGCGCCAGCGCCTGGATCGCGTTCTGGCTGGCCTTGCGGGTGGCGATGGTTTCCTTCTTGTCGACGCAGGCGGCGATTGCCGCGGCCAGGGTCGCGTCGAAGTTGGCCGGCAGCTCGCCACTCATGCGGCGCTCGAGTTCGGCCGCTTCTTGCGGGAACGCGGCGCGGTAGGCGGCGAAGCTGGCATTCCACTGCGCCTCGAGGGCGGCGCCTTTTTCCTTGGCGTCCCAGGCGGTGTACACAGCGGCCGGGATGTCGAACGGCACAGCATCCCACAGCAGGTGCGTACGCGCCGCCGCCACTTCGGCGTCGCCCAGCGCGGCGCCGTGCACCTTGTCGCCGCCTTCCAGGTTCGGCGCGCCTTTGCCGATCACAGTCTTGCAGCAGATCAGGGTCGGCTTGTCGGACTTGCGCGCCTGCGCCAGCGCGGCGTCGACCGCCGCGACGCTGTGGCCGTCGACGTCCGGTATCACGTTCCAGCCATAGGCGGCGAAGCGCTGCGGCGTGTCGTCGGTAAACCAACCTTCGACCTTGCCGTCGATCGAGATGCCGTTGTCGTCGTACAGCGCGATCAGCTTGTTCAGGCCGAGGGTGCCGGCCAGCGAACACACTTCGTGCGAGATGCCTTCCATCAGGCAGCCGTCGCCAAGGAAGGCGTAGGTAAAGTGGTCGACGACTTCATGGCCGGGCTTGTTGAATTGGGCCGCCAGCAAGTACTCCGACAAGGCCATGCCGACCGCGTTGGCGAGGCCCTGGCCGAGCGGGCCGGTGGTCGTCTCGACGCCTGGCGTGATGTCGACTTCCGGGTGGCCCGGGGTCTTCGAATGGAGCTGGCGGAAACTCTTGATGTCGTCCATCGACACGGCGTAGCCGGTCAGGTGCAGCAGCGCATAGTGCAGCATCGATCCATGCCCGTTCGACAGCAGGAAGCGGTCGCGGTTGGCCCATTTCGGATTGGCCGGGTTGTGGCGGTAGTGACCGTCCCACAACGCCACCGCGATGTCGGCCATGCCCATCGGCATGCCGGGGTGACCGGAATTAGCTTTCTGGACTGCGTCCATTGCCAGCGCGCGAATCGCGTTGGCCATCAGGGTAGTGGTTTGCATAGGTTTCATCGATCGAATTGGTGAGGATGTAAGAGTGGGAAGCGAAGGCGGGGCAGCAATATCTTAGCCAACTATTTTACCAGACCAGCAGCTGCCCAATTAAAATGCGCGGTAATTACCGCTGACCGACTGGACCTTTCATGCCGCGTTTCTACTGCCCCCAGCCGCTCGCCGCCGGCGCCATCATCGCCCTGCCCGACGCGGTCGCCCACCACGCCTGGGTGGTACGCCTGCAGCCGGGCGCGACTCTGACGCTGTTTAACGGCGACGGCGGCGAATACCTGGCAGAGCTGGCCGACGTCGAGAAGAAGCGCGCCAGTGCGCGCATCCTGGCGCACGTGGCGCGCGAGTGCGAGCTGCCGTACGAAATTACACTGGCACAGGCGCTACCGGAAGCGGCCAAGATGGACTGGATCATCGAAAAGGCGGTCGAACTGGGCGTGGCGGCGATCCAGCCCCTGGCGGCCCAGCGCAGCGTGGTGCGGCTGTCGGCCGAACGTGCCGAAAAGCGTCTGGCCCACTGGCAAGGGGTGATCGTGGCAGCGTCCGAACAAAGCGGGCGCAACCGGCCGGCGCGGCTGCACGCGCTGGACAGCTTCGGCGCCTGGATCGTCCATCACGACCCGCACCAGCGTATCTTGCTGAGCCCGCGCGCGCGCGCGTCGCTGGCGCATTGGGCGCGCCAGCAGGCGCCGCAGGCGGTGACGCTGCTGGTCGGTCCGGAAGGCGGCTACACCGAACAGGAGGAGGACCTGGCCATCGCCCATGGTGCGCTGGCGCTGGCGGTCGGCCCGCGCATTTTGCGTACCGAAACGGCCGGCATGGCCGCTGTGGCCGCCCTCAACGCGCACTGGGGCGGCATGTGAGGCGGCGCCGGCAGCCCGCCGGCGCTTGCGAACCGATCAAAAAATGGGGAAGATGCGCACAGCGCGCATGCCGCCCGCCGCCTTTCAAGAGAATCCCGCCGATGAACAACCAGAACTATCTCGCCGACGTCAAGGCCCAGTACGAACACCTGCCCTATCCGCCGGTCGATCCGCAGGACGAGAAAAAGCGCCTGCAGCGCACCTGGCTGGAAGACTTGCCGATGATGAATCACTACTGCTTTCAAGGAAAGCAGAGCTTCCGACAGGGGTTCCGGGCGCTGGTGGCCGGCGGCGGCACCGGCGACGCGACCATTTTCCTGGCCGAACAGCTGCGCGCTACCGATGCCGAGATCGTCCACCTCGACCTCAGCGCGGCCAGCATTGCCATCGCGCGCGAACGGGCGGCTCTGCGCGGTCTGAACAATATCCGTTGGATCGAGGACTCGCTGCTCAACGCACCAGACCTCGGACTGGGAAAATTCGACTATATCAATTGCTGCGGCGTCCTGCACCACCTGGCCGACCCGGACGCCGGCTTGCGCGCACTGCAGGCGGTGCTGGCCGATGGCGGCGCGATGGGGGTAATGGTGTACGGCGCGATCGGTCGCTTCGGCATTTACCAAATGCAAGCGATGTTGCGCTTGGCAAATGCCGCCGACGCCAGCGCCGACGCTAAGATTGCCCAGGCGCGCGCCTTGCTCAGTGTATTGCCCGCATCGAACTGGTTCAAGCGCGGCGAAGACTTGTACGGCGACAGCCGCAAGGGCGACGCCGACCTGTACGACATGTTCCTGCATTCGCAGGACCGGGCCTACACGGTCGAGCAGCTCTACGCGTGGCTTGCCGATCAACACGGTTACCACATCACGTTGAGCGACATCCACCGCGGCCGCTTCCCCTATTTACCGGCCATGACGTTACGCCAGGACGCAACGTTGATGCGCGCGAGTCTGGCCGGCATGTCGGCGCGCGCGCAGCACGCCTTGTCTGAACTGATCTTGGGCGACTTGCTGCGGCACACTTTTTACCTGACCGGTTCGGTAGCGGCCACCGCCGCTTACGGCGACGCCCAGATGATTCCCTTTTTCTTTCACGAGCCGTTGACCGGGGCGGCACTGGCGCCAGTATTTACGTCGAGGGACGGCAAGCCGATCACGCTGCACCATCCGTTCCTCGGCTTGACGACGCAAATCGATGCCGGCACTTATTCGGCGACGATCTTACGCCACGTCGACGGCCGCCGGACTTTTCAGCAGGTGTTCGACCTGGTTCGCGCCGAGCCGGCCTGGCGCCATGATGCTCCCGATAATACCGCCCTGTTCGCCGATTTCCGTGCTTCGTATGACGCGCTCAACGCCATCGAACGGCTGCTATTGCGCCACGCGTCGTGCCCGGCGCTATAGCACGCCTGTCCAGGCGGCATATCGGGCATGTCAAACAAGGCGCAAGGCAGTCTTCACGGCATAAAAACAACACTGTCCCGGAAATTCGCCGACAAGGCAACCGTATCGATGTGGTGCGCCGACGGCGCAGCGGCCGCCCCATTCCGGTGCGCTGCCGTGCCTGCCTCAACGGAAAATGCTGCGTAGCACACACCGCTCGAATAGCGGGCAGTGGTCCAGCGTGCCCCGGCAACGCGCGCCGCAGCGGGGATCGGAAAGAATTTATTGTGCACTTGCAGCAAATACACTATCGGGACACCAGCGATCTCGGTTCGCCCAATTTTGGGTCGCTTGCCTTCAGCCTGCTTATGTTGGCCGGGAGATATTGATAGTTGACACTTGTAATATGCACATGGTCTGATACACAGCGCGGCCAGTCGGTAAGGCTGGCCGATCTGTTCGGAACCATCCCACGAGGCGAACCACACGGCGGGTGTGAAACTAGAGAACGACACACTTCGCTTAACGCGTACATTTACCCCGGCGAATCTACCCGAGACGCTTTACTAATTCTAGGAATGCACATGTTGAGAAAAACTGTATTAATCCGCGCCCTATCGCTCGCTTTCAGCGTCGCTGCCGTCGGCACGATCGCGTTGCCTGCAATGGCCCAGTCGAACGTTGTCGGCTCGATCTTCGGTACCGCCACACCAGGCGCGACCGTGGTGCTGAAGAACCTCGGCACCAACCAGACCCGCACGGTGACTGCAGACCCAGCCGGCAAGTTCAACGCCAGTGGCATGGCCATCGGTGCGTGGCAGGTCACGACCGGCGGCAAGACTGCGACGGTCGAGGTGATTGCAGGCCAGGGCGCCGAAGCAGTGCTCGACGTTCAAGCGGCGGTGCAGTCCGTGCAAATTTCCGGCCGCCGCAGCCGGATTGACGTCTCGAATGCCACCAACGGCGCGGTATTTACCGCCCGCGAACTGTCCAAGCTGCCGATCGCTCGCAACGTCGACGCGATCATCCAGCTGGCACCGAACACCACCAAAGGCGATCCGACGTACGCCGCTGGCGCGTCGTTCGCCGGCGGCGGCGTGTCGGAAAATGCCTATTACATCAACGGTTTCCCTGTCACCAACCCGCTTACCCAGCTCGGCGCGTCGGAACTGCCGTTCGGCGCGATCGCCCAAGCGAGCGTGCTGGTCGGCGGTTTCGGTCCTGAATTCGGCCGTTCCGTCGGCGGCGTGGTCAACATCGTCGGCAAGAGCGGCAGCAACACATGGGAAGCCGGCGGCATGGCGTCGATCAGCCCGAGCAGACTGCGTTCGACGTACAAGGACCGGTATTACAACAATACCGGCGTGAACCCGGCAACCGACGGCACCTTGCGCATCCGCCGCGAAGACAACGAACTGACCCAGGTCACCCGCGGCGCCTACGTCGGCGGTCCGATCATCCAGGACAAGCTGTTCATGTTCGCCGCGATCGAAGAAACCAAGTCCGATTTCGACCGTGTCTTCGGCTCGCGCACCAGCACCACGCTGGCCAAGGACGGCTATCTCAATGAAACCACCAAAATCGACCGTTACTATCTGAAGGTTGATGCCAACATCACCGACAACCACCGCCTCGAATTTACGGCGATCGGCGACACCCCGCGCGTGCAGAGCAATTACCGCAGCTACAACTACGCCACCCGCGCGATCGGCAACACGATCAATTCGTCGGTGTTCGAAAAAGGCAACACCGCTGGCAATCCGAACGGCGCCGAAGTACAGATCTTGCGCTACACCGGCAATCTGACCGACGACCTGACCGTGACGAGCCTGTACGGCAAGAGCCACGTCACCAAGATCTACGAACCGGGCGGATACAACCCGAACCAGTTCGCCGTCAGCGCCGCCCCGAACGATCGCGCCCCTGGCCTTAACTACAACAGCACCCAGACTTTCTCGGGATCGATTCCGCTGACCGGCGCCAAGGACGAGATCAAGTTCTTCCGTGCCGACCTGGAATACAAGCTCGGCAGCCACACCCTGCGTGCCGGCCTCGATGACATCAAGGTCAGTTCGCGCGACGCCGGTAGCGTCGACGCCGGCGGCGGCACCTGGATCTACGCGAAATCGCCGGCGCCGGACCAGACCGTCGACCTGCAGGGCATCTTGCTGCCACGCCTGACCCCGCTCGGCGGCCTGGCTGCGCAGGGCTACTACGTCAACCGCAACATCTTCTCAACCGCATCGAACTCGTTCTCGGCGCAAAATGCGTTCTACCTTGAAGACAAGTGGCAAGTGACCAAGAACCTGCTGGTGTCGTATGGCCTGCGTACCGAGTCGTTCTCGAACTCGAACTCGGCCGGCCAGAAGTTTGTCGAAATCAAGAACCAGATCACCCCGCGCATCAGCGCCGCGTGGGACGTGAATGGCGATTCGTCGCTGAAGGTATTCGGTAGCGCCGGTCGCTATGCGATCCAGATTCCAAACGTGGTGGCACTGCGCGCGGCAAACGGCTCGACCAATACGTCGCAGTATTTCGCCTATACCGGCACCGACGCGAACGGTCTCCCGACCGGCCTGACCCAGCTGACGGTGCCTTTCTCGACCAACAACGAGTACGGCCAGCCAAAGGACCCGAAAGTGGTGGCGTCGCAGTCGATCAAGCCTGCGTACCAGGATGAAGTATCGTTCGGCTTCGAACGCGCTTTCTCGCCAAACATGAATTTCGGCGCCAAGGTCACTCACCGCGCCCTGAAAACGACGCTTGACGATGTCTGCGACGAGCGTCCAGCAGAGCGCTATGCAGCGCGCAACAAGATCAATACGTCGAATTACCACGGTTTTGGTTGCGCCATTTTCAACACCGGCGAACCGGGTGACTTCTACATCGACTACGCGGGCAACGGCACTTACACGCTGGCGCACCTGACGGCGGCAGACCTGGGCTTCGCCAAGGCCGAGCGTACCTACACCGCGCTGGACCTGTTTGCCGAGCATCCGTTCCGTAACGGCTGGTACGGCAAGATCAACTACACGCTCGGTCGCAGCAAGGGCAACACCGAAGGACAGACCCGCTCGGACGGCAACTCGGGCCAGGCCGACGTCGCACAAACGGCAACGTCGGATTACCCAGAATACGATCTCGGCGCCAACGGTTACTTGCCGAACGACCGCCGTCACCAGATCAAGGCATTCGGCTTCTACGAACTGTCGGAGCAGTTCACCGTCGGCGCTAACCTGTTGATCGGTTCCGGCCGTCCAAAGGGTTGCACCGGCAAGAACCCGAAACCGAATCCTGGCAGCCCGAACTACTCGTCGGAGCGGTATTGCGGCGGTACCCCGAACTTCCTGACGAACGTGCTGACCCAGCGCGGTACGACCGGTCGTTTGCCGATCGAGAAAAACCTCGACCTGAACCTGGTGTATCGTCCGGCAGCACTGAAGGACCTCTCCCTGAAGATGGACGTGTTTAACGTGTTCAATACCCAGACCACGTTGCGCACCAACGAGCAACTCAATACCGGCGGCGGTGCGATCTCGTCGCTGTATGGTGCCGAAAGTGCGTCGTCGTCGCCACGCTCAGTCAAATTCACAGCGGAGTTCAACAAGAGGTTCTGATCGTAGACCGATGGCGCCGGCAGCCCAGGGCTGCCGGCGCCAAGGCTACCGCCCGCACCACGCAAGTGGTGCGGGTTTTTTTTGGCGATAGGAAAAGCACCGCGGCAATGCGTGAATCGGTGAATCGGCTTTGAACGCGTCGACGCTCTGACGCTCTGACGGTGCAGCGTGTCATAAAACAATAAAACACGCCGGCCCCGCTGGCGTAGCGGTCACACCGCTTCCTGCTTGCCCCCCTCCGCGGCCGGCAGCTCTCCCGCCGACTGTTCGCCTCGACCGCGCGTTGCGGGTAAAATGGCAACCGGTATCATGGCGCCCGCCAATATGATGGAATCCGGATATATGTTGCGCATCAATGAAATAAAACTCCCGCTCGACCACCCAGGCAGTGCGCTGCGCGACGCGCTGCTCGCCCGCCTCGGCATCGAGGACGCCGAACTTCTCGCGTTTTCGTTGTTCAAGCGCAGCTACGACGCACGCAAGAAAAGCGCCATCGTACTGATTTATTCGATCCATGCCGACGTTGCCGACGAGGCCGGCGTGCTGGCGCGCCTGAAACACGACATGCACGTGATGCCGGCGCCGGACACCGACTACCGTTTTGTGGCCGGCGGCGAGCAACTGCAGGGGCACGACCGCAACCTTCGCCCGGTGGTGGTCGGCACTGGCCCGTGCGGCCTGTTCGCCGCGCTGATCCTGGCGCAGATGGGGCTGCGCCCGATCATCCTCGAGCGCGGCAAGGTGGTGCGTGAACGCACCGTCGACACCTTCGGCTTCTGGCGCAAGCGCGAACTCAATCCGGAATCGAACGTGCAGTTCGGCGAAGGCGGCGCCGGCACCTTTTCGGACGGCAAGCTGTACAGCCAGATCAAGGACCCGAAACACTACGGGCGCAAGGTGCTGACCGAATTCGTCAAGGCCGGCGCACCGGACGAGATCATGTACGTCAGCAAGCCGCATATCGGCACCTTCCGGCTCGTCAAGATGGTCGAGCAGATGCGCGAGAACATCATCGCGCTCGGCGGCGAATACCGTTTCTCCAGCAAGGTCGTCGACGTCGACATCGAACGCGATGCCATCAGCGGCCAATTGCGCGGCGTCGTGCTTGAGGGCGGCGAGCGGATCGCCACGCGCCACCTGGTGCTGGCGATCGGCCACAGCGCGCGCGACACCTTCGAGATGCTCTACGAGCGCGGCGTCTACATCGAGGCCAAGCCGTTCTCGATCGGCTTTCGGGTCGAGCACCCGCAGTCGCTGATCGACAATGCCCGCTTCGGCCCGAACGCCGGCAACAAGATCCTCGGCGCGGCCGACTACAAGCTGGTGCACCACGCGTCGAACGGGCGCTCGGTGTACAGCTTTTGCATGTGCCCGGGCGGCACGGTGGTCGCCGCCGCGTCCGAGCCGGGCCGGGTGGTCACCAACGGCATGAGCCAGTATTCGCGCAACGAGCGCAACGCCAACAGCGCCATCGTGGTCGGCATCACGCCGGAGCTCGACTATCCGGGCCATCCGCTGGCCGGCATCGCCCTGCAGCGCCGCCTCGAGGAAGGCGCCTTCGCGCTGGGCGGCGGCAACTACGACGCGCCGGGCCAACTGATGGGCGACTTTGTCAACGGCCGCGCCTCCAGCGCGCTGGGCGCGGTGCAGCCGTCGTTTACGCCGGCGGTGCGCCTGACCGACCTGGCCGGCGCCCTGCCCGACTACGCCATCGTCGCCATGCGCGAGGCGTTCCCGGCGTTCGACAAGCAGATCCGCGGCTTCTACCGGGCCGACGCGCTGCTGACCGGGGTCGAGACGCGCACGTCGTCGCCGATCCGCATCAAGCGGCGTGACGACGACCTGCAAAGCCTGAACACGCGCGGCCTGTTCCCGGCCGGCGAAGGGGCCGGCTACGCCGGCGGCATCCTGTCGGCGGCGGTCGACGGCATCAAGGTGGCCGAAGCGGTGGCGCTGTCGATGGCGCAAGGCAGTGCGGCGTTGTAGGCAAGCCGGGCGCGCGGCGCGCGCCTAGCCGATTTCGCCGCGACGCGTGTTGTTTTCCAATTGTGTGACACAAAGTTTAAATTTGACATGCAGACACTCCAAATGCTTTCATCACGAACGCCGAACATTTCACACAAATGAAATATTCTGCGAGGATATCTTGATATTTCGCAATCTTGGAGAAATTTGAATGTTGAATGAAACTGTATTATCGCGGTCCATCCGCGTCATGTGCGCCAGCGGCGCCATCGTGGTCGGCCTGGGAATGTCCGGCGCCGTGATGGCCCAGCAGGCCGACGCGCCAATGCAGCGCGTCGAGATCACCGGTTCGGCCATCAAGCGCATCGACGCTGAAACCGCGGTGCCGATCACCGTGATCAAGATGGAAGACCTGAAAAAACAGGGCGTCACCACCATCGAACAGGTCATGAGCAACCTGACCGTGTCGCAATCGTCGCAAGGCACCAGCCAGGTCGTCGGCCTCGGTACCGGCGGCGCATCGTACGCCGACCTGCGCGGCATCGGCGCCAACAAGACGCTGGTGCTGCTGAACGGTCGCCGCCTGGCCAACAACGCATTCGACAGCTCGGCTCCCGACCTGAACATGATCCCGTTCGCCGCGCTCGAGCGCGTCGAAGTGCTGCGTGACGGCGCCTCGGCCCTGTATGGCAGCGACGCCGTCGGCGGCGTGATCAACTTCATCACCAAAAAAGACTTCCGTGGCGGCACCGCTTCGGTCGGCGTCGATTCGCCCCAGCATCCAGGCGGCAAATCGAAGAGCGCCAACGTCGGCTTCGGCTTCGGCGACCTCGACACCGACGGCTACAACGTCTTCGGCGTCATCGATCACCAGGAACAGCAAGCCATCACCGGCACCCAGCGCGACTTCAACCGTCGCTACCCGGGCGGCCTGTCGCCAACGACCAGCCCGGCGAACTACTTCCAGGACGACAAGAGCGGCAACCCGGCAGCACCTGGCTGCACCAGCGCGCCGAACCTGATCCCAAGCTCGGACCGCACCAGCTGCCAGATGACGACGTCGAGTTTTGTCGACTACGTCCCGCGCAGCCAGCGTGATTCGGCACTGGTCAAGGGCACGTTCAAGCTCAACGCCGATCACCAGCTGAGCGTCGAGGCACTGAAGACCCAGAGCACCGTGCGCAGCCAGATCGCCCCGGTACCATACGGCGGCCTGCGCCAGAACCGCACCCGCCTGGACGGTTCGCTGAACCCGTTCTACCCTGGCAACCCAGGCGCGATCACCCCGACCATCCCGCTGAGCCCGACCTTCACCGGCAACACCGGCACCTTGCCGGCCGGCGCCAAGCCAGGCTTCATCAACGTCAAGTGGCGCGACCTGCCAAACGGCCCGCGCGCCGACGAAAACATCAACGACCAGCAGCGCTTCGTCGCCTCGCTGTCCGGTGTGATCGCAGGCTGGGACTACGACGCCGCCCTGACCTACAATGAAAACAAGGTCAAGGAAAACCTGAAGGGTTACAGCGATGGCGGCCTGATCACCGCAGGCGTACTGAACGGCATCATCAACCCGTTCGGCGAGCAGAGCGCAGCCGGCACCGCGCTGATCAACAGCGCGGCACTGGACGGCACCGTGCGTACCGCCAAGGGCAAGACGACCGGCGCCGATGCACACGCCAGCCGTGAACTGGGCGACTGGATGGGCGCAGGCCGCAAGGCAGCGCTGGCAGTTGGCGCGCAGTACTCGAAAGAGCAGTTCCTCAGCGTCGCCGAAAAAGAGTACGCATCGAAGGTTGTCGCCAGTACCGGCATCGATCCCGATTCGCGCGACGCAGGTTCGCGCAAGGTCTACGCCGCGTATGCCGAGCTCAACGTACCACTGCTGAGCACGCTCGACATCACCGCCGCTGTCCGTTACGACAAGTACAGCGACTTCGGCAGCTCGACCAATCCGAAGTTCGGCTTCCGTTTCCAGCCGACCAAGACGGTGCTGCTGCGCGGTTCGTACTCGACCGGTTTCCGTGCGCCGTCACTGTACGAAATCAATGCAGCCCAGACGTACACCAATACGTCGCAGCGCAACGACCCGGTCAACTGCCCAGGCGGCAAAGCCATCCCAGGCAAGCCAACCGCGGCGAACTGCAACCAGCAGTTCCAGGCACTGTTCGGCGGCAACCAGAACCTCGATCCTGAAAAATCGAAGAACGCCACCATCGGCCTGATGATCGAGCCGGTCAAGGACCTGAACATCGGCATCGACCTGTGGGCGATCCAGCTCAAGCACGCTATTGGCAGCCTGAGCGAAGACGACGTGTTCGACAACCCAGGCCTGTACCCAAGCGTGTACCACCGCACCCCGGCCGGCAACCTGGCCACCGACGGTTCGCAGTGCCCGGATCCGACCACTTGCGGCTATGTTGACCTGCGCACCCAGAACCTGGGCGGCACCAACACCAACGGTATCGACCTGAGCCTGGCGTACAAGATGCGCGTCGGCAGCTACGGCAACTTTGCGCTGAACTCGACCAACACCTACGTGCACAAGTACGAGTACCAGAACTCCGAAGGCGGCGCCTGGAACCAGAACGTCGGTATCTTCTCCGGCGCCGGTCCAGTGTTCCGCTGGCAGAACACCACGTCGATCAACTGGTCGAAGGGTTCGCTTTCGGCAGGCCTGACCGGTCGCTACAAGACCGGTTACCTGGATCAGGACGAAGAGACCCGTGTCGCTTCGTACACCACGTTCGACGCGTTCGCTGCCTACGCCATGCCTAAAGGCTTCGGCATCACCGTCGGCGTGCGCAACCTGGCAGACCGCGCTCCACCGCTGTCGTACCAGACCAACACGTTCCAGGCTGGCTACGATCCGCGCTACACCGATCCAATCGGCCGTACCTACTACGTACGCGGCACTTACAACTTCTAAGTTGTAGTGACGTAAAAAAGCCCGGGAGATGGTTTCCCGGGCTTTTTTTCGTCCTGATTTTTTGTGTTTTCGGCGCCGGCTACAGCCAGCCCGATTTCCTGAACCGCCAGTACAGGTAGCCGGCCACGCTGAACATCGACGCCAGCGCCATCGGGTAGCCGTACTTCCACTCCAGCTCCGGCATGAACTTGAAGTTCATGCCCCACAGGCCGGCAAACGCGGTAAACACGGCGAAGATCGCCGCCCATGCCGCCAGCCGCTTGTTGACTTCACTCTCGTCGATCGCCACCATCGACAGGTTCACCTGGATCGCCGTGCTGATGGTGTCGCGGATGGTGTCGACCGTGCCGGCGATGCGGTACAGGTGGTCGTGGACGTCGCGGAAGTACTCCTGGGTGTCGAACGCCAGCGCCGGCACGCGCCCGCCGTACAGGCGGCCGACGCCCTCCATCAGCGGCATCACCGAATGGCGCAGCATCAGCACCTTGCTCTTGAGTTCATACAGGCGCTCGATGTTGGCGCGCTGCGAGCCGCGGATGAAGATGCGGTCCTCGATCTTTTCCAGCTCCGATTCGAGCAGGTCGACCACCGGGAAGTAGCGGTCGACCACGGCATCCATCAGCGCGTACAGCACGAACGCCGAGCCTTGCGCCAGCAGGTGCGGTTCGCGTTCGGCGCGCGCGCGCACGCCGAGAAAGCCCTCGGTTGCGTTGCGGCGCGACGACAGCACGTAGTTCGGCCCGACGAACACGTCGACTTCGCCGATCGTCATTTCGTCGCCCACCAGCTCGACCGTCTGCAGCACGGCGAACAGCGAGTCGCCGTATTCTTCGACCTTGGGACGCTGGTTGCCGCGCGTGGCGTCTTCGACTGCCAGCTCGTGCAGGCAGAATTCATCCTTCATCAGCGCCAGCTCGGCCGGATCGGGGTCGCGCAGCGAGACCCAGACGAAGTAGCCGGGCTTGGCCAGGTACTCGCTGATCTCTTCGACGGGAATGTCGGCCAGCTTTTTGCCTTCCTGGTAGGCGACGCAGTTAATCAACATGACGATCCAATATAGACGGGGCACATGCCGCCGAGGCAGAGCTTACTATATCGGCGCCTTGCGGGCGCGTGCGCGCGCTATTCGTCCTTGGCGCCGTCGATCCCGAGCTCGGCGATCTTGCGCGTGATCGTGTTGCGGCCGATCCCGAGGCGCACGGCGGCGTCGTTCTTGCGTCCGTGCGTGTGCTTGAGCGCCGTCTTGATCAGCGCCGACTCGAACTGCCGTCCCAGCACGTCCATCACGTCCGACTGGCCGGCGTTGAGCATGCCGGCCGCCTGCAGTTCGAGTAGTCCGATCCAGCTGTCGGCGGTGCCGGCGGCGACCGGCGCGCCGGCGCGCGGCCAGGTGTGCGGGTCGGCCGACACCGGCGACGGCGGCGCAGTGCCGGCCGCTTCGGCCACGCCGTCCTGGCTCTGGGTCAGCTCCAGCGGCAGGTCCTTGATGTCGACGGTCTGCCCGGGCGCCATCACGGTGATCCAGTTGCACAGGTTTTCGAGCTGGCGCACATTGCCCGGCAGGTCGAGCCCGGACAGGAAGTGCAGCGCGCCCTCGCTCATGCGCTTGGCCTCGACGCCGAGCTGGCGCGCGCTTTGCACCAGGAAGTGGCGCACCAAAAGCGGGATATCCTCGCGCCTCTCCCGCAAACTGGGCAGGCGCAGCCGGATCACGTTGAGGCGGTGGTACAGGTCTTCGCGAAACAGGCCGTCGCGCACCCGCTGTTCCAGGTTCTGGTGGGTGGCGGTGATGACGCGCACGTTCGCCTTGAGCGGCTGGTGGCCGCCGACGCGGTAGAAGTGGCCGTCCGACAGCACCCGCAGCAGGCGCGTTTGCAGGTCGAACGGCATGTCGCCGATCTCGTCGAGAAACAGCGTGCCGTTTTCGGCCTGCTCGAAGCGCCCGCGCCGGGTGGTCTGGGCGCCGGTAAAGGCGCCGCGTTCGTGGCCGAACAGTTCGGACTCGAGCAGGTCTTTCGGGATCGCCGCGGTGTTGAGCGCGATGAACGGCTGCTGCGCGCGCGGGCTGTGCTTGTGCAGCGCGCGGGCGACGAGTTCCTTGCCGGTGCCCGATTCGCCCGTGATGAGCACCGTCACGTTCGACTGCGACAAGCGCCCGATCGCGCGGAACACCTCCTGCATGGCCGGCGCCTGGCCGAGGATTTCGGGCGTCTCGGCCGGGCCCGACTCGACGCTCGTCTCGCGCAGGCTTTCTTCCAGCGCGCGGCGAATCAGTTCGACCGCCTTGTCGATGTCGAACGGCTTGGCCAGGTACTCGAAGGCGCCGCCCTGGAATGCGGCGACGGCCGAATCGAGGTCGGAAAAGGCGGTGATGATGATGACCGGCAGGCCGGGGTAGCGCTGCTTGACCGCCTGCAGCAGGTCGAGGCCCGATTCGCCCGGCATGCGGATGTCCGACACCAGCACTTGCGGCGTCTCGGTCTCGAGTGCGGCCATGGCGTCGCGTGCATTGGAAAAGCTGCGGGTGGCCAGGTTTTCGCGCGCCAGCGCCTTCTCCAGTACCCAGCGGATGGAGGCATCGTCGTCGACAATCCAGATTGGTTTCATGTATTCGCGTGTCCCGCACTATTGGTGTTCAATCGGTGGGATCCGCCCCCGCCCCGAGCACCCGCTTATGGCAGGGGCAGCAGGATGCGGAAGTCCGTCAATCCAGGCCGGCTCTCGCATTCGATCACGCCCAGGTGCTGCTGCACGAAGGTTTGCGCCAATGTCAGCCCCAGCCCGCTGCCGCCATCCCTGCCGGACACCAGCGGGTAGAAGATACGATCGCGGATCTGTGGCGAGATGCCCGGTCCATTGTCGATGATATGCAAGTCTAATGCCAGCCCGTAGCGAACCTTGGCCAGGGTGACCTGGCGCGCCACCCTGGTGCGAAAAACCAGCTCGGCGTCGCCGGCGGCGATGCGCTCGCGCAGCGCCTGGGCGGCGTTGCGGGCGATGTTGAGCACCGTCTGGATCAACTGCTCCTTGTCGCCCCTGAACTCGGGAATGGAGGCGTCGTAGTCGCGGCGGATCGACAGGCCCGTGGGGAATTCGGCCACCATCAGGCTGCGCACGCGCTCGCATACCTCGTGGATATTGACGTCGCCGACGATGTGCGGGCGCCGGTGCGGCGCCAGCAGGCGGTCGACCAGCGTTTGCAGCCGGTCCGCTTCCTTGATGATGACCTGGGTGTATTCGCGCAGCTGATTGAGGTGCTTGTCCGGCAGCTCCAGTTCGAGCAGCTGGGCGGCGCCGCGGATGCCGCCCAGCGGGTTCTTGATTTCGTGCGCCAGGTTGCGGATCAGTTCCTTGTTGACCTGGCTCTGGTCGAGCATGCGCTCTTCGCGGTCGAGCTTGAGCTGCTGGACGTTTTCGCGCAGCTCGACGATGACGCCGCCGTCGCCGGTGACGCTGACGATGCTGTGCACGTGCAGCGCGTCGCGCCCGCTGCGCTCGAGCGCCAGGTCCTGGCGCAGGTCGGCGTATTCATGCGCCAGCGCCTGCTCGCACAGCTTGGCCAGTTCGTCGCCGTTGACGAACAGCGCCGCGATCTGCATGCGCGCCAGCACGCGCGCGGAAATTTCGAGCAGGTGTTCGGCGGCGGCGTTGGCATAGCGGACCTGACCGTCGGCGCCGACCAGCAGCACGGCCGACGCCAGCAGGTCGAGCCCTGCCAGCGCCGCGTCGGCGGTCGCGCGGGTGGGCGGGCCGGCGGGCCGGTTCATCGGATGTTCGCGATCTCGCGCTTGAGGGCGTCGACGTTCTTTTCGGCGCGGCCGATACTGTCGCGCAGCTGCGCCACGCGGTCGAGGTACTTGGCGTAGTTCTTCTCGTTGCCCTGGCGTTCAGGCTCGCCGTTGTTGAATTCGCGCCGCAGTTCGGCCAGCTTCTTGTCTTCGCTGCGCAGTTCGTCGTTGAGAATCTCGCGGCGGTCGTCGTCGCGCGCCTTCTGCTGATACGTGCTCACGCGCGGAAACTCGGCCGGCGTGGCGGCCGGCGCCGCGGTGCTGCGCGCCGGCGCCGGTGTGGCCCCGCGCCGCGCGGGCGCGGCGATCGGGCCGGTGGCGCCGGTCGACGGCAGGTCGAGCGCCTTGCAGCCCGGCTTGAGGGTGTCGGTGTAGAGCACGCGGCCGGCTTCGTCGACGCACTTGTACATCACCTGGCCGTGCGCGATGCCGCTCGCCGCCAGCGCGGCGGCAGCGACGGCGCCGGCGCGGGCGGCTCTTCCGAAAGACCTCGTTATCATAAACATCAGCATTGGTGCGCGGCGGTGCGCGCGGTTATTGGGTTCAGCCCGAATATACAACATCCGAAAAAAAACGCGGTGAAAGCCGTGGCTTTCCCCGCGTTTTTTACACAGCATTTACACTTTCGATGTCGGCAAGATCACGCCTGCTGACATCCGCATAACGCTAGTGTCGTTGCGCTTACAGCGAGTAGTACATGTCGAATTCGACCGGGTGCGTGGTCATGCGCATGCGCTGCACGTCCTGCATCTTCAGTTCGATGTAGGCGTCGATCATGCTGTCGCTGAACACGCCGCCGCGGGTCAGGAACTCGCGGTCCTTGTCGAGGTTCTCGAGTGCTTCTTCGAGCGATGCGCACACCGTCGGGATCAGCGCGTCTTCTTCCGGCGGCAGGTGGTACAGGTCTTTCGATGCCGCTTCGCCCGGGTGGATCTTGTTGGCGATGCCGTCCAGGCCGGCCATCAGCAGCGCGGCGAAGCACAGGTAGACGTTCGCCAGCGGATCCGGGAAGCGCGTCTCGATACGGCGGCCCTTCGGGTTGGCCACGTGCGGGATGCGGATCGAGGCCGAGCGGTTGCGCGCCGAGTAGGCCAGCTTGACCGGCGCTTCGTAGCCAGGCACCAGGCGCTTGTACGAGTTGGTGCCCGGGTTGGTGATCGCGTTGAGCGCCTTGGCGTGCTTGATGATGCCGCCGATGTAGAACAGCGCGGTGTCCGACAGGCCGGCATAGCCGTCGCCGGCGAACAGGTTTTTGCCGTCCTTCCAGATCGACTGGTGCACGTGCATGCCCGAGCCGTTGTCGCCGACAATCGGCTTCGGCATGAAGGTGGCGGTCTTGCCGTAGCTGTGGGCGACGTTCCAGACGACGTACTTCAGGTTCTGGGTCCAGTCGGCGCGCTCGACCAGGGTCGAGAAGCGGGTGCCGATTTCGTTCTGGCCGGCGCCGGCCACTTCATGGTGGTGCACTTCGACCGGGATGCCCATCGCCTCGAGGATCAGGCACATCTCCGAGCGCATGTCCTGGAACGAGTCGACCGGCGGGACCGGGAAGTAGCCGCCCTTGACGGTCGGACGGTGGCCATGGTTGCCGCCTTCGGTCTTGGCGTCGGTGGCCCACGAGGACTCGTCCGAATCGATCTTGACGAAGCAGCCGGACATGTCGATTTTCCAGCGGACCGAATCGAAGATGAAGAATTCAGGCTCCGGGCCGAAGTAGGCGGTGTCGCCCTGGCCGGACGACTTCAGGTACGCTTCGGCGCGCTTGGCGATCGAACGCGGATCGCGGTCGTAGCCCTTGCCGTCGGATGGCTCGATGACGTCGCACTGCATGAACAGCGTGGTCTCTTCCATGAACGGGTCGATGTTGGCGGTCGACGGATCCGGCATCAGGATCATGTCGGACGCTTCGATGCCCTTCCAGCCGGCAATCGACGAACCGTCGAAGGCGTGACCCGACTCGAACTTGTCGAGATCGAAGTGGGAGATGGGTACGGTGACGTGCTGCTCCTTGCCACGGGTATCGGCAAAGCGGAAATCAACGAATTTGACTTCATTGTCTTTTGCCATCTTCAGCACTTCTGCGGCGGTCTTTGCCATTCAAAATCTCCTAGATAAAAAGGGGGGAGCGCGCGCTCATGGGCGTACGCAAACTCACAGGAATCATAGCAGAAACCATGCCAGCCATTAATTCCAACGCTAAAGTCCAGTTTAGTGCGGGAGGTGCCGGGGATGGTAGGAAAATCGACCGCAACATGCGGCATCGGCTCGTTGACGCACCGTCATGGCGCACCAATACGGTGCATTTCGCCAGGACTGCACCAAAGGGGCGCACTGCGCCCCAAAAGCGAGAGCCACTGCGCGCGCCCTTCAAGCGTGACGATGTGACCCTATAATGGACAATCTACCAACCCAAGGGAAACTGCCATGAGCGCTGCCGACCACATCCTTGCCACTGCCCGCCAGCGCGGCGCCGACCAACCGTATGCCGGCGCGGTGACGCCGCAGGAGGCGTTCGCGCTGCTGCAGTCCGACCCCAACGCCAAGCTGGTCGACGTGCGCACCAACGCCGAGCGTTACTGGGTCGGCCAGGTCGCCATCGCCCCGGGCCAGCACGCCGCCGTCGAATGGAGCAGCTGGCCGAGCGGCGTGGTCAACCCGCAGTTCGTCGAGCAGCTTGGCGAAGCGGCCGGCAAACACGACCTGCTGCTGTTCCTGTGCCGCTCCGGCGTGCGCTCGCGCCATGCGGCCAAGCTGGCCACCGACCACGGCTTTACCAACGCGTTCGACATCCTCGAAGGCTTCGAAGGGGGCAAGGACGGCGAAGGCCACCGCAAGCAGGTCGAAGGCTGGTGCAAGGTCGGCCTGCCGTGGATCGGCGGCTAGCGCGCCGCGGCCGCCGTTTTCAGGGTCAGCAGCACGCGCTGGCGCACGAAGTTGATGTGGCTGCGCAGGCCGTATAAATTATCGGCGAACGCCAGCGGAATCGACATGCGGTTGACGCGCGCCTCGATGTCGTCAAGGCGTTTCAGCAGCTCGTCGCAGACCTGCTCGCGGCCGTCGGCGGCGCCCTCTTCCAGCTCCTGTTCGATCGTGCGCAGCTGGCCGTACCAGCGGTAGATGCGCGACTTGATGCGCCATACGTACAGCGGCGGCACCACTTTCGAAAACGGGATGATCAGCGCGGCCAGCGCGACCACCACCACCCACAGCCGGTCGAACAGGTTGGCGACCCAGAACGGCATGTAGCGCTGCAGCAGCGGCGCTCCGTCCTTGTAGAACTTGGCCGCCTCGCGCGCGACCGGGATCTCGGTGTAGCGCGCCGACGGAAACTGGCCCTGCTGCTGGAACCAGCCGGCGCCGCCGTGGATCTCGGTGGCCGCCTGCACCAGCAATTCGATCAGCGCCGGGTGCAGGTTGGCGCGCGCCACCAGCGTGGCTGTGGGCGCGATCAAGTGGTAGTCCTGCGGCGGCAGGTCGCGCCCCAGGTCGACGATCCCGCGCGGCAGCACCACGTGCGACAGGAACGGCAGGCGCCGCGCGTAGGCTTCGGCCTGGTCGAAGTTGAACAGCCGGATGCCGGGCGTTTGCAGCAGCATCTGCACCAGCAGCGCGTCAGGCCCGGAAGAGAACACCAGCGCGTCGATGCGCCCTTCGAGCAGCTCCACGGTGGCCGGCGTGTTCTCCAGCGCGCCGATGGCCAGGTCGGCCGGCTCGACGCCATTTAACGCCAGCACCTGGCGAAACAGCTTGGGGATGCCGGTGCCTTCGGGACCGAGGTTGATGCGCAGGCCCTTGAGCTGGCCAAGCTGGGTGACGGCGACCGGTTCGCGCATGAACAGCCATACCGGTTCGGTGAACAGGCTGCCGAGCGACACCAGGCCCTTGCGCTGGGCGGCCGCTTCGTCGGTCGAGCCGCTCTGGACGAACGCGGCGTCGACCTTGCCCTCGTTGAGCTGCTGCAGGTTCTGCTGCGAGCCGAGCGAGGGCACCAGTTCGGCCCTGATGCCGTCCTTGGCCAGCGCCGCCGCGTACTTCTTGCCGAATTGTTCGTAGGCGCTGTTTTCCTGGCCGGTGGCCAGGCGCATGTGGCGCGGCGGGGCCGGGTCGACGATGACGTAGGCCAGCGCGCACAGGGCGCCGATCAGCACGATGGTGGGGCCAGCGGTGGCGACCAGGTCGCGAAACGAGAACTGGGAGAACTTGCGGATACGGGACATTACTTGGCGCATGGGTTTCATGGGAGGCTACGATGCCAACAATTGACCCAATATGCAAGCGCCGCGTCAGGGGTCTGACCCCGTTGGGTCAGACCCCTGTGCAGATGCAGGCTCTGATCGGTCAGAACAGCACTTGCGGACGGGGCGCTTCCTTCGGCTTCGCCGGCTTGGGCGGCTTCGCATCCGCGGCGGGCGCCTTGGCCGCCGCTTTCGGCTTGTCGGCAGCCGCATCCCCAGTCTTCGGCGCGACCGGCTTGGCGGCAGCCGCTTTCTCCGCCGCTGGCTTGGCGACGGCAGCCTTCTCCGCAGCAGGTTTGGCGACGACTGGCTTGTCGGCGGCCGGCTTGGCGATCACCGGCATCGCGGCGACTGGCTTCTCGGCCGCAGGCTTGACGACTGCCTGGTTCTCGCCTGCCGGCTTGGCGGCATCCGATTCGACCTTGGCGAGCTTCGCCGCTGCTGCGGCGGCGGCGGCTGCCGCGGCGGCAGCCTTCTGCTTGACCGCCGCTTCCGGATCGATCATCGGCATCAGGGTTGGCGCCAGCACCGTCAGCAGCTGCACCGGCAAGGCGCTGGTGAAGTCGTATTTTTCGGAGTCGGGACCGTGCACGTACGCCGTCATGCTGCCGAAGAAGCGTTCGCCGATATTGAAGACGAAGGTCGCCGAACGGTTGACGAAGCGCGATTCGATCAGGCGCCCGCCGCCGCCGTAGACGTCGAAGCGCTGGTCGCCGGTACCGGTCTTGCCGCCGACTGCGATGATGCTGCCGTCGGCGGCGACGAACGCCGCCTTGACGCGCTTGGCGGTGCCGTCCGATACCACGCCGCGGATCGCTTCCGACACCGCTTGCGCCACTTCCGGCGCGATCACCTGCTCGAACTTGTCGGCCTTGGCATGCTTGACCAGCGTCTCGTACGGCGTGCCCTTGGCAAAGTGCAGCGAGTCGATCCGCTGCACCGGCTTGCGCTGGCCGTTGTTGACGATGATACCCATCATCTCGGCCAGCGCGGCCGGCCGGTCGGCCGAGGCGCCCAGCGTGGTGGCGTACGACGGCACCAGCGAGTCGAACGGGTAGCCCATGCGCTTCCACTGCGCGTGGATCTTGAGGAAGGCTTCGACTTCGATCAGGCCGGCGATGCGCTTGTCCTGCGCATGCTTGCGGTGGGTGTTGAACAGCCACGAATACACGTCCTGGCGCTCCTTGACGCTGGCGTCGGCGACCTGCTTCCAGCCGGCGTCCTTGTTGTTGCGCAGGTAGCCCACCACCCACAGTTCGAGCGGATGGATCGACGAGACGTAGCCGCGATCGGACAGCGACATCGTCGCCGGCGCGTACGTTTCGTACATGCGGGCGATGCGGTCGGCCGGAACCTCGTTGGCCGACGGCAGGTTGTCGTTGATGAAGGCGCCGAATTCGGCCAGCGTGCCTTGCGGCCAGACCGTGCGGTGCACCGCGGCCAGGCGCGTTGGCGTCGGCCGGAAGCTTGCCAGCAGCGCTTTTTGCGCATCGGCCGGCGTCTTGCCCTTGTACTTGTTGTAGAACTTGCCAAGGAACTCGCGCCCCTCGCGGTCGGCGAAGCGGGCCAGATATTCGGCGCGGCGCGGATCGTCCGCGTCGGACAGCAGCGCCGCCGACGAACCTGGCAGCTGGAACATGTAGTAGCGCACCACGTCGCGCATCATGCGCACGAATACCAGGTTGGTCGACTGGCGCAGCGCCTGGCGCACGGTCAGGATGCGCGAGTCGTCGAGCTTGCTGAAGTTGCCGAAAGTGTGAAGGCCGCCGCCGGTGAAGAAGCTTTCGCCGGGATTGCCCGAATACTTGCGCTCAAGCGCCGCTTCCAGCATCGCCGCCAGGGTGCGGTCGCCGCCCGACTTGAGGCCCTGGAAGTATTCGATGCCCCACTGCGACATGCGGTCCTTCGGATCGACCACCACTTTTTTCAGCTCGGCCGGCGACATCGGCGAATAGCGCTTGTACAGCTGGTCGACGATGTCCATGTACGTCACCAGGGTGCGCAGCTTGGCCGTCGACCCGAGATCGAGCTTGGCGCCTTCGTTGATGTCGAGCGGCTGGTCGTAGTTGTCGGTCTGGACGCGCAGGTAGTTGGCGTCGGCGCCGCGCTCGATCAGCGTGAAGCTGTAGACGACGTTGGCCGGGTCGCCGTTGCCGAGCATGCCCTTGCCGGTCAGGCCGGCGGCGGTGGCCGATTCGACGTCGCGCAGGCCGCGCAGGCGCGCCGTGACGGCCGTCTGCGCTTCGGCGTTGAGGGTGCTGGCCACGGCCAGGTCGAGGCGGTCGACGTTGTACAGGCGCGAGTCGCCCAGCAGGCCGGCCAAGTGGGTGCGCACCGCGTTCGACGCCTTGCGGGTGGTGAATGAATTGGCCGCCGGCGGCGCGATGCCGGTGCCGGCGGCAGGATGGAGCTTCTGGCCGGTGGCCAGGTCGCGCAGTTTCGGCGTGATGATGCCGGCCTGGGCCAGCACGCGCAGGTGCACGTTGGTCAGTTCTTCGAGGTCGTCCGAGCCGGCGCCGAGGTAGTGGGCAGGACGGCGCTGGGCGATGAACAGGCTGAGCGCCTCCTTGTAGGCGAGCGCGGCGTCAGGGGTGTCGATGGTGCCGCGCAGCGCACGGTTGAAGTCGTTGAAACTGCGGCCGTACCAGACCCACATGCCGTCGCCGATGCCGTTTACTTCGCCGTAGCCAAGCTTGGCCGACAGCGGCACCGTGTTGATGTAGTCGACCACGATCTGGCGCCGCGCCGCGGTGGTGTCCTCGCCGTCCTGGTAGGCGCGCAGCGACGCCGACACCATCTGGCGCAGCTTGTCCGACAGCGAATTGGTGCGCCCGTCCGGCGAATGGCGGTACTTTTCGATCTGCGTGGCGAGCGTGCTGCCGCCGGCGGAGCGCTTGTCGGCGCCGGTCACCACGTGCAGCGACTTGTCGAAGACGGCCTTGCTGAAGCGGTCCCATTCGACCGCCGGATTGCGTTTCGGGTAGGTCGTGTCGAGCAGCTCACGGTTCTCGATGAACAGCAGGCTCTGGATCAGCGGCAGCGGCGTGGCGTCGAAGCCGCCGTACACGCGCTCGGGAAAGCGGGCGCTAAACAGCGGCTGCTGCTTGTAGTCGAAGATCTCGAGGCCGACGCGGGTCTTTTCGCGGTAGGTGGCGAACAGGCCCATGTCGGCCAGCTCGACCATTTTCGGCGACAGGCGCGCCTGGGCGGCGATGACGTAGTCGTGCGCCTTCAGCTTGGCCAGGTAGTCGGGCAGGTTGGCGTAGCCGAGCCGCTCGTCGTACGGGCTGTCGGACGGGAAGCGGATCGCGTCGCTCGGGCCAGGCTCGACCTTGTAGCTGATTTTCTTGGCCAGGCTGGTAAAGAACTGCGCCTGCATCGACGACGTCTGGCTTTCGCGCACCAGCCACCAGGCAAACAGCGACAGCAGCATCAGCATCAACAGCACCAGCGCCGGCTTGATGCGGCTGCGGCGCTTGGGCGGCTTGCCGTCGGGGGCGCCTTCGGCCGGCGGCTCCGGCGGCGCCTCGGTTACCAGCGACAGGTGCGTTTGCGCCGAGCGCTGTTCGGCCGCCTGCTGGTCCTGCGGGTCCTGCAGTTCGTGCTGCAGCTCCTGCTCGAGCACGGGCGCGGCGGCAGCAGCGGCGGCGCCGCGCGCGCGGCCCAGGTTGATCGATGCGGCGCGTGCACGCAGTGCGCGAACTGCACTGGCAACGCTGTAGTTCCGCCCTGCTTGGCTATTACTTTCCATGATGGCTCAACCGGTATGAATCAATCGTCAGCGCTCCGCGTCCCGACCATCGCCATCCATGCATGGGTCGTTTGCAACGGAGCGAGGCCGTTTCGTGTTTCGCGAATAACAACCAAAATCCCACTGCAGAACCTGGCCATCGCGTGCTTACCATTCCACCACACCAATGCCTCCGCGACGTAGCACTGATCGACAAATTGTCGCCCCGCCGATAGTTTTCGCAAAAAAACAACGGCTCAGTCCGCTAGTAAAAGCACTTCGACAACATCCGCAAATGCCGCCGTGCGTTTGCAATTTGCTATGGGTCAGTGTGCCACGAAATCGGCGGGAGGCTGGGCGCCCGCATCAAGCGCGCGCAGCTCGCGCAAGGCCTGCAGGCAGTAGTACTGGAACCACAGGCCGGTGAAGATGAAGATGAGCAGGTACAGCCAGATCGACAGCATCGCCAGCAACGGAAACAGCACCACCGAAATGAGCGCGCCGCCGATCCAGACGATGCCGGGCAAGGCGCCGAAGGCGCCCGAGACCATGCCGATCGCCAGCAGCGGCCAGCGGTGCTTGCCCATGATGGCACGGCGCTCGTCGGCACTGGCGTGGGCGGCCAGCGCGTCGTAGCTCATCACGCGCGCCGTCAGCCAGCCCCACAGCGCCACCTGCGCGGCCAGCGCCAGCGGCGCAAAAAAATACAGCGGCAACGTCATCAGCCACAGCGGCACGAACAGCAGCACCGAACCGAAGTTGATGGCCAGGCTGCCGAGCGTGCTGCCGCCCTGCTTCATCTCGAGGCCGGCAAACTGGCGCGCGCTGACGTGGCGCCCGATCGCCGGCATCGCCACGATGCCCATCACCAGCAGCGACGTCAAAATCATCAGCGGCAGCAGCAACAGCATCGCCACCAGCGGCACCACCACCGCCTTGAGCACGCCGAGGCCCATCGACGTCAGCCAACCGCCGCTGGCCTTGTAGGCGCCGTATTGTTCGAACAGCGCCTGCACGTAGTCGATCAGCGGCTGCATGCCGAAGTACAGCAGCGTGCCCCACAGCGCCACCGACAGCGCGAACGGCAGCGCCGACAGCAGCAGCATCTTACCGCTCAGCTGCGAGGACAGCGCGCGAGCGTAGGCGTTCAGCACGGCGCGCATCAGGCGCTGCCGCGGCGGCCGAATTCGACCATCCGCTTCAGGCCCAGCCACTGCTGCTGCCAGAAGCCGCGGCCGTAGTCGCGGCCGGGCACCAGGTTGCCGTCGGCATCCTTGCGCTCGAGCTGGTCGCGCACGCCGGTCTCGGCAAATTGCGGATCGAAGCGGGCGGTGCGAAACAGCACATCCCACACCGGCAGCAATACGGCGAAGTTGCAGCCGCGCGTCGGGCTGCGCACCGCTTCGTGGCCGACCCCGATCGCGTGGTGCAGGCGATGAAAGCGCGGCGACACCAGCAAGTGCTCGCCGAGCCGGCCGAAATGGATCCGCACATTGGCGTGCTGCAGGCTTTGCACCGCGCGCGACACCGCCACCAGCAGCACGTACTGGCCGGGCGCGACGCCAACCGCCAGCGCGATGACGGCCATGTAGATGTCGCGCAGCAGGTCGTCGAGCAGGTGGTTGCGGTTGTCGCTCCACAGGTTCATGTCGCGCTGACTGTGGTGCAGGCTGTGCAGGCCCCACCACCAGTCGACCTGGTGCTCGGCGCGGTGGTACCAGTAATCGAAGAAGTCGAGCACGACCAGGTACAGCAGGAAGCTGGCCAGCGGCGGCATCGCCGGCAGCAGCGATTCGAGGTTGAACGGATGCACGCCCTGCAGGCGCATCAGTCCGGAGACGTGGTCCATCAGCGGATCGAGCGTGAAGAAGATGGCGATCGAAAACAGGCCGAGGCGGTGGATCAGCGTGTAGACGAAGTCGTTCAGGCGCGCGCGCGGGTTGCCGAACTTGTGCACCGGCAACAGCGCTTCAAGCGGACGCAGGATCAGGTACAGCGCGGCCAGTTCGACCATGCCGACCAGGAACCACTCGGTGCCTTCGAATGCTTCTTCGGTAAATTCGCCAAAGCCGCTGAAAAACACGGCCGGCTCGACCAGGTGCTGGAACAGCCAGCCGTGCGCGCCGCTAAACAGGTCGACGAGAAACTCGATCATGGCTTCTTCATGCCGGGATGGTCGCGCAAGGTAGCGAAGCACATGCCTTTTTGGCGCAGGCCGGCAATCAGCGGCTCCAGGTTGGCCGGCGCCCACGGATCCTTGCGCGACCAGATGCCCAGGTGCGCCATGAAGATGTCGCCGTCCTTCAGGTTCGCCAGCGCGCGCTGCAGCAGCACGCTGTTGGGGAAGGCCGCGCTGGACGTTTCGTCGCCCGAAAAGCCGGCCGGCGCCCAGCCGAAGTGCGTGTAGCCGCAGGCCTTGCCGGCCGCCAGCGTGCGGTTTGATACCTTGCCGCCGGGCGCGCGCCAGATCGGGTCGAGCGCCTTGCCGGTCAACTGTTCGAAGCGCTGGCCGGCGCGTTTGATCTCGGCGCAGTATTCAGAGGGCGTCACCGACAGCATCTTGCCGGCGCTGGCGCCGAACTGCGGCTTGACGGCGATGGCGCCGCCCGCGTCGTCGTGCTTGAAGTAAACGTGGTCGAACGTGTGGCTGCCGAAAGCGTGGCCTTCGGCGACGCGCGCCTTCCAGTACGGCGCCCAAGACGGATCGAGCGACCAGTCGCCGCGCGTGGTTTTCTCATTGGCGACGAAGAACGTCGCCTTGACGTGGTGCTTGTTCAGCGTGGTGGCGATGTAGTCGGCCTGCGACTGGCTGCCAGTGTCGAACGTGAGGTAAATGGTGCCGCGGCAGGCGTCGGCGGCACCGGCCGGCATGGCGGCCGCCAGCAGCCAGGCGCAGGCGGTCAGCTGCTTGCAGCGCTTCATCACATGCGCGGCGCGGCGTCGGCAAAGAACACGCCGTGCGGCGAGCGGCCCACCGGGATCATCTTGATGACCTTGCGGCTGGCCACGTCGATGACGGCCACTTTTTTGATCCAGCGCAGCGTCACCCACAGCGTCTTGCCGTCCTTCGTCAGCTCCATGCAGTCAGGCCCGCCCGGCACGTTGATGGTGCCGACGTTTTCCAGCGTGACCTGGTCGATGATGTTGATCGTGTTCGACACCCGGTTCGACACGAACGTGTGGCGCTTGTCGCCCAGCGAACGGAAGTTGTGGGTGCCGTCGCCGGCCTTGATGCGCTTGACCGTCTTCTGCGTGCGCCAGTCGATCACTTCGACGTAATCGGCGCCCATGATGCCAACCAGCAGGTACTTGTCGTCCGGCGTCATGGCGATGCCGGCCGGCAGCTTGCCGACCGGGACCGTCCACTTGACGGCGCCGCTGGCCAGGTCCATCGCGCTGACCTGGTCGCTGCCCTGGCGCGTGATGAAGACGGTGTCGCTGGCCTTGTTGAAGGCCATGTGGCTCGGCAGCTTGCCGAGCGGGACGCGGCGCGTCAAGGTCATGCCGGCGGCGTCGTACTTGTAGATGTCGACGCGGTCGAGCCGCAGCGAGGCGCTGACGAACCATTTCTGGTCGGGCGAGAAGCCGATCTGGTACGGATCGAGCACGTCCTTGACGCGGCGCTGCACCTGGCCGCTGACCGGGTCGAGGAAGATCAGTTCGTTGCCGACCGAGCTGGCGACGATGACGGACTTGTTGTCCGGCGTCGACATCAGGTGGTGCGGCTCTTTGCCGACCGGGAAGGTCGACAGCTCGGCATAGGTCTGCGGGTTCAGCAGCTTGACGGTGGCATCGCGCGAATTGAGGACGACGACGACATTCGCGCTGGCGGCGCCGGCGATCGATGCGAGGCAAAGGACGGACAAGACGAGCCGGTGAACACTGCGCAGCATGGAAGTTTTCAGGTGAGGGAGAATATGGATATTCTACGTCGGAAACGCTGTGTCGGTAGGCCTTGCGCGTCAATTCTCCGCAGGCGCCGCAACACCGCTGACGCGGGCGCGAATAGCGCTTTGACACGTCATGGACTACAATCCTCCAACATTCCCTGATCAAGAAAGAAACATCATGCCTACAATTACAACCGATTCCGGACTGCAGTACGAAGACACCATCGTCGGCGACGGCGCCGAGGCGAAAGCCGGCCAGCACGTGACGGTGCACTACACCGGCTGGCTGCGCAACGACGACGGCACTGCCGGCGCCAAGTTCGATTCGAGCAAGGACCGCAACGACCCGTTCGAATTTTCACTCGGCGGCGGCCAGGTCATCAAGGGGTGGGACGAAGGCGTGCAGGGCATGAAGGTCGGCGGCGCGCGCCGCCTGACGATTCCGTCGAGCCTCGGTTATGGCCCGCGCGGCGCCGGCGGCGTCATTCCCGGCAATGCAACGCTGATTTTCGACGTCGAACTGCTGGCAGTTTAAGTTCCTTTTCAGCCCACAGGAGTTTTTCATATGAGCTTGCAAGAGCAGTTTGTCCAGGCACAGGCCGATTCGAAGAATCTGCCCGAGCGTCCCGACAACATGACGATGCTGAAGATCTACGCACTGTACAAGCAGGCCTCGAGCGGCGACGCCACCGGCGAGCGCCCTGGCTTTACCGACATGATCGGCCGCGCCAAGTTCGACGCCTGGGACGGCTTCAAGGGCACGTCGAAGGAAGACGCGATGCAGCAGTACATCGACCTGATCGAAGAGCTCCAGGACGAGTAAGGGGTCAGACCCGATTTTTCTCTCAGGGTCTGACCCCGGTTGAGTTGGCTGTCGCGCACCTCATGGGGTCAGACCGGAAACCCTACGCGAACACCTTGCGCATCTTGTCGGCGACCTTCGCCTCGATGGCCGCCGAAAACGCGCTCATCGGAAACCCCAGCGTGATCGCCATCTCGGCGCGCTGTCCCTGCAAGGTCAGCGCGCCCTCGACGCCGCTGCGCCCGAACCTCAGCACATCGCCATCCCACTTGCATGCCAACTGATAGTCGCTGGCCAGCTTGTCGGCCACCTGTTGCGCCGCCGCGCGCGCCTGTTCCTGGCTCAGGCTGTGCGCCTGAACGATGCTGATCTCCGCCATCCGATGCTTTCTGTCCGTTACTGAGTAGCGCGCATTTTATCGCACCGGCGGCGCTTATTGACGAGCATCAAACAGGACAGGCGCGCATGGCGCGACTATTTTCTTCGGCAAACACCATGCCTTTCGAAGGAGAACTGCAGATGAACCCACGCGACACCCTGGCCGACGACCCGCTGGCCGAGCGCCCCGGCGCGCCCGTGAGCTACGTCCCCACCCCCAGCGCCGCCTACCGCCAGCACCGCAAGGCGGCCCAGCTGCTCGACGAGCCTGGCCAGCCGCGCGGCGACGGCGAGCCGGCGCCGCCGGTGCCGCTGCCGTTCGCCTTCGGTGCGCGCGTGCTGATGTGGAAGCAGGATCCGTCGGTGAGCGAAATCGGCACCCGCAAGGCGTTCCTGCCCGGAATCGTGCTCGACGGCCCGCGCGACGCCCGCATCGTCTCGGGCGACCCCGGCATCGCGCCGGTCAGCCCGAACGCGTTCGGCGACTTCATCACCATGCCCGACACGCCGCAGTTCGACGCCGTCCACACCTTCGCCGTGGTGCGCCAGACGCTGACGATGTACCAGCGCGCGCTGTCGGCCGCCGGCGCCGACATGCCGCTGCCGTGGCAATGGAACAGCAGCGTCGACACCGCGCCGCTGCAGGTCTACCCGTACGGCCTGCCGAACGTGATGAACGCGTTCTACAGCCGCTCGCAATGCTGCCTGAAGTTCGGCGACTTCGTCCCCAGCGGCCAGGACGCGCGGGTATTTACCTGCCGCTCGTTCGACATCGTCTCGCACGAGACGGCGCACGCCGTGCTCGACGGCCTGAAGCCCGACTGGCTCGGCGCCGACAACCCGCCGCAGACGGGCGGCCTGCACGAGGCGTTCGGCGACCTGACGGCGATCTTCCTGGCGCTGTCGCAGCTCGACCAGTGCGAGGCGGTCATCGCCCAGACCAAGGCGCGGCTGCACGACAAGACCTTCCTGGCCGACATCGCCGAGCAGTTCGGCCTGGCGCTGGGCGGCTCCACCGGGCTGCGCAACGCCGACAACGACCTCACCCTGGCCGACGCCGGCACCGAAGTGCACGCGCTGTCGCAGGTGTTTACCGGCGCCATCTACGACATCCTGGCCGACCTGTTCGCGCTCGAACGCGACCCGGCGCTGCGCGACGACGCGCTGGTGTTGCACGAAGTGGGCTGCTACCTGCGCGCGCTGCTGCTGCGCGCGCTGGTGGCCGCGCCCGACGTCGCCGCCACCTATCCGGACGTGGTCAACCAGATGCTGCGCCTGACGGCCGAAGACGGCAAGCCGGTCGCCTACCGCGACAGCATCCGCCACCGCTTCACCTTGCGCCAGGTGCTCGAGGCGCTGGCGCCGCTGCCCGAGCACGAGCGCGATCCGCTCGAATGCCGGCCCGGCGTGCAGGACCCGCCCGGCGCGGTGCAGGACCGGCGCGCCTGCTGCGGCACGATGAACCTGGCCGAATACTACAACATCGAACATGTGCTCGAGGCCGAGTCGCAGGCGCTGGCGCGCTGGTGCGCCGAGCACGGCCGCAACGGCGCGCCCGCGCCTGCCGTCGTGCCGGACGACACGGCATCCGCGCTGCCCCTGTCGGCCAGGCTGCGTTAGTATCATGACCATGAAGATCACGGCAACGGGCGGCGGCGGTCTCAGCGGCCGCGCCGAACACTACGAGCTCGACACCGCCGCGCTCGAGCAGGGGGCGGCGCTCGAAGCGCTGCTGCACGACCTCGATTTCTTCGCGGCCGCGCCGCCGCAGCCGGTCGGCGCCGACATTGGCCGCTGGGCCATCACGGTCGCCGACGGCGCGCGCGAGCACACCGTCCGCTTCGCCGAGGACGGCAGCGCCGGCTCGGCGCCGTGGCAGTCGCTGCTGTCGCAATTGCGCACTCTGGCGTGACAGCCGGCAGCCACCGCCGGGGCTGACCCGATGGGCTCAGACGCCAGACCTGCCAGACCTTACATATGCTTATGCGGATTGTGTATGACTCGCATTTGTGGGAATAGGAGAATTGCCTTAAAATACAGTGCTTTGCCAAGGTTGGCGGACTCTCGCGCCACGCAGCAACACTTCATTGATAGGACTGTTATGACCCACGTTGTCACCGAATCATGCATCAGCTGTCGATACACCGATTGCGTCGATGTATGCCCGGTAGATTGTTTCCGGGAAGGCCACAATTTTCTGACGATCGATCCGGACGAGTGCATCGATTGCGCGGTCTGCGTGGCGGAGTGCCCGGTTAACGCGATCTTCGCGGAAGAAGACGTGCCGGCCGATCAGGTTCCTTTCATCAAGATTAACGTTGACCTGGCGCGCGCCTGGCCGTCGATCACCAAGACCAAGCCGGCCCTGCCGGACGCGGACAAGTGGAAAGACGTCAAGGACAAACTGGACCAGCTGATCCGCTAGCCTGCCCGGCCGCCACGCGGCGGTGTTTGATCCACAGTATCCCGCGCTGCCGGCCCGCACCGGCAACGTACCGGCCATCCCAGTCCCGGCGCCAGCACGGCTCGGCCCGGCTCCCCGCCACCCGATGTTGCACTGATCACGTTCGGTTTCCGTCGCGAAAAAACGCGCGCGGCCGGGCGTTTTTTGTCTATATGTTGGGCGCTTCACCGACGAGGCGTCGCCTGGCGTGATACAAAGCGTGCATGGGGAAAAACTACCGGACGTCTTCGATAAGCATTACGCAATTGCTAATTAGAACCGCAAATTGCAGTACGGTGACTGGTATAGCCTATAATTAATTCACGGACCGCCGCATTAGCGGCGGCCAAGTAGCTCACGAAGGAACTTTTATGCTCTACCAATTGCACGAGATGCAACGCTCGTTCCTGACCCCCATGATGCAATGGGCGGAAGCATCGTCGAAACTGTTTTCGAACCCGGTCTCGCCCTTCTCGCACACGCCGTTTTCCCAGCGCATCGCCGCGGGATACGAGCTGATGTACCGCCTCGGCAAGGATTACGAGAAGCCGGCTTTCGACATCGGCAGCACCCTTGTCGCCGGCGAAACGGTAGGCATCATGGAGCGCACCGTCATCGCGCGCCCGTTCTGCCGCCTGCTGCACTTCAAGAAAGATCTCAGCGACAAGCAAATCGCCAAGCTGGCTCAGCCGAAAGTGTTGTTGGTTGCGCCATTGTCCGGCCACCACTCGACCTTGCTGCGCGACACTGTGCGTGGCTTGCTGCCGGAGCATGACGTCTACATCACCGACTGGACCGATGCGCGCATGGTGCCGACGTCGGAAGGCCCGTTCCACCTCGACAACTACATTTACTACGTGCAGGACTTCTTCCGCATGCTGGCGCCGGATCTGCACGTCATTTCCGTGTGCCAGCCGACGGTGCCGGTGCTGGCCGCCATTTCGCTGATGGCCACGGCGAAGGATCCGCAGCTGCCGAAGACGATGACGATGATGGGCGGCCCGATCGACCCGAGCAAGTCGCCGACGGCGGTCAACGACCTGGCGGTCGAAAAACCGTTCTCGTGGTTTGAAAACACGGTCATCTATGCGGTGCCGGGCAACTACCCCGGTTTCGGCCGCCGGGTCTATCCGGGCTTTTTGCAACACGCCGGCTTCATCGCGATGAATCCTGGCCGCCACGCGCAGAGCCATCGCGAGTTCTACCAGCACCTGGTGCTGGGCGACGACGAGCCGGCCGAGAGCCACCGCCAGTTTTACAACGAGTACAACGCGGTGCTCGACATGCCGGCCGAGTACTACCTCGACACGATCAAGACCGTGTTCCAGGAACACCGCCTGCCGAAGGGCACGTGGGAAGTCGGCGGCCAGCTGGTGCGTCCGCAAGACATCACGACGGTGGCGCTGTTTACGGTAGAGGGCGAGCTCGACGACATCTCCGGCGCCGGCCAGACCCAGGCGGCGCACGAGCTGTGCAGCGGCATTCCGGCCAACATGCAGCAGGATTACGTCGCGCCTGGCGCCGGCCACTACGGCATTTTCTCGGGCCGCCGCTGGCGCGAGACGATCTGCCCGAAGATTGGCGAGTTCATCAAGAAGCACGGCTGATTCGTCAAGCCCTAAAAAAACGCCTCGCTGCTCATCCCAGCGAGGCGTTTTTCATCGGCGACTCTGCAATGGCGTCGCCGCGTGCCCGATCAGTCGCGGAACAGCACCTCCTCGCGGCTGAACCAGCGGCGGCAAAAGGCCAGCAAGATGCCCGCCAGCAGAGTGCTGGAAAACAGGATCATCAGGAACTTCGGATAATCCATCGTCCCCTTGACGATCTCCTTCATCGCCAGCGCGATGTTGGTCAGCGGGACCGCCGACCATAACCACGTCAGCTCCACACCAGGAATCATCGCCACCATCATCGGCATGATCGCGATGATCATCATCGGCTGCATCATGCCGGCTGCTTCCTTGTAGCTCTTGGCGTAAATCGACATCGACAACAGGATCGCGGCAAACATCGCCGCCGTCGGCACCAGCATCAGCGCGATCATGCCGAGGTCGCCGATACTGATCGCCGCCACCACCGCCGCCAGCGCCGGATCGAGCCGCCCCGGGTAAAAGCGCAGCAGCAATCCCAGGCTGCTCACCATCAGCAGCGACGCCGCCAGCGCCACCGTGAACAACACCAGGAACTTGCCCATCACCAGTTGCGAGCGCGACACCGGCGCCAGCAGCAGCGTCTCGAGCGTGCCGGCTTCCTTCTCGCCGGCGCCAATGTCGATCGCCGGGTACATCCCCGCCATCAGGCACACGAAGATCAACAGGTAAGGCAGCATGCCGCCCACCAGAGCGCCGATGCGCTCGCGCTGGTCGGCCGTCGAACGCACATCGATGGTGACAGGATTGAGCACGAAGGCGAGCTGCGGCGCCGTCAGCTTGAAGTGCGACAGCGCCTTGTCGCGCAAGGTCGCGTTGTATTGTTCGACCACCGCGGTGACGCGCTTGCGGGTGATTTCGCCGGCGTCGGCGCTGTTGAAGTGCAGCTCGATGGCCGCCTGCTGGCTGGCGCCGATGGCGCCGGCGAACTGCGCCGGCACGTTCAGCGCCAGCTTGATGCGGTCGTCGCCGATCGCGCCGCGGATGTCGCCGGCGCTGTCGAGCTTCACTTCGCGGTAGCCGGCATCCTTGGCGAACAGCTCGGCCAGCGCCGGTGCGTTCTGCGCACCGAAGATGGCGTACTTGATTTGCTCGGTGCGCGCCTTTTCGCTCAGCTTGCTCATCACCTGCGACATGCCAAAGCCGATCAGCGGCAACGCGACAATCGGAATCAGGATCGTGAAGATCAGCGTCTTGCGGTCGCGCAGCAGCGAGCGCAGTTCCTTCAGGTAGACGATCCACATCAGGCGGCACTCCTTTCGTTGATGACGCCGATGAAAGCATCGAAAATATCGCCGCCGCCGAGCTGGCGGAACGCGGCCGTCGTATCGTTGAACACCGTCGTGCCGCCATTGATGACGCAGACGCGGTCGCACAGCTTGTCGACTTCGTGCAGATGGTGGGTCGAAAAGATCAGCGGAACCCGGCGCCGCTTGCAGTCGGCCATGAAGTCGAGCAGCACCTTCGCCGCCATGACGTCGAGCCCGCTGGTCGGTTCATCGAGAATGATGACCTTCGGATCGTGCACCACGGCGCGCGCGATCGAGCACTTCTGCTTCATGCCGGTCGACATCTCGTCGGTGCGCTTGTGGGCAAAATCGTGCAGCTGCAATTGCTCGAACAGCTCGTCGCAGCGGCGCTGCAGGCGCGCTTCGTCGATGCCGTGCAGGCGGCCGAAATATTCGACGTTTTCGCGCCCGGTCAGGCGGCCGTACAAGCCGGTGGTACCGGACAGGAAGCCGATCTGCCGGCGCGCCTGCATCGGTTCGGCGACGATGTCGACGCCGTTGACGAACGCCGTGCCCTGGTCGGGCTTGAGCGCGGTGGCAAGCAGGCGCAAGGTGGTGGTCTTGCCGGCGCCGTTCGGGCCCAACAGGCCCAGCACTTCGCCGGGGGCGCAATGAAAACTGACGTCGCGCACGGCCTGGAAATAGCCATCGCCTTCGCGCGCATCGCGGCGCTTGGACAGGTCCGATTTGTTCGCTTGGCGGAAGCGCTTGAACAGGTTTTTGACTTCGATCATCGGGTTTTCACCATCGCAATAACGGAATTTAATTATAGCCCAGAGAACAATCTTTCCAAGCAACATTGTTACTTATATGCATGAAGTTCTTGCCTTCGCCGCCACATCGGCTTTTGTCGGATAATGGCGTTTTGCGTATAGCGGACCACCGTGACCAAGACCCTCGCCGACCTGATCGAAGACGTACTGCCGCAGACGCAATGCACCAAGTGTGGCTATGCGGCGTGCCGGCCGTACGCCGAAGCGATCGCCGACGGCACGGCCGACATCAACCAGTGCCCGCCGGGCGGCATCGAGGGCGTGCGCCGCCTGGCCGGCGTCACCGGGCGCGCCGTCATCCCGATCAATCCGGTCAACGGCATAGAGCGTGCGCGCCCGGTCGCCTACATCGACGAGGAGCTGTGCATAGGCTGCACCTTGTGCATCCAGGCCTGCCCGGTCGACGCCATCGTCGGCGCGGCCAAGCAGATGCACACCGTGGTGCCGAGCCTGTGCACCGGCTGCGACCTGTGCGTGGCGCCCTGCCCGGTCGACTGCATCGTCATGTACCCGGTCACGGGCGACTTCACCGGCTGGGACGCCTGGTCGCAGCGGCAGGCCGACGCCGCGCGCGCGCGCCACGACCTGCGCGGCGCGCGCCTGCAGCGCGAACGCGAGGAAAACGACGCCCGCCTGGCCGCCAAGGCGGTGGCCAAGATGCGCGAAGTGACGGCCGAAGCGACCAACACGCCCGAACAACTGGCCGAGAAGGAGCGCAAGCGCGCCATCATCGCCGCCGCCATCGAACGCGCGCGCCTGAAGGCGACGCCTCCCGCCGAATGAATCCTGCCAAACGCCTCGAGATCTTCACCCGCTTTCGCGCCGCCAATCCGCATCCGACCACGGAACTGGAATACACCACCCCGTTCGAACTGCTGATCGCGGTGCTGCTATCGGCCCAGTCGACCGACGTCGGCGTCAACAAGGCCACCCGCAAGCTGTACCCGGTGGCCAATACGCCGGCGCAGATATTGGCGCTTGGCCTCGACGAACTGAAGACCTACATCGCCACCATCGGCCTGTACAACACCAAGGCGAAAAACGTTATCGCCACCTGCCAGATGCTCGTCGACCTGTACGGCGGCGAAGTGCCGCGCTCGCGCGAGGCGCTCGAAGCGCTGCCCGGGGTCGGCCGCAAGACCGCCAACGTCGTGCTCAACACCGCCTTCGGCGAGCCGACCATGGCGGTCGACACCCATATCTTCCGGGTGTCGAACCGCACCGGCATCGCGCCCGGCAAAACGGTCGAGGTAGTCGAGCAGAAGCTGCTCAAGTTCGTGCCGAAGGCGTTTTTGCAGGACGCCCATCACTGGCTGATCCTGCACGGGCGCTACACCTGCATCGCGCGCAAACCGCTGTGCTGGAACTGCCTGATCGCCGACCTGTGCGAATACCGTCCCAAGACGCCGCCGCCGGATCGGCTGTAGCGCGATGAACTAGCCGGCGCCGAACCAGTCTTACTGTAACAACCGCGTAACCGATAACCATGCAGGGCTACGACACCATACCGACAGAGCTGGAAAAAGCCTGTGC
Source organism: Massilia sp. TWR1-2-2 (assembly GCF_049897565.1). NCBI lineage: Bacteria > Pseudomonadati > Pseudomonadota > Betaproteobacteria > Burkholderiales > Oxalobacteraceae > Massilia > Massilia sp. TWR1-2-2. Next base: position 55,324 of record NZ_JAFCWM010000010.1, on the reverse strand, counting down.
CCGGGAACCGATTCACCTGCTCGGCACCGTGCAGCCGCACGGCTTTCTGATCGTCGCGCAGGTCGCCGACGGGCGCGTTGTCCAGGTCTCGAGCGGCATTGCACGCCACTGGCCCGGGCTCACTGCCGAGGCCATGCTCGGCACGCCGCTGCTCGACTGGATCGAGCGGGGCCCGCCGTTCGACACGCTTGGCCTTGACGCGCTGCCGCCGGTGCAGCCGATGGCGCTGCCGTGGCGCGCGCGCTTCGAGCGCACCGCGCCGGCACAGCAGCAGGCGTCCGACGACTGGGAATGCATTGGCCATCGCCTCGGCGAGGTCGCCGTGCTCGAATGGCTGCCGCAGACCACCAGCGCCGAGCGGTTGCGCGCCGAAGGCCGTGAGTTCGCCGACATCGCCTCGCTGATTGCGCGACTGCGCCGCGCCGACCGCATCGACACCTTCCTCGACGATTGCGCCAAGGTGGTGCGCGGCTTTACCGGCTTCGACCGCGTGATGATTTACCGCTTCCTGCCCGACGGTTCCGGCGCAGTCATCGCCGAGCAGTGCGGCGCGCACTGCGAGCAGCGCTTTGTGGGCCTGCGATTCCCCGCCAGCGACATCCCGGCCCAGGCGCGCGAACTGTACCTGACCAACCGGCTGCGCGTGCTGGCCGACGTCGAGGCGACGCCCGACACACTGGTGCCGCCGCTGCTGCCCGACGGCGCCCCGCTCGACCAGAGTCACTGCCTGCTGCGCGGCCTGTCGCCGGTGCACCTGTCCTACCTGCGCAACATGGGCGTGCGCGCGACGCTGACGATGTCGATCGTCATCGACGCCAAACTGTGGGGCATGATCGCCTGCCATCACCACACGCCGAAGTCCCCGCCGCACCACGTCCGCGCGGCGCTGCGCCAGCTGTGCGAACTGACGGCCGAAGTGGCCACGATGCGCATCGAAACGCTGACCAAGCTGGAGGGGCTCGACCAGCGCCTGGCGATGGGCAACCTGCTCAGCCAATTCCACCAGTCGCTGCTGAAGGGCGAGGACATTGCCGTGCTGCTGCGCCAGCGGCTGCCCGATTTCCTTCACGCGTTCCGGGCCAACACGCTCGGGGTGTACCTGAACTCGACCCACTGGATCGGCGGGCCGGGCCGGCGCCACCAGCCGGCCCGGCAGACGCTTACCGAGGTGCTGGCGCGGCTCGACCGGACCGGCCATGCGCCGGGGGTGCTGTTGTGGGACGACCTGCTCACGCCTGGCCAGCACCGCATCGACGCGCTGCCCGAAGCGGCCGGCATGCTGCTGGCACACCGCTTCGAAGACCATCCGATCTTCTGCTTTGCTACCCGGCCCGAGGTGGTGCAGCTGGTGCGCTGGGCGGGCGAGCCGGTCAAAGAGCAGGTCTGCGATGAACCGGGCGGGCGCGTCCGGCTCGAGCCGCGCCGCTCGTTTGCCGAATGGCGCCAGCAGGTCAGGGGGCGCAGCGAACCGTGGACCGACATCGAGTCGGAAGGCCTGAAGTCGCTGCTGCAGATCCTCGCCGAAGTACACAAGCTGCGGGTAAACCGCACGCTGCACGAGAAGCTGCACTGGCGCGCCCACCACGACCAGTTGACGGGACTGTACAATCGCCGCACGATGGAAGACGAGGTCACGCGGCGCCTGCAGGACGGCCAATACGATGCAGCGCTGATGCTGCTTGACCTGGATCACTTCAAGAATATCAACGACGCCTATGGCCACGCCACCGGCGACCAGGTGCTGCTGCAGTTCGGCCGGCGGCTCGGCGCCGTCGTCCGCGACTGCGATCTGCTGGCGCGCCTCGGCGGCGACGAATTCATGCTGCTGTTCCAGATCGACCATCCGGACGCCGCCACCGCGCTGATGTTCGGCGAACGGCTGCACCAGACGGTGACGCGGCCGTTCGACATCAACGGCCAGCAGCTGAGGATGAGCGTCTCGGTGGGGATTGCGCTGCCGCCGGCGCACGGGCGCACCGTCGGCGAACTGTTGCGCCGTGCCGACCTGGCGCTGTACCACGCAAAGGCCAGCGGCCGCTCGCGCAGTTCGGTGTTCGATTTTTCGATGGAGTCCGACCAGCTCGACCAGTACCTGCTCGAGCGCGACCTCGGCGAAGCGATCGAGCAGGACGAACTGTCGCTGGTGTTCCAGCCGAAGGTCGATCTGGCGACCTGCCGCGTGGTCGGCATGGAGGCGCTGGTGCGCTGGAATCACCCGACGCGCGGACCGATGCCGCCGGCGGTGTTCATCCCGCTAGCCGAGCGCAGCGACCAGATCGTGCGCATCGACCGCTGGGTGATGCGCCATGCGCTGCAGGCGCAAGCGCGCTGGCGCGACCAGGGCCTGCCGCCGCTGCCGGTATCGATCAACCTGTCGATGGCGGACATCCTGTCGACCGACGTGGTGGAATACCTCGGCGCCTTGCTCGACGAGTTCAATATGCCGGGCGATACGCTCGAGATCGAGGTGACCGAGTCGGCGGTGATGCGTGAACTTGCGCGCACCCGCAGCGTGCTGGCCGCGTTTAACACCCGCGGCATCGGCACTACGCTGGACGACTTCGGCACCGGATTCTCGTCGCTAAGCTACCTGCGCCAGTTGCCGCTGCAGAGCATCAAGATCGACCAGTCGTTCACCCTCAGCATGCTGCAGGATGCGAACGCCGAGACGCTGACCGAGGCCATCGTCGCGATGGGCGTGGCGCTGAAGATGCTGGTGGTGGCCGAGGGCGTCGAAACGGCGCAGCAGATGAACTGGCTGATGGAGCACGGCTGCCACCTGGGGCAGGGGTTTTTCTTTAGTCCGCCGGTGTCGGGTGACGACATCCACGGCGTCATTCAAGACATCGAGCTGCGTCTGGCGGCGGCGCATCCGGGCATCCACTAGGTGCTGGAAGCCCTGCCCGTGATGGGCATCGGATCCGCCGATGGCGGGAACGACGTCGAGACGGCGCGCTTTGTGTGGCTACAGCAGCACCAGGTTGTCGCGATGAATCAGCTCGGGCCCGTCGAGAAAGCCGAGCACCTTCTCGATCTCCGACGACGGCTTGCGCATGATGCGCCTGGCCTCGCTGCTGGTGTAATTCGACAGCCCGCGCGCGATCGCCACGCCGTCTTCGCCGACGCACGTGACCACCGCGCCGCGGCCAAATTCGCCCGTCACGCCGATCACGCCGATCGGCAGCAGCGACTTGCCCTCGCGCGTGAGCTTTTGCACGGCGCCGGCATCGAGCACCACCTTGCCGGCGGTGTGCAAATGGTCCGTCATCCACTGCTTGCGCGCGGTCATGCGGCCGGTCTGCGCCGTCAGCTGCGTGCCGATCGCTTCGCCGGCGGCCAGCCGCGTAAGCACGTCGCTGTCGCGGCCCCAAGCGATGATCGTGTGCGCGCCCGAGCGTGCGGCGCGCTTGGCGGCCAGGATCTTGGTCAGCATGCCGCCGCGACCGATGCTGCTGCCGGCGCCGCCGGCCATCGCCTCGAGCGCCGGGTCGCCCGCTGCCCCTTCGGCGATCAGGGTCGCCGCCGGATCCTTGCGCGGGTCGGCCGAAAACAGCCCGTGCTGGTCGGTCAGGATCACCAGCGCATCGGCTTCGATCAGGTTCGCCACCAGGGCGCCGAGCGTGTCGTTGTCGCCGAACTTGATCTCGTCGGTGACGACCGTGTCGTTCTCGTTGATGATCGGGACCACGCCCAGGCGCAGCAAGGTGGTCAGGGTCGAGCGCGCGTTCAGGTAGCGCTCGCGGTCGGCCAGGTCGGCGTGCGTGAGCAGCACCTGCGCGGTGCCCAGGCCATGCGCGCGAAAGCTCGACTCGTAGATCTGCGCCAGGCCCATCTGCCCTACCGCGGCGCAGGCCTGCAGTTCGTGGATATCGGTCGGGCGCGTCTCGAAGCCGAGGCGCAGCATGCCTTCGGCGATCGCGCCGGAGCTGACCAGCACCACTTCCTTGCCGAGCGCGCGCAAGGCCGATATCTGCGAAGCCCAGCGCGCGATGGCGGCGTGATCGAGCCCGCGGCCGTCGTTGGTGACCAGCGACGAGCCGACCTTGATGATGATGCGGGAGGCATTCTGAATGACGGATTTCATCTGGCAGCGGCTCTTATTAACGCGGGCGCAGCACCAGCAGCGCGATGCCGCCGGCCAGCTCCAACCCGCATACGACTAATAAAAATCCCTGGGGCAGGCCGATCGCGAAGGCCGCGATGAAGCGGCCGACCGGCTGCGCCAGGACGAACAATGCAGTGATATCGCCGAGGACAGGCGGTTCGCCCTGCCTTGTCGCTAATAGCGCCAGGCCCGCGGTAGCGAGCCTGGTGCCGACATAGATGGCGTAGAACTGGCTGTAGCCGTTCACGCCAACGAGAAACAATCCCATGACGGTGGCAACGCGGTCCGGGTCCAGCATGGCCGCGAGCGCGGCCAGCGAACTGGCACAGGCAACCAGTTGCAGCAGCTGCCTGCGCAGCGCTGCCCGCGTCACGCAGACCAACTCAGTCTTCGAGAATCTTGAAGCGTGGATCGTCCGGATCGATCGATGCGATGCCGCGTGCTTCCTCGGTCATCTGCGTCTCTTCGGCGCGGTGCTCCACAGCCTTCTTCGCTTCCAGGTGCTGGTAGATGGCGTTGACCAGTTCCGGGCAGCCTTCGTGCGACAGCGCCGAAATCTCGAACACAGGGCCCTTCCAGGCCATGCGCTTGACGAAATCCTTGACCAGCTTCTTGCGGTCTTCCGCAGGCACCACGTCCAGCTTGTTGAGCACCAGCCAGCGCGGTTTCTCGACCAGCGACTCGTCGTACTTTTCCAGCTCCTTGACCAGCGCCTTGGCTTCCTTGACCGGGTCGACGTTCGTTTCGAACGGCGCCATGTCGACGATGTGCAGCAGCAGGCCCGTGCGCTGCAGGTGGCGCAGGAACTGGTGGCCGAGGCCCGCGCCCTCCGACGCGCCTTCGATCAGGCCGGGAATGTCGGCGATGACGAAGCTCTTCTCGTGCGACACGCGCACCACGCCCAGGTTCGGGTGCAAGGTGGTGAACGGGTAGTCGGCGATCTTCGGCTTGGCGTTCGACACGGCCGTAATAAAAGTCGACTTGCCGGCGTTCGGCATGCCGAGCAGGCCAACGTCGGCCAGGACCTTCAGCTCGAGGCGCAGTTCGCGACGTTCGCCTTCCTTGCCTTCGCCTTTCTGGCGTGGCGCGCGGTTGGTCGAGGACTTGAAGTGGATGTTGCCCCAGCCGCCCTCGCCGCCCTTGGCGAGCAGTTCCACCTGGCCGTGTTCGGTCAGGTCGGCAATGATCTCGCCGCTGTTGTTATCGACGATCAAAGTGCCCACCGGCATGCGCATGTGGATGTCGTCGGCGCCCTTGCCATAGCAGTCGGCGCCGCGGCCAGGCTCGCCGTCGCGCGCCTTGTGCATTTTCGAATAACGGAAGTCGACCAGGGTGTTGATGTTACGGTCGGCCACGGCCCAGATCGAGCCGCCCTTGCCGCCGTCGCCGCCGTCCGGCCCGCCGAATGGGCGGAACTTTTCGCGGCAGAACGAGGCGCAGCCATTCCCGCCATCGCCGGCGATGACTTCAATTTTTGCTTCGTCGATAAACTTCATAATTTTGTACCGCCATAAAACTAAAAAGGCCCTACCGTTGGCAGAGCCTTTCGATTGAAGGCTTGCGCCTTACAAAGTGTGCGCCGCGAACGGCGCGTAGTACTTAAGCAGCGACTGCAGCCACTTCGTTCGGGATCACGGTGACGTACTGCTTCGAACCGATACCCTTGTACAGAAACTTCACCTTGCCGTCGACCAGCGCGAACAAGGTGTGATCCTTGCCCAGGCCGACGTTTTCGCCTGCGCGCACTGGGGTGCCGCGCTGACGGATGATGATGCCGCCGGCATTGATCGTCTGGCCGCCGTAAACCTTGACGCCCAAGCGCTTTGATTCTGAATCGCGGCCGTTACGCGTTGTGCCGCCGCCTTTTTTGTGTGCCATTTGTTACTCCTGATAGCTGGTTAACCGGGCTGACTGCGCCGGGCAACGGTGATTAGCCGTTAATCGAAACGATTTGGATTTCGGTGTAATTTTGACGATGGCCTTGGTGCTTCTGGTAGTGCTTACGACGACGCATCTTGAAAATCTTCACTTTATCGTGACGACCGTGTGCCACAACAGTAACCAGCACCGTTGCACCTTCGACCAATGGCGCACCAAACTTAATGGTGTCGCCCGCGCCTACTGCGAGAACTTGATCGATGGTGAGTTCGGAACCAATGTCTGCCGGTATCTGTTCTACTTTAAGTTTTTCGCCAGCGACAACTTTATACTGCTTGCCACCGGTTTTTATGACCGCGTACATGATAGGAAACCTCATCAAATGTTTAAAAGAATCTCTCCCGGCGACATCACGTCGAGCCTGTGCGGAACCGGGGGAGCATGCGATTATACATGGATTGAAATTTCTCGTCAAAAGGATGCACAAGTCCGCTGGTTCGTGGTATGTGCACAACGACAACAATATTCAAGCGCCACGGCGCCGGTGGCGGCTGCTGTGCGTGTCGGACCGAAACGGCGGGGTTGTCGTATAATCCACGCACTTAACGCCACTCGCAGGTCAGCCTTGTCAGCCGCTATCTTACACGCCCAAACAAACACCATCGCCCATTCGATCGCTGCCGACGTGGAGGCAGTCAACGCGGTTATCCGTGAGCGCCTGCATTCCGAAGTGAGCCTGGTCAACCAGATCGCCGAGTACATCATCAGTGCCGGCGGCAAGCGCATCCGCCCCACCCTGGTGCTGCTGGTGGCAAACGCCTACGGTTACAAGGGCACCGCCCACCACGAGCTGGCCGCGGTGGTCGAATTCATCCACACCGCCACCTTGCTGCACGACGACGTCGTCGACGAGTCGTCGATGCGGCGCGGCCGCCAGACCGCCAACGCCCTGTTCGGCAACGCCGCCTCGGTGCTGGTGGGCGACTTCCTGTACTCGCGCTCGTTCCAGATGATGGTTGGCCTGAACAACATGCGGGTGATGCAGATCCTGTCGGACGCCACCAATGTGATCGCCGAAGGCGAAGTGCTGCAGTTACTTAACATGCACGATCCCGACGTCAGCCAGGACGCCTACCTGAACGTGATCCGCTCGAAGACGGCCAAGCTGTTCGAGGCCGCGGCGCAACTGGGCGCGCTGATCTCCGGCGCGACCGACGAACAGATCGACGCCGCCGGCGAATACGGCCGCTCGCTGGGCACCGCGTTCCAGCTGATCGACGACGTGCTCGACTACGCCGGCGACGCCGAAGCCATCGGCAAGAACGTCGGCGACGACCTGCGCGAAGGCAAGCCGACCTTGCCACTGATTTACCTGCTGGAAAACGGCACGTCCGAGCAGCGCGACCTGGTGCGCAACTGCATCGAGAATGGCGACGAGCAGCATTTCGAGGCAGTGCTGGCGGCAGTGACCACCAGCGGCGCGCTCGACTACACGCGGCGCGAGGCGGAAGTTGCCGCCCAGCGCGCAGCGGCCGCTATTGCTGGCCTGCCGGAAAGCGAATTCAAACGAAGCTTGCTGCAACTATGCGTGTTCGCGGTTGACAGGAACCATTAAGATTTTTACACTAAAACCTCGCGTCAGTCTTCTTGCGTCGGGGTGTGGCTCAGCCTGGTAGAGCGCTGCGTTCGGGACGCAGAGGCCGGAGGTTCGAATCCTCTCACCCCGACCAAAAATCCCCTTATAAAACAGCGTGTTATAGCCGCGTGTTTTGTAGTGTGCTGTGGATGGTGGCAAATCAGTGGCAGATTTCTCGAAACGTGCCATGAAAAAAAATAAAAGCCTGCTTCGTCGGTAGTATTTGCAGCAACGCCCGCCGGCTACCAAATCATCCTCGCGCAACGAAGGTATACCGTGCTCCTCAACTGTTGGAGTACGCGTCATGGCGTCTATCGAAAATCGTTCGCACTACGAAGTCACAGTCAAGAACCGGCCTGACCTGACCAAGACCTTCCCCCACAACTCAAAGAAGGCGGCAGATGAGTATTGCTTGAACCTGAGTTCACAGAAGCTTAAGCCACGTCTGACCCGGCTTGACAATGCCTTCATAGTTCGGGAACGAAGCCGTAAACACAAAAACCAAACACTTCCCGCCACCAGCCTGGTTGAAGCAAGAGACATCAAGAATCGACTTGCGAGTGAGCACCGCCGAAGCATTTTCACCGATTACACCACAGGGTACAAGACGACCTTCGCTGACCTTCTGGTGCGCTATTTGCATGAGGAGGCACCTCGGCAAAAAGGCTTCGATATAGTCGCGTACAAAATTAATGCAATGCTCGACGATGCAGGTTTCGAGCGGCAAGACCTGTCCGCAATCATCGCAGCACATCCAAACCCGTGTCCGAAAGTCGCAGGAATGACCGTGCGTAAGTCGGTTGGACAGAGGGTTGGTACCGCATGCGATGCCAATTCATTCATTCGCAAACCTTTCGCTGCAGTAGTACCAGATGACTTCAAAGACTACATTGACGAGCGATGCCAGGTGGTCGCACCAGCCACCGCAGACCGCGAAATCGACATCTTCTCTTCGGTATGTTCTATTGCCATAAATATGTGGCGCATACATGTCGAAAAGAGCCCTATGGACGGAGTCCGCCGACCAAAGTATTACAACGAGAGAGACCGCCGGCTGAAGGTCGGGGAAGAGAAGCGACTAATCGAAGCCGCTCGCGAAGAGGACCGTCAGGCGGCGGTTCAACGACGACTGGAGGACCTCATTCGAGATGAGCGTACCGACGCGAACAACGCAAGAACCACATACGGCCGCAAACAGATAATCAAGCAAGCCCGTCAAGTCCACATGGAAGCGGCGGAAACTAGCTACATCCACGTTCCGTATCTTGAAACTTTTATCCAGTTCCAGCTGATGACGGGAGCCCGGCTCAGTGAGACGCTGACGCTAACGTGGAACAACGTGAACTTGGATGAGCAGACTGCATTTCTACCTGAAACGAAGAATGGGCGCTCACGCGAACTCGCTCTTCGCAGCGACCTTGTCACACTGCTAATCAAGCTCCCACGGGACGGCGACCTAGCATTCCCAATCAGCGTCGACCGCCTCCGGAAGGCATGGGAACGGATGTGCGATGTTGCAGGTTTCACAGGAGAAAACGAGCTGCGGAAACACGACCTGCGCCATGAAGCAATCTCGCGTGTGGCGGAGGCCGGTAGCAACACGCCAGGTGGCTTTTCATTGGTAGACTTGCAACATTTCTCGGGTCACCGCGATGTGCGTATGTTGCTTCGCTATGCGCACCTATGCACCAAGAGTCTGGCAAAACGACTAGATGCCGCCTTTGCAAAGCCTGACGAGTCAGATAGCCATCGTGGTCAGCGTCGTCTAAAACGCGGTGCGTCAATTTCTATGAGGGAGGTCATCGACGAATCGTGCAAACCACAGGAATCAACGGTATCCATACGTGATGAATTCCCTGCCGTATGTACTCAAAATTTCGAAAAACAATCAGAGTCGGCGAACGTAATCCGAGTTCAGTTCGGAAAAAAAGTCGCTTAACAAACCCTACCCGTATTGCCCTGCATCTCACCCAGCAGCGTAGACATCGCTTGGGGTGCATCGTCTAACAAGCCAACGCGAAACTCCCGCCGTCATTTGAATACCATGTTGGCGTTGACCCCGTTCGCCATTGCAGCCGCGAGACGACGCTTGAATTCGACCGGATAGTTCGGTCGCCCTTCCGGTTACCCGGCTTCACTTCAGTATCCAAAGTAGTTCCCATCATAAAAGTAGTGGGAACCACTCTGGCGTATGGAAAGAGCTACGTCCAGATGGTGCTGGCGTCACGCTTACAATGGACCGGCGGGCGCGCTTGGCTCCGCCGTCCGTGCTGGTTACCAGTTCGCCCCCCCGGCGACTGCCAAACTGAAGACCAGCGCGTCGCCCCCACGGGATGGCGATGAGGACGACGCGGTTAGCATTCACATCTCGCAGAGCCGTGCGATGTGCAAGGCGTACATGCCGTGCATGGCCAAACTCGAGTACAAGGAGAGTGCGAGCAAGCTGGTCCACGCCGAGGCCGTGAGGTTCCAGGTATTCAAAGTAGCACGCGAGGCGCGCAACGCTCTGATGGCGCTCCCCGACTCCATCGCCAATAAGTCTTGCCGCCAAGGATTTTTTTGAGCGCTGCATGATTCCGGAGGCGGCGGTCGAGAAGATTTGAAAAAGAGCTGTTCAGCGCAGCCGGGCGGCATACCGCGGCGCCAGAAGGTGAGGAGGCTCGGATGCCTACGGCGACCCACTTCGAGACGGCAGCCGCGAACGTAATGAGCGAGGCTTGGCTCTCGGGCTGACGGGCACCACTACCTGACGAAGCTGCTGGGATTGGGCGCCGCGAAGGCCAACCAGGCCGAGAAGATGGCGCATGCCAGCGAGGAGCCGGATGACACCGCATCCCCAGTCACCCCGCCCCGGCCCGTATCGGCCAAATGGGGCGTAGCGTCCGCACTGGGATGAGGAGCCGCTACCGCGACTGGTAAGCCGTAGGCTTCACGGTAAGCGCCGCACCCTGCGGGGCCGCAACCAGGGACGAGTGGTCGCCAGCGTAAAGACTTCGCCTGAGCATATGCTCGGAAAGAGGAGCACGCCTCATGACTTGGCTCCCTGGCTGCCAGCCCCGCAGGGTGAAGAAGCACGATGCTGGGTAGGACGCGTCAGCGTCATCTTCATGTTCTCCATCATAGCTCAATGACCTTGAGGGACAAGCACACCTGAAGGTATGCATCCTTATATCTCTATATCTATATGCTTCGAAGGGGCTTCTATGCCCCTTCGAAGGGGCATAGAAGTGGTTTCAGGTCCAGCGGTTACGTAACCCTACCCAAGCTGCGGGTCCCTACCTCCACAAATGTGCTGTCCGAAGTGGCCTGTCATGCCCCGGTGGTTTCCCTATACCTAGTATGACCACGCTGACTTACACCATCCCCTTTGCCCCCTGTGCCAGCGTCCCGCCACCGAGTCCCTCACCGGGTCAAGCCTTACTACCCGAAGACCTACGCTGCCTGGCGCGACGCCGCGGCGGCATACCCACTGCCTCGCGACGCTCCTCATGACCGTTCGCACTGACGTGCCCCAGCACATCACTGCAGGCACCTCGCTGCAACTGTGGCGCTCCTTCCAGACACACCGCCCTGCCGATGGCTGGATGTACCTGCTCGCCAGGCGCATTGCAGGTATACGAACAAGGCTGGCCCCCTTCCCCGGACGGCGACGGCTACACGCTGCCCTCACCTCGGCGAACACCGCTTCCTGGTTGCTAGGGGCTACGCATACATCATCGTGGAGACCCGGAGCATGCCGGCGTTCAACCCAGCCGAGCTACTCACCGCAGTGTTCCCGACCGACGGGGCACGGTTCACGGTCGTGGTCCATCACCGACGCAGAGCAGGACGCCGGGCGCAACATGTTGCTCGTAGACGGCGAGCTGATGACTTGGAAGACGGTAACCAGTAACCCGGGCGGCATGGTCAACATCGGCGGCATCGTGCGGGGCGTATTCGACACCCTGCCAGCGGACCACGCGCAGGGCGCCCGGGTCTAATTTCTACCAGCGGCCTGGGCCTCGTGCGGAAGGAAGCCTTCCCCCGCGGACAACACAGTATCGACACACTGACTGCCTTACATCGCACAGGAGAACCTGCCTATCGCCAGCTCCACGGAGGTTAGCGTGACCACGGCCAGCCGGGCAGCGAAGCCGCCCCCGGCCGGTTCCGCAGCAGCACTACCCTGCTCGAGGACGCGGTGGTGGTGGCATAGGGACATCGGCCAGAGGCAACGTTGCTGGCCAGAGCACGGTCGTTGGCCAGGAAGCGGGCAGGTTGTCGCTTGAGGCGGGCACCAGCTACACAGTAGAAGTGGCAGTGGGTGGATAGAGGTGCACACCGAGCCGGGTATCACCCCCACAGCTACACGGACACCGCCACTATGCGGGCAGCCGACAACCCGACCTAAGCCTGCCGGCAGTGCTGAAGGTGTGGGTGGTGATAGTCCAGGACGCCAGCACCGGGGGTAGCTGCGCCTGCGCAGTGTGCAGCACGAAGATACTAGCCGGCTCTTTGGACTTGGAGGCTGAGCTGGAGACAAAGCAACTTCTCAGCAAATCGAGTCGGCAATGGCCGCTTCCGCCGGTGTTTACCGAGGCATTCTGTCTACGCGAGCCAGGGAAGATGAGCTACGCGGAGGTTGCTGACGAACAGCAATGCCCAGTTGGCACGATTCAAAACCGCATCCATCGCGCACGGCAAACTGCAGCAGAAGCGACTGGCCACGACCACTTCCCTTCTGGATGTAAAGAAGCCCCAAAAGGTAGGCCTCGACTGGCTGCTGTTGGGTGCTGCGGGCTGCTGCGGACGCGCTGCGGATGCTCAAATGGCGATGTTGGCCGGCGGAGAACTCAGGCCCTGGAGATAGATGGTCAACAAAGAAAAATTGTAGTTTTTCGTCTGAGCGGGGGCCACTGCTGCCTGAATCCAGGTGACGAGGGCCGCGGAGGTCTCCTGGTACTTCGTCAGAATGGTGTTAATCGCCAGGGCACCCTGGTGATGCGGCATCGCAGGATTTTGGTTGAGCGTCACGAATAATTGGCCGCTGGGCTTCGTCGGGTCCAAAGTATGCTTGAGGCAAAACAGGTTCAACAACTCCAGTAGCTGGGCATTAAACGAGCAAAGTGCGCCTGGCGCCGGCGGCACTGCCGGGCCCGGAACGTTGGGGACTGGCCCCGGCGCGACGTTGAGTGCCGCTTGCCAGGATTCCAGCGGAGGTGCGGGTCTATTCAACGCGGCCAGCAGTTTGCCACCGTTTGCGTACCCCGCGTTGAATGAGAACGGGATGCCGGTTCCGTCGGCTCGCTCAGCAGTGAACTGATAGACTTGGTCCTTGATAGTCCTGTAAATACCCTTCACCGGCTGATTGGGCAGACATTGGTACCGCCGAATCGGCGTAATGCGGTAATTTTTCGCCAGCCAAGTGTAGTTTTTCTTATTTAGGAGAAAGTCAGCTGGAATCATCATTATTAAACAGGCGTGCCTCAGGTAGTTGTTCTTGATGACAAGTGTAGACCCAAGCGCTGGGCAAGGTGGCTTCCAGATGTGAAAACCGGCAAAACATGACACCGCCTGCAACTTGACCCTCAAAAAAAGATGCGCGGCCGACAGCCCGTCGGTGCAATGGGCGCCCTACTTCGCCACGGTAACGCGCTCAACCGGCGCAATATCTCGGTGAGCACGGCCTCGGGCGCATTGAGCTCGTCGAGCGCCTTCGGCCACAAGTCCAAGGCCAGGCCAACGGTCTACTTCCCGACAGCTTTGGCGATGCGCTCGGCGATGCCGGCACGCCTTGCTACCTCATCATAGTTCACCCGCGTCTCCTGCGCTGGTTCATGTCGATGGCGACGTTGGTGGCACGGCTTAAGCAAGCCTAGAGCCGCGCGTGACGCTGGCCGAATCGGGCACTGAGTACGTGAGCGCGGATGCGAGAGTCCTCGCTGTGCTGGGTGTCTGCGAACGGGAGTGCGATACGGTAATGACGCATGTCGCCGGAGCTTTGGCTTCCGATAGTCCCGTCTTGCAGCTCCCCAAAGTCATCGGCACCGAACAAGAAAATGTCTGCGGCCACTTGTTCCTCATCGAGCAGGTAGATATACATGCAGATTAGCCGGCGAAGTTCACCTCGGTGCAGTAGCTCGCATAGCAAGTGTGGTTGAGGTTTATGGCACGGTCGTCGAAGAACTTATCGCGGGCGCCTTGAAGGCTCCAGTTGAGGCTGACTTGACCGGCAGACTTCACGTCAAACCGGAACCCAGCCACTCCACATCGCAGCCGGTCGGGGAATAGTCGACGAGAGGCTGGGATTTTGAACACAACGTGGCTTCGCGCAGCGTGTCATAGATGACCAGCTCGGACAAGCTCGCGCGCCGGTCCGATACTTTTGCAGCCTGCGCGTAACCCAGTCGGCGCTAAGAAAGATGTGACTGTCCCGGGTCCGTCCGGCCTTCGCAATGCCAGTCGCCTCTGAAGCATGCCGGCCGCGGGATTAACGCGCGTCCGAAGCGTGCGCGGTGATTGTTAATTGCGGCAGCGGGGCGAAGGGGCTGGCAAGGCTCTACGTAGGGGCTTCATGGGTGAGATTGAGCTATACCCTAATGCAGAGGCAATGGTGTCGCTGCACAAACCAACCCCTCAGGAGTCTTAAAATGCGTAAATTTGTCATGGTTGCACCAGCTTTCTGGATTGGTCAGACTGGCCGCGACCTTCGCAACGCCGGTATCGCCGCCCAGCTGCTCGCCCTCTACCTGCTTAGCAACCCAGTCGCGAACTACACTGGCTTGTACCGCCTGCCCATCATCTACATCGCCAACGACCTGGGCCTGGGCCTTGACCAGGTGCGCGCCACCCTCGCCGCCGTCGAGCAGACTGGCTTTGCCAAGTACGATGAGGCGAGCGAGTACGTGTGGATTATTGAAGGCGCGCGCCACCAGCTCGGCGAGGAGCTGAAGGAGCAAGACCTGAAGGTCAAGTACGTGAATAAGGAGTTTGCTACTATCAGCAAGAGTTGCCCATTCCTGGTTGATTATTTCGCCAAATACGGCACTGCGCTGCGCCTGACCCCACGCAAGGACGTGATGTGCACCCTGGCCACGTCTCTGGTTTCGGCAACGGAGCTGGTACCTGCTATGGCACAAGCTCCGGTCGAACTAGCCGAGCTGCCGTACGGCGAGACGTCCGAAGGCATCTTCGCCCCGGTCGAGATTGCTGGCGAGCTCACCACGTTCCTTGCTGAGCGTGAGTCCCGCGGTGCCCGGACTGGCGGTGCCAAGGGAGTGGCTGCGTGGGTTCTGAAGTTCGACGCCAAGCATGGCGCGTGGCTGACCAAAGAACTGCTTCGGGCAGCAGCATCGGCCGGCGACTACGATATTGTCAACGGCGCCCGGTACGAGCAGAAAGCACTGGAAAAGGCCGACATTTAAGCTACACGAGCCTGGTGGCAGAACATTCTAAGGTGGGGAGATGAAGATATGGATGTTAACGACGTTTATTTGGCGCTTACCTTGTCCGCCGGATAGCAAACCGTTGGGCATCACATTCCGCCGTTGAAACGAGGGCATAACGGATATTGAAGATTTCGACTTGGTCCCTGAGACAGCTAGTAGCTGAATGAGACTGTGGGGGAAGTGCTGCTCCAAGTTTCGTCGCCTCGACTGGCTCGGCCAGCGCTACTACCCGCTTTAAATGTAAAAATTCCGCGCACGCTCCATCCGTTAGTAACGGGTATAGCCTGCTTCCTTCCTGAAAACTGTCCTAGCAGTTTGTCGGACTTAAGAAATGAAAACGCGATTGCACGCCTCAAACGAAAAAATATGTACTCTGGAAACCATCCACGGCATTTAAACGCTGTTTTTTTGCCCAAATTTTGGGCAAAACCCCAATAAAGTTTCTTTTATACCCATAGTCCGACAGGCTGCTAGTAGGACAGTTTTTGCTGCGCCGGCTTCGCGTCACTAACTGAGGCCGCTCCCGAGAACGACAAAAGTGTCCTACTAGGACACTTTGTCGGGTTTTAACTTACGTCACCGCCGCGACTCACCAACCAGATACCGGTGCCTTTTTGGATGCGGTTGTTGGCGCCGATGCCAGATTGACCCTGGGTGCCGAAATTCGTTGACCCAAACGAATGCGCGCAAACGCAGGCGCCATGCGGCTCACGGCGGCAGTGCTAGGGTCAAGCATAATCCGCTGTGGGTCAATTTGGCGTCGGCGCCAACACGGACATGCCGAAAGCCCAGCCCAAGGCCCCCGGACTAGCCGGCATTGGCCAAGATGAGCAGTAGCACCAGCGAAACACCGACACCAGCACTTCGGGCAACACCGTCACGCCGCATGCCAAAGATGGGAGGACGGCACAGGCTTCCATCTTAGTTGCTAGCCTGCCGCCAGCGCCTAACCCTGCGCGCGAAAGTGGCTGTCACCGCACTTGACGACGACAATGGAGGAGCACGCACATGTTGCCGCGCCGCGCCCGTCGGGAAGCATGCAAAGCTCCAAGCCAATGTCGAGTACGAATAGCGTGGAACTACAACTGAACGGCTGACGCCGCCGCGCAGCCGGGGATGAATGCCCCCCACACAAAATCGCTGACAGGCTCGCGCTTGGGTGAGCTTATCGCCTACAGACCGTCATCGCTAGCTGCCGCCCGGCGCGGGCGTGGGCGTGGGCATATGCTTACCTGAATTAGGGTCGCGCAGCAGCATCTACACTGTACAGCTTCGCAACCGTTTAGCAATGTAATCCCGTTTCTGTGCGACTGGGATGACAGCCCTCCCGCGCAGAAACTGTCCTAGTAGGGCACTTTACCTGCACTGCCCCATTTGGGCACCCAGCAACTCTCGCCAAAACTGTCCTACTAGGACACTTTTGCCCTCGCTGTCCCGCTAAAAGGTCTCAATCGACGCCCCACGGATTATGGAATACAGACGACAGGCACCAGCCGAGGGGCCCCCGGGCAGCAAGCCTTCGTACTAGCGTGACACAGCATCGCGCATTGGCACTTTTAAGTAGATGCTAGACCCGTCACGGCCGGGCGGAACCCGCCGTACGCCGACCATTCGCCTTCCAGGCGTCGAGCTGAGCTAGACGGAGTTCTTCTATGCAAAAAACCCAGGGGACGCGCAGGCGGCAGCTCACCCCCAACCGCCCGCACGCTCGTAGATTACTCCTGCCGAGCAGGCCTTACCGCAGCTATGTCACTTCCTCGTCAGCGTTCCCTGATTGGCTTAGTTCTTTCATGGTCTGGTTTTAACACTATACAAAGAGCGAGCAATTTTTCTCTGCATTTTTTTCTTCCGAGTCATACCTGCATTTTTCCCTCCTTCTAATTTCAAAGGAGAGAGAGCGTGAATCAAAATAACCTCAAAGAATCAGAGGGTTACGGAATTCGCAGGTATTTCACTCCGACGTCTCTAACAGCTTCGCAGACGGCGAAAAAGAGAAAGGTGCGGGCCAATGGACGGTCAATGTCTCCCCTTACTTATCACACGCTCCTGGACGAACAGTCCCGACAAAATCAACTATGTGGTGCGAACGAGCAAACTGCCAATAACCGGGCAACCGCGCTACGCAACTTCATGCGAGCCAATGGAATGTCCGCTGACGACGTCGTTGGTGACGAGATGCGACTTCGGCACCCCGAAGCCATCGAGCGCTTTGTTGGAATGTTGCAAAACGATGGCCGTTCCACCCGCTCAATCTCTAACTCGCGAGCGGCATTCCGGCCTTGGCGTGACGCAGTTATCGAATACGACACGCTGTTAGCCCTAGCGATGGAGAAAGGTACTCCTTTCGTGGAGGCCCTCAAAAGTGTCATTCTTGGCCTGCCCGTAAAACGAGTAGCCAAACAAACTGGGGTCCCGCCGGACATGCTGCGGGGTTGGTTACTTGGGAAGCAGCCTAGACCCTCTAGCGTCAAATATCTCATGCGAATTGAAGGCTTCTTTGGCCTAGAGCGCATGAGCCTAAGCACCCTCGCAGCGGTAAAGCCGAAGGGCTACAAAGTCCAGTTAGGCGGTGTACCAGCACCAATCCAATACAATGAAACCGCAGCAATGCTGGCGCAGCAGCAATATTGCTGCAAGCCTTTACCTGACGCACCACTTCGTCAACAGTGGCGCGAATTTTTGAAGTATAAGACGTGTGCCGTCCCTCAACTGCGCAGGACAAAACGAGGAAAGTGGCGCGTGACTGCCTGTCCTATGGCCCCCAGAACCGACGCCAATTGGTCGATATTCTCAGAGGGAAAAGAGGTGACCTCTGCTCGGATGGCATGGGCAAAAGTATCATCGTATCTAGGTTGGTTGTGCCTTCCCGTTGAGCGTGGCGGTAAGTCGATTTCCGTAGACAATGCGCAGACGTTGGCCTGGCTCGCAGTCCCCGACTTTCTCGAAGAGTATCTTGACTGGTGTAAAGACCGTATTGGCAGGCGCAACCAAGGGACTATTCAATTCTTGGCGCTTGTAGCATCACTCGTTCGTCCCCGATTTGGGTATTTATTGCAACGCCCGGAACTAAAGGAGTCTCTACCTAGCGAATACAAGCAGAGCGAATGGAGCAAAATTTGCGAGCAGCAATTCGACCTTACTGAGCAACTGGTTTCTGCATATCACGGCGAAATAGAGGTGTCCCGCGACTCTTTCGCACCCATCCGCAACCTAATCGAATTGCCACAGCCGATGGACGCGATAGTGGACATGGTTCGACGAATGCGGGCAGACCGACCGGTTGGTTCATCTCAATCCGTGGAAGCTATATGGGCGCGCGACTTGGCCCTCATCAAGCTTTTAACTTCTAACCCACTTCGAATGAGGAACGTTGCTCACTTAACTTGGACGGCGGACAATACCGGTGAACTTTATCAACGCACTGACAAATCTTGGTGGATTCGCATTCCAAAAATAAAATTCAAGAATCGGTCGGGTGCTGCAGGCGACTCAGTATATGACTGCGAGGTACAGCCATCAGCGTGGCGAGACATCGAACGCTACCTCAATGTTTTTAGGCCCAAGCTGCTGAAATTTCCATCAGACTTGGTTTTCTTGACACGGCTAGAAAAAGGTACGCCCGGGCATCGTCCGTGGAGCGGGTTAAGTCCAAAAGTTCATGTTCTCACCGAAAAGTACGTTCCGCTTTGCTCCGGTTTTTCATCACATGCCTTTAGGCATATAGTGGCTACGTCAATTTTAAAGGCACCTGGCGGAACTCATAAAACGGCAGCAAAAGTCCTAAACGACCGTGTAGCGACAGTTGAGAAGCACTACGATGGTTTGACAAGCAACGATGGAGCCCGGGAAATGGGAAAACTGCTTGAGTCTCAGTTTAGCCGTATGTAAAGGCTACTATACTAATTACTCAGTCCAGCCGCCGTCGGTCCGTCGATGATGATTCGCGTTGCCTTCGAACAGCACGTCCCCCGGCATCAGCTCTTCATCCCCTAGGTTGGCGTATGGCACAGGAATGTCGTTCGTTCCCTGGACGCGACGGGAGGAGGCAGTGCCTGTCCCGCGCGAACAATTTTCGCCCTGTGGCGGCAACGCGAGTCGATGGGCTTGATGGTCACAGAATATGATTTCATAGTACGGCTCCTGATTAAATTTGATTGGATTGGAAGGCGGTCGACGTACGCGCGCATCGACCGCTTTCTGGTTAAGCGAGCCGTGTCTATATTTGGCGGAAGATATTGAGATTTTGTGAAGCACAGCGCGGTCGCGGCAAACTGTGGACGGACTGCCTTCAAGGGACCCATGCTCCGAATGGCAGTTGGGCTTGCATTTCGCACTGCGTTGCCAGATACTCATTGACCTCGCCCGCCCGCGACCGCGACCTGCCGCCACACTGGCAAGGGTTTGCACGGGCGTGCCATGAGATGGCAATGTCTTGAAAAAAACCCGGAGCGCGACATGGCACCATCTGAGCGAATTGCAGAATTTGACGGCGTCGTCGACTATTCACACGGGACGACCAACACCAACGCTTCGTTTGGCCAGTCCAGAGAGCACGGGCGGGCGCCCCGGTCGACCATGAACAGCGAAGTCGGTGCCGCCGCCGATGCGACCGCGTCGTCTCTAACCAAAGCCGACTTGGCCAACCTCCTGTTCGAGCAAGTCGGGCTGAACAAACGCGAGGCCAAAGACCTGGTAGATACGTTTTTCGCTGAAATCAATTCCGCGCTTGAACGCGCCGAATCGGTCAAATTGACAGGGTTCGGAAATTTCCAGCTGCGCGATAAAACCTCCCGCCCAGGTCGCAATCCGAAGACCGGTGTGGAGGTCCAAATACCCGCGCGTCGCGTTGTCACTTTTCACGCCAGCCAGAAGCTCAAGGACATGGTCGATGCCTTTCCATTAGCGCGACAGGCCGACGAAAATTCCCGCTGCTGATGCGAATGCCCGCCCCTCCGATTCTCTGTAACCACTACGCAAAAGTCCCATGAGCGCAATGAACTTCCTATTCCGGAAACCCCACTTCCCCCTCATCATTGACACCGGCTATGGGCTGCTTGGCGCAAAGAGCTGGGCCCTCTGCGAGAAGCGTTTGGCAAAAATCACGTTCCCAGATATGGCGCCGCGTGATGTCATCGACTCGACCGCTGAGGCGTTCTCACTTTACCCGGAGCACCTGGTCTTCTCGCCCCTCACGTTCAAGAAACGTTGGACCAAGGCGGCTATCATTGACCTCTACAACGGCCAGAAGGGACCAGAGCGGCCAGAGTATCCGACCACGTCGCTCGGTAACAAGAGTCTGGAAAAATGGTCAAGGACATCGTGGACTTGCTTGTCGCGCCAGTGAAGGTCGATGGCGCCGGCACGCCGAAAACAAGATAAATCGTTTATCCCATAGTTACCATGGCTGCCCTCCCCGGTAGAACTCATCGGGATGAACGTTTTGAGCTGCTCGGCCTCAAAGGCCATCAATAAGAAAATTTTAGAGGCACGTTTCGAACAATGGCTACAGCGTAAAAATGGCAGTTTGCCCCACGCTTCCGCCGTGCGGCATTTGGCTGGAAGTCCACCACTCCTATCCTCCGCATCAAAGAGGCCCTCGTTGAAATCAAAGCTGTCGCGAAGAAGGAGCCGGAGTTGGCCGCCGAGGGCGCCGTGCTGTTTCTGGAGAAGCTGGCGCCGGCCATCGAGCAGGTTGACAGCAGTTCTGGCGGCATTGGCTCTGCCGTCAACCGCGCCATCGAAACCCTCGTCCCAATCATTACGAAGGCCGACGTCAGCCGCGCGGTGCGAGAGAAATGGCTGGACCGGTTGTGGGATGCCCTCCAAGAAGACGACATGCCTTACCTTGAGTACCTCGGAGAGCGCTGGGGCGAGCTGTGCACGACGCCTGAGCTTGCATACAAATGGTCCGATGAATTGACGCCAATCGTCGCCCGCGTTTGCGAACATAGCGCGTGCAGCGGGGAGTACGGATATTTCAAGGGCACGACCGCTTGCCTTAGTGCGCTGTATGCCGCTGGTCGCCAGGAGGAGCTACTCGCGTTGATTGCAAAGTCAGAGTACAGGCACAAGTCGTGGCATAACAGGTCGTGGGGTGCTAAGGCCTTAGCTGCGGCCGGCAAGCCCATGGAGGCCATCTGCTATGCCGAGGAATCGAAAGGACTGAACGCGCCTCTGGCGGCCATTGCGGCGTTCTGTGAGGGTGTTTTGTTGGACTCTGGGTTTGCGGATGAGGCATACGCGCGCTATGCCGTTGAGGCGACGTACGCGACGACCAATTTGGCGACATTCAAGGCTATCGTGAAAAAGTATCCGCACATGCCGAGGGAGACCATTTTGCGTGACCTGGTTGCAAGTCAGCCGGGGAATGAAGGCAAGTGGTTTGCGGCTGCCAAGGATGCGGGCTTCTTCGAGCTGGCCATTGAACTTGCAAATCGGAGTCCGAGCGACCCGCGGACGCTCATACGCGCTGCACGGGACTTCGCTGTAGAAAGGCCGGAGTTTGCGCTAGCGACCGGTATGACCGCGCTGAGAGGCATCGCCAGCGGATGGGGTTACGACATCACTGGCGTCGACGTGCTGGAAGCGTACGCGGCCGTGATGGCGGCGGCCGGTGCTGCGGGCGTGGATGAGACTGTGGTCAGGGCGGATATGCGGGTGATTATTGCAGACAGCCGGGATGGGGGCGAATTTGTTGGGCGGAACTTGGCGCGGCAGTTGGCAGACTAAATTACCTCGTGCCTCAGCCAAGTACCCCTCCGTGACCGGACTTAAAGTAAGGTAGAAGGCCTTACGTTCATTGAAGGCGCCCGCCCCATGAACTGTTCTTTCCAAAATAATCGCAGCGACGCCAGCTACTTCCGCTTACCTAACGAAGGTAGGCCACCGCTTACCTCTAGTGGGTTCTTGAAATATCCCGCCGTATAGTTCTTAGGGTTAAAGTTTTTCTTTTTATAAGAACGAAACTGATAATTTTCACCCTCAGATGGAGGCCTTTTGTGTACGGTGTCAAAATGTAGGCGAAGACTTTGCATGTCGCCCTTGATAATTTCGGCGCACGCCGGACACTTGGCTTCGGTGGACAGCGCCCGCCGAGGTTTCTTAGCAAGACCAGGACCAAAACCCATAAAGTTCCGTTTTCAAATATTTCTGGCAATATAGCATTAAACGGACGCCTCTTTGATTTCAGATTATCTGCGCCGAAAACTGACGACATAGTTATCATTTTCCAGCAATACTACTTCCCCAACCAAGTCGTCACGCGCCGAAAAATCTTTCTTTACCCTGCTAGCATCCTCCCCGGACTCCACGTGGTCGATATTGTCTGTTTGCACAACCACGAGCCTTACCGGCGACTTGCGTTCAAAAGCTTCGGCAATATTCACGCGAAACTCATTGTTTCCCGGCCCCGCCCACCTCGACAGTTTTCCGGAATACTCGGCCGAGCCATCCTCACCTTTGCGATAATGGTGGGCCCAGAGGCTGAGTACCAGTTCGCCGGTAGAGTTCCACGCGGAGACAGACCAATTCACGTTCTTGAGTCGCGCTCCGTACTTCGCAAACGCCTCAGAAATCCCTTTGGTTGCCATACGCTATTCCACTCCCAGTGCTTTGAACACGGCATCAACCGGGTCGGAGTAAAAGCTTGTCTGGAACTTGGCGAACAATTCACCGGGAACCGACGCGATGTCCGTCACGCTCGACATTGGGAGCAGAATCCGTTTGGCGCCGGCATCGAACGCGACCTGCATGCACTCGGCCAGGTTGCGCACCTGCACGATGGTGCCGCCCAGACTCATGTCTCCCATCACGGCTAACTGCGACTGCACCGGCTTGCCCAGCGCTGCGGAGCACAGGGCAATGAAGCCGGCCAAGGTCAGCGCCTGCGGAGAACCACTGTTCTGCAGTTCAACCAGATGGGTGTGAAAGTCACGCTCGCCCGGCTTGATGGACGCGCTGACGCGGGATGAATTGGCTTTGAAGTAGTCGAACGCCACCCTTACCGCTTCACGCGGCGCCACGCCTGATACGTTCGCTTTGCCCGTGCCGGGAATAGATTGAATCTCCAGTCGGTAGATGCCGGGCATCTCGGATGAGCCCATGCTGATGGTGTGCAAGGTACCGGGATTCAAGCGCCCTTCAGGCACCAGCGCGCCGCCCGATTGTTCGGGCACGGTCACAAAGCGCTCAACACCGTCTTCGAGGTCGATGTAGCTGAAATGGACGTCGTAAAACTCCATTCCTCCGATTTTCTTGAGCTGCTCTTTGATTCGGCGGCGTGCCTCCAGCGCGTATTCCAAGCACTTGCGCACTGAGTCCTTGGTGTATTCGCCGTTGGGGCACACAAGCTTGAGCAGGCCCGAAGTCGTGCGCCGCACGGCGATGGTGTCGCGCTGGTTCAGGTTGTTGCCCAACTTGAACCACTTGTCGATGGCATCGGCAAAGCTTTGTTTGCGCATCTCGCGCAGGTACTCCGCCAAGTAGTCGACAATCAGCCCGTACTGGTTCGTGAAAAATTCAGGCCGCATTTTGGGTATTTCCCAGCCCGGGACATACGCGTGAAAACGGTCGAAGAATGCAGAGTCAATCATCGCTTCAGGGAACGGCGCCAGCAAGTGTGAGGTCTTGACCAACGACTCCACACTTTGATTGATGTTGCCAACAAAGACCATCGCGGCGCTGGCATTGATGGACTCTCGGCCCCGGCTGAACGAGCCTGATGCCATGTAGTCCTTCATGATTTGCACGCCATCGTGGTCCTTGAAGTTGATGCCGGCCACTTCATCGAACGCCACGACATCCCACAAGCCCACCAAGCCCACCTTGCGCGCCCCCATATTGTAGAAGAGGTTCGCCACTGTGGTTTGTCCGCCCGAAACCAGAATGCTGTTCGGGCTGATTTCCTTGTAGATGTGGCTCTTACCGGTGCCGCGTGGGCCGAGCTCACAGAAGTTATAGTTGTTCTCAACGAGCGGCACCATGCGCGCGAGCAGGTGCCACTTGACCCGCTCCTTGAAGTGACTGGGCTCCATGCCAGTCGAGCGAATCAAGGCATCAATCCACTGCTCATCCGTAAACGACTTGCGCGCCTCGAACAAGGCCGTCATGTCCATGTTGGGCATCTGGATGGGCTTAAGCTCCGTTACGGTAAACGGTGACCCCTTCTGGTCCTCTTCATAGAAGTATTTGAGTGTGACGATGCACCAAATGCCACCGACGAGCAATTTTTCGAACTGCCGCACATAGCTGCTGGAAATCTCCGCGTTCTTCACACCCAGATTGGACAGCAACGCCTCGTACACGTCCCGCTTTTCATTGAGCTTGACGGTGACCTTGTCGATGACCTTGTATGTACCGCTCTCGCGCACTTTGGATTTGACCTTCTCCGCCTCGTCCGCGCGCACGTAGTTTTCCGTGAGGATGCGCTTGACGTTGACCAAACCGCTCTGGATGACGGCTTCATCATTGCTTGCGCAGTACATGCCCAGCAGGTACTCCAGCACGTACACCGGCACGTTCGCCCCCTCCTTAATCAGCTTGGTCAGGTCTTTGCGTACAACCTTTCCAGCAAAATGGGTGTTGAGCAGAGTGTCCAGGCTGCTATCCGGCAGCTCATTGACCAGTGTTGCAGCGGGTGTCGGAGTTTGCGTCATTTCAATTTTCAAAAGTCATTACCAAAGGCTAAGTCTACCTTGACGGGCAGGCGTAGCACCTCCACGTTGCTTACCGCATCGCGCATCACCAGGTCATAGTGCTTGTGCGGGTCATGCGCGCCCACCAGCACGGTCAACAAAACCGAGCGTTTGCGCTCATCGAGCAGCTGTGACGTGCTGTCAAAGGTGATGGATTGCAGGTTGCTGATGGGTTTGTCGTTGTCCGAGCCATCGCGCAGCGATACCACCACGGAACGGGCCAGCACTCGCTCCGACACAGCGTCGGTTTGGATGAATTCGAAGCGCTGTGTGTTCGTCACCACCTTGTTCACGGCACCTAACAGACTGACGCTCACGTATTTAGTTTTGGCATTTTCGGCCTCGCTGACCCGTACTGTGATGACAGGCACCATAATTTCCTGGGGCATGGCGCTGCCATGGACGAAGCGTGCCCCGCCGGCAAAGTGGAACCGGCTGGCTCCTTTGGGCACCCAGAAATCCAGACTGCCCTCTAGCGTGGTGCCGGCCGTCACCGCCGTATTGCCAGACCAGGCTTTCGGGGTATCTCCCAAATCACGGCCAATCAAATACCGCTTCTTTGCTTTCAAGGTACCTACGGGCTTGTCCTCCAGCGTAGACTTATCCGATTCATCAAGCGCCGACTCCTGGTACATGAAACCATGGTCAGCTGTGACAAGCACCGCAGAGCCATTGAGGCCGTTGATAATAAAGCCGAGCACGTTCGCAAGTTCCTGCACCGTTTGGGCCGCTGCCTCAAAGGTTTTAGTCTCCGAAGCCTGCTTGTCGCCGGTCATGTCGATGCGGTCGTGATAGATGTAAATGAGCTGCTGGTCTCGCACCAGTTCCCGCCCCTTTTCCTTCCCTAGTCCCATCAAATCTTCGGCCTTAATGGCGATGCCGCCGAAGGATTTAAGATGCTCGTGACGCTGGTCGAGGGTGGCCACGGAGTGACCATCGGCCAGCACATCCAGGTTTGCACTCTCTTTGTAGGCCAGTGTCTTGTGCGGTAGCAGCGCGGCCATGCCCAGCGCCGTATAACTCGGCAACACACCCAACATGCCGTCCAGCGACGCCTTGAAGCGGCTCTTGCTGTTAGTGTGCTGCACAAGCTCCTGCGCCACCTCGTACCGGAACGCATCGGAAATCACCACGAACACCCGTTTGACCCCTCCGTCAAACAGCGGCAGCACCTTGCGCTCATAGAACGCCTGCTGTGGTGTCACCTCGGGCAGCTTCCAGTGCTTGAGCAAACCGTGCGGCCCCTCCACCACTTTGGACCAGGCAGTGCTCAAGTGCGGGATGAACCAACCGGAATATACGCCCTCAATCGTATCGCGCAACTCATGCAGCACGGCCCAGCCGGTGGGTTCGACAGCATCAGCCGCCGTGTGAAAATGCCGGTATAACTGGTCAAACCGGAACAGCTCATCGCGGTATTGTGCAAATGCGGTGCCCGCGTCAGCAAAACTGAAGCCTGCGGCATGGGTCGATTTCAGACTGAAAAAATCGGCGGCGGCGGTCAAGGCGTCGTAACATGCAGCCAGCGCGCGGGTGCGTTCGTTGGAGCTGGCCAACAAGGGGTTCGCCCAATGCCCGTCGCGGCGGCGCGCCATTAACGCGCGCACCACATCCATGTTGGCGCCTGCACCGGCGACAATGCGTTTTTTAAGTTCTTGCACCATCCGCAATTCGACATCTTCAAACGTCATGCATTC
This sequence comes from Massilia sp. TWR1-2-2, assembly GCF_049897565.1. Taxonomy (NCBI): domain Bacteria; kingdom Pseudomonadati; phylum Pseudomonadota; class Betaproteobacteria; order Burkholderiales; family Oxalobacteraceae; genus Massilia; species Massilia sp. TWR1-2-2. Next base: position 28,889 of record NZ_JAFCWM010000010.1, on the reverse strand, counting down.
CACCAATTGCTCGGCGGACTGGCACGACAGCAAGCTCACCAAGTCAAGTTCGTTGGCCACGGCCTGCGCCAGCGCGTTGTAATTGGCAAACTGCGCAATATCCGAGCGCCAACGCCCCACAAACACCGACGCATTCGCAGCCAAGGTGCGGTCAGGAAGTACAAAATGCGCCAATTGAGGGGGCGTTTCACCCTGCAGGCCGCGGCAGAAATCCGTCACCAGAATGCGCAACAGCAAATCGCGCAGGCTAGGGTTGGCCTCAAGATAGCCCAGTTGCATTTGCACCAATTCCCAGAACGCAGGCGTCAAATCGTTGGCTGCGATGTCTTGCCAGGCTTTGGGTTGGGCCGACAAGTCCGCCGCGCCATCCACCACCATGGCGCCGTACAGGCGCTGCAAGATGGCAAACAACTCAGGTTGGTCGGCACGGGTCAGCACCGCCAGCATCTTGCGGTCCAGGTCCGGCGCGCTGTCGCCCGGTAACACCATTCGTTTTAAACGGTCCAACCGGTCTTTTGCGCGCAGAAATTTGGCGCGCTCTTTCAGGTGCTGCCGCAACCCTTGCGTGGTCAGGCCCAAGTCTTCAAGCAGAATGGAGGTTGAATCCGCCCGGAACGACTTGCTGCGCATGCGCACATCGAGCAGCCAATCCTTGGTCGGTTCCGGCTCAGGCTTGGCGCTGTAAATCAGCCAGCGCTGGTCCGGGGCGCCCTCAATGTCGAGCTTCACCTGAAGCGCCGGCGTGTCGTCCAAGCGCACCAATTGTACGCCGTGGATTTGCAGCCCATCGACGGCTGATGCGAACTCGGCGTCCACGTCATGCCAGAACACGACGGGGTAGGTGGAAAACAAGGAGGTCAAACTATCAACCAGACGCTGTTGGCTCATTGACAGGCTCCTTCTTGGATATTTTTACAGCGCGCAGACTTAGTCATCACTGGCCCCGCCAGTAATCGCCTTCACCTCTGCCAGCAAATCCCCGAACTTGCCGTAGTTGACTTTGACACCGTCATCAAGGTCCAGCGAAATGCGCATATCTGCATGATGGCGGAGCTTCTCATCGTAAGCCAGCAGCTCGACCTGCTTCTTTTTGAGTTTTTCAACTTCCTTGGCCAGTTTGTTGCGAACTGCGATGCTAGCAGCGACAGCCGCGTCCTTCTCAAGCATATCAATGCGGGACTGTATTTTTCCGGTCAGGGGCAAGACATACTCCGCACGCATACGGGCTAGAGTTCCCTCATGGTAGCGGTGTAGATAAACCAATGCCTGGAATGCGCCTTGTTTACCACTGGAAAAGAGCCAGTAGATGGGGCGCTTTTTGTAGGTTTGCAGGTGGTCGTTGTAGAACTTGTCTGCCAGGTAGCGACGGATGGTTTCACCGGGGGTTTCGCCAGCTTTGATGCCTAGGCTTTCCGCCAACCATGCCATGTTTTCAGTGAGCGTGTCTGCCCCCCACACGGCCAGCAGAAACTCGGTTATACGGCTCGCAGCCTCGTCCTCGAACCAGAGTTCGTCAGTCAACGGCACGATGCCATCAAAGTCCGCCGGAAAAGTAACGTGGCGACCAACTTCGAAGCCGATGTTGCCCGAATTTGCATAAATCAGACCAGGCTCATCCAAGCTGTAACGCCCCATCATGCAGCCGATGGCGTAAGAAATCAGTCGCTGGCTGTCTTTCTCACGACTGGCGCGGGCCAAAGTGATTTGGTTTTCCGGTACGTCGGGCGCGAGCTCATCCTGCAGCCCGTAAGCATCTATGTACAGACTGTTGTTTTCTTCTTCTATACTTTTCAATTGACAGACCCGCTGAGCACATAATTCTGCCCACCCCATCCATGCCCCACTTAGCGACTGGAATAAATCAACTTTCCATGCTTGTGGAATTCCTGCAAATTCCCACGACTCCTCAAAGCTATCCCAGTCATTCTTTGCGATTGTGACCGCTTCATTTATGCGAGATGACAATTCATTCTTCGTTGATGGAGCGCGATATGGCAAAAGACCGAATGGACCTTCGTGATAGTCCATTGTCTGAGAGAGCGCTGCAAAAAAACTCTGAGCAACGTTAGAATTGCCAAAAGCCAGAATATCTTCGAGTCTAAATGGTGCGATGGGAAAACATACCGCCCCTTTAGATTCAAAAATAAAACCCGGCGGGCACAATCTCATTGCAAAATTACTTGAGGTCAACGTGGACCAAGTAGCGCCTTCGATTCCGTAGAAACGTTCGTTTCTGATTGATGACCCTGGGTGAGACCTCAATGCTTCACCGTTGTCGCGCCAGTCAACAACATATTCCAAATTTCCAAACCACCGACGATACGCGCCACCTTTTTGGATTGGAACCCAATAGGTTACCAGTTCCGGGTTTTTCGTAATTTTCGTAATGAGTTCGAACGAAACTTCATGCCATCGTCGAAGGAAACGTTCGTTCTCTCCAGTATCCAGCCCCTTCTTTGGTTGAGATAACTGATTCAGCGTCCTACCATCTTTCCACGCGGCCCGCACTATGTCACTTGCCCAATAGGCAATCGGACTACCGGGAACAGCGGAAAAACTTATTTGATTTCTTTCGAATACTTCGTTCACGCCTCGGGACAGAAATATTTTATTCTTATCAGAAGATTTCGGCGCGGAATTTAAGTCGACGTATGAGCCAACAAAATCTTCAACGGAATAGTTGAATATCGAAAATGCACACGCCTGTGCAATTTTTGAATTCATTTCAGGAAAACTATTGAAACCAATTTGCATTAATGAATTGATGGTCTTCTTCGATAACAAGTATTTTCTAAAATCAAGAAATGTCGAAATAAACATCCAACTTTGCATCGTGACGAGCGAACAAATCCCTGTTTTATTTTTTGCAAACACAAACGCACGAAGTATAAACATTGCAAAGAGGTCAGACTTTCCGCTTGTATAATTATCTTCGGCCCAAGTTTTCAAATATTCAGGAAGATTCTTCCCTCCCATGTACGGCGGGTTCGCAACCACCGAATCGAAGTGCATACCAAGCACCTGCGCCTGCACCACGAGTGGCCATAAATCCTGCGCAGCAGCCTTGGCGTACAAATCTCCGTTCTGCAATGCCATTTTCAAGGTAACGGCCAGCGCCTTCACTTGCGTGTTCAGCTCAGACGGGATTTGAATAAGCGAACCAAAGGTTTTCGCATTCGCGAAAATGGCGATAAGCGAGGCAATCGCCTGCCGCATGGGGTACCCATCCGAACCACCAACCGTGACCGTTTGTAACGCGCGGACGAGTTCATCAACGTCCAGTCCCTGACTCTCCTGTAAAGACAGCACGTTGAGCTTGATGGGCTCGTTGAAAAGGCGCCGGTCATCGGCGCGGGCTTTCATCAGCAGGGCAAAACCGGCCATTTGCGCGGCGCGGTCGTCGATGTCCAGACCGTACAGGTTCTTTTCCAGAATCAGACGCGGAATCGCGCGTGGCTGGTAGCCGCGCTCCAGGTAGATTGCCTTGAGCACATCGTACCCTTCGACCAGAATGTGGCCGGAGCCACAGGCCGGGTCCAGCAGCGTGATGGACTCGGGATTCAGACTGTCGCCATCCTCATCCACGCGGGCCTGAATCAGGGCGTCGAGCTGGGCTTGCACTTCAATCGTCTGGTCGGCGGGAGCTATGTAGTACGGCCACTGTGCCTTCAAGGTGCTGGCAGGGTTGGCCATCAGCCACAGCCGGCCGACGCTGTTTTGTACCAAGTATTGAACAATCCAGTTGGGTGTGAAGAGCTGCGTGGCGGCGGGGATGTCTTCGCTTTTGACCACCTTGCCGATAACTTCGTCTTTTTTCTCGCTGATGTAGAACTGGTACAGCCAGCCGATGATTTCAACCTGCCCCCAGTCTTCTTCGTCAATGGCGGTCACCAGCTTGGCAATGACGGAATCGGTTCGCAGCAGGTTGTCGGGCAGCAGAAGCTCGGTTTCGTCGTCGATGCGCTCGAACAGGAACGGCATTACATTGCTGAGCGCATTGCACTGGGCGACCAGCAGCAGGCGGTACAGCTCGCCGTCGCGGTTGCCGGCCAGCTTCATCTCGACGACCAGTGCGGGTTTCAGTCCCGGCAAACCACCTTCACCAGCGCCACTTTGCGCTAGGTCTGCGGCGTGCGTCAGGATGTCCGGCAGCGTGCCATCCAAGCTAGAAAGCGCCCGGTGGCCGTGGCCCAAGTAGTCGTGCAACTCCATGTAGCGCAGCGCCGCAAACCGGTTGAACCAAGTGTAAGCCACAGCTTCCATGGTCTGGGCAAAGCCGTCTTTTTGAATGCGGGTAATAAGTTGCTGACGCTGGCTGTGTACTTTTATGGGCCAGGCGTGGCCTGCAATCACGGTCGCGTCGCCCTGCGGTTGGCTGGTAGCCACTTCTAGCTTGCCCGCCTTTTCTGACAAGCCGAGCAAATTGGCGCGGGCGGTGACCGCGGCAATGAAGTCCTTTCGGGCTTGCGGGGCGTAAGACTTGAGTTTGGCTTTGTTCATGTGTCGGAAAAGGTTTCTCAGCTGCCCGTGCTTGGCACGAGGGCAGCTATTGGATAGGTTGAATGAGGGCGAAAGGGGCCTATCGAATGCGCTATTGAATCCGCGCCATTTGACCGGCGCGTACTGTGGTCAACAGCGCATCTTTAAGTTTGGCAACATAGGTGTCCACGTCGGCTTCGGTTTCCAGGTACGTCTTACTGGAGAGTTCGGCAGCACGGATGACGCGAGTGGTCTTGGCCACGGGAGCGGGCACGTTAGGCTGACCGGTCTGCAGCGGTTTGGCCGTATCGCCCGGCATGGCGGCATGATGCGGGACTTTGGCGGCAGCCACTTCGATGATATTGATGGCGTCGTCCATTGCGTCGCCGCCAGCTGCTTGCAGCAACATGATTTGCGCGATGCTAGTCTGGCTGGCAATGCGGGTTTTCAGGTCTTGCAGCGGACGCAGAGCCTTGTTGCTCAGGTCGGCAGTGGTCGCCGCTGCAGCCTCCAGTTTGGCCTGCACTTCGGCCAGTTTGGCTTCGATGGACAGTAAAGCTCGTTCACGTTTTTCTTGCGCCAGTTGCTCATTGATGGCGGTGACGGAGGCAAGTAGCGGCTCGATGCGGTTGACCTGGCCGTAGGGCTTGGGGTTGTCGCGGATTTGGGCCAGGTCAACTAGGGCGGCGGCGGCTTGAGGCACTTTGGTCAATGCTTCACGATTGCTTTCGAATCCGCTCAGGCCATCCAGCAGCTTGCGCCAGGCGGCAATCTGGGTCTTGTAGAAGTTGACCAGGTCATGGATGTCGTCCACAGCATCCAGCCACTCGTTCTTGGCCGCCAAGAGGGCTTCGATGAAGGCAAAGCTATCTCGCGTGCTGAGTTGCTGGGAGATGCGGGCGAGCGCGGCGTCGATGTCGGGCTTGCCAGGGTGGTGCGGCGTAGCGGCGGTGTGAGCGTAGCTTTTGAGCTCGGCTTGCCACTCGGTCAAGCGAGTGCGGAAGTCGGCGACTAGGCTGTCCTCTTCTTCTCGGCCCATTTTTTGGAACAAGTCTTTGTACAACTCGCGGGCGCGCTTGATTGCGGTTGCATCGGCAGTCTTGCGTTTGAGGATGGACACCTGTTTGAAACGAGCGGTCTTAGTGAGCGGGTCGGCGGCGGATACGGGGTCAAGGTCGGAGCCTTCGAGCATTAGCTTGATTTCGCCGGACATGAACAGGCGGGCGATGAGCAACACGGTTTCCCACTCTGGTTTCCAACCCCAGGGGATGCCGGCAAAGCGGTCCACCACGTCTGACAGCAATACCCGGTTCTGGCTGGCGGCCAGTTGCAGGTAGTCGCGCATTTCCTTGATGGCGAGAGCGTTGCCGGCGTCGCCGTCCAAGCCCAACGAATGCTGGCCCAAATCGTCCGCATTGAGCACGGCCTTGATTTCGGCTATTGGGTCAACCTGGCGCACCTTGAGGTATGGCAGCTTGCTATAAGTGTTGGTGATGAGATAATTGAGCAGCTCGTCGAGCACCTTGTCCGCGCTGGCAGTCTTAATTTGAACCGGCTGGCCCAGTGCGTAAAAATCGCCTGACGCGATAAGTTCGGAAAGCTGGTGCACCAGACGCATTCGGCGTTCACGGTTTTCGTCCTTGCGGTCGGCGAGGATGCGCTTGAGCGACGGACTGGCTTGGTCGGCTTTGGGGCTGACGATGTATTTTTCGATTTGCAGGTACAGCGCCAATTCAATGTCCAGGCGCTCGCCTTCCGGTAGGCGCACCAAGGCGCGGCCGTTTCCCTCACCGCTCCGCAAGATGCAGCGGGCTGGCTGGAGACGCTCGTATTCATCACACAGCGGGGTTAGCACTTCAAAGCTCAGGGCGTGGCTGGCCTGGCGCCATGGGACACCGTCAAGCAGGCGGTTGAATTCGTAGTCGGCCTTGGTTTCGCGGTGGCGCACCTTGGTTTGGTCCTTGAAAATATCCTCAAAAATCAGCTTCGCCAGTTCGCGGGACTTTTCAGCAGCGGAGACCTCGACATGACCGATTTCTCGGGCGACATCACGCTCTTCGTTGGTCAGGAAGAACCACAGGTCACCGTTGCGGCTGACTAGGCGCTCCCGCTCCAGGCGCGCCAGACTTTCCTGAATCTTGCGCTTGAGGGCAAGCTTGTCCGCGTCAATCTGGTCTATGCAAAGGGTGGCTAGGTTGTCGATTGTTGGCTTGACGATGTCCGGGATGTAGCGAATCAGGAACATCGCCTTGAGCAGCTGGCCATCATAAGGCTGCAAGCCGGGATTGTCCGGCGCCTGGTCTATCGAGCGCTTGGCGACGCCGTCGATGAAGCTCTCGATGGCGGGATAGAAATCGTACAGCGGTATCAGCACATCGATGCCGTGGTTCGCATTGCGCACGGCCGCGGACTGGAAGGCATCGAGCAGCGAACGTTCGCCCCGTGACAAGTGCTTGCCGGTGGCGCCCACCTTGCGGATGGATTCAAAAATCTTTTGCAGCAGCGTGAACTGGTATGGCGCGAACGGGTAGCAGGTGACGAATTCAGCGGCGTCCTTGTAACCACGCAAGGTCACCGAGTTGCCCGAGAACGCCAGTTGATTGTTGATGACGTCGCTCTTGCTGGCGAAGGCATCGCGCAGCGCAACGTGGGCGGCCTCCGTCTTCGAAAGCAGGCGCTCGCCGATGACTTCGTCGGTGTTGCTGCTGGCTAGCGACAAACGGGTGTGGAAGCGCGCTTGAATCTTTGAGAAGTCCTGGCCCTTGGACTTGTTGTCCTCGCCGATGGCAGCGTCAATATCTTCCTGGCTGGTGACAATGACCCATGCGCGGCCCTTGCACTGGGCACCGAGCTGCTCGGTGATTGTCTGGAGGTTAAGCATCAGCGGCGAGCTGGCCCCGATGAACTGGCCCACTTCATCGACCAGAAAGATGACCTTGTGACTGGCCGGGCAAGTAGCCAGATACTCGTTGACGACCCTGGCAAAACCTTCAAGGGTGATGCGATAATCATCTCTTGCATTGTCGAACCACTTACCAGCCGATTCAGGCGTCATTTTCAAGGCTTGGGCAAGCGCGGTCACAATGTCGTCGCGATAAAAGGCGACCGCATCACTCTCCTGCTCCCATGCGCCACCGTTGGAGGCGGTAAAGGCGGCCTTGAACGTGTCGAACGCGCCCTTGGCTATCAGGTGACGTTCCATGTCTGCGATGTGCGGCGTATCGCCCGACAGGCCCACCTTCTCGTTGAATACCCGCAAGAAGACCTGCAAAATCGCGTCGGGGTCGGACTTGTTGGCTTTGGCGTCGATGTTAAAAAGGATGACGTCGGCCGTGCCCTGCACTGCTCGCTGAATGTCAGCGTGCAGCATGGCATCTTTGATTTTTTGGTGGTCAAAGAACTGGGCAGCGTTGCGTTTCTCCTCGGTCTCGGGGTTTTGAGCCTCGATATTTTCCAGCAAATAGGACAGTATCTTAATGAAGTGGGACTTACCCGAGCCGAAGAAGCCGGACACCCAGACACCCATGCGGTCGGTGATGGCGGCGTCATTCGGGCGGTCCATGGCCGCCAGGTAGGCGTCAAAGAACTTGCGTAGGTACTCGCTAATCTGCTTGGTGACGACATACTCCTCCAGCTCTTGCCACACGCTAGCAGCATCCATCTGGTCCGCTTTGATGACGCCGTTGATGGGACGGTCGATGGGCTTGAGGAAAAGCTCGCTGATTTTCATGTTGTTCTGGTTTCCTGATTGACTGGAGTGTGCTGCCGGGGCTGCCTGAAATGCTTGAGCGGGTTGCTACGTAGTTTCTGGCACTAGGCGGAAGGCGCGATAGTAGTGGTCTTCGGCCAGCGAATTGAACAGCCGTAGCGAGTGCCCGTCGTAGCGGCCGGGGAAAAACATCAGCAGAGGCGTGTTGCCCATGATGGGGTGCAGAGCGGACAGCAATGTGTGCGTGCGGAGCATCGGGTACACAGAGCCGACGCCGGTCAAAATCAAAAGGTCGAGATTTGGGATGTCGTGCTGGGAGGCGATTTTCTGCGCAATCTTGTCTTCTTTAAGTACCGAGCGCAGCGCGGTCAACGTGCTGTCATCGCCGTTCCTGAGCTGCATGTCCATGGTCTTGTCGAGCAGATTGCGTTCCTCCAGCAACCCTGTCACCAGTTGAAGCAAATCGACGGTATCGGCCCGCAGGGCTGGCACCTTTTTTGTCAACGCAGGCAATACGGTGCCATAGAGAAAGCTGCGCATGTCCAGCTCGCGCTCGGGCGGATAGTCGAAAATCCAGAACCCGATTTCATTGCCCAAGCCTTTGCTGTCCAGGAAATCCCGCGAGGTAACGCGGGGCAGGATTTGGTTGAGGCGTTCGTCAAAGCTCAGATTCATCTCGCACGTTCCAGACAGTCAAGGACATAGGTTTCATCGTGCGCGCTCAGGTACCGTCGCACATCGGGGTGCAGGGATTGCGGTGTCAACATCATCGAACGCGCGCTCTTGAGGTACTTCGCTTCCGCCAAGATACGGACAATGACCTGGAACAGTTTGGCTTTAGTTGTGTCTGACCAACCGGCTACGGCGGCATCATGGTGTGCGCATTCAGCTAAAAAATCCTGCCAGTCCGATGGAGCCAGGGTCGGTTCGAGACGGCGCTGGCGGTCTGCATAGACGAGGAGCATGAAGTCGCCCAGCAACTGGCTGTGCTTGACTGCCGCGGCCAGTAGCAACTGGACGGCGACTTCGCTCTCCCTTTCGGCCATCATTTTCCACGCCTCTGCGTCCAGCGTAACCAGACGTCGCCGAAGAAGCCTTGCTTGCCGGCGGGCGCTGGCGGGCGTTTTCTTCTGCAGGATGTTTTCCGTCTCAATGGCGTGCTGCCACGCTGCTTCGTCCGGGTCAGACAGCAGCAATTTGGCAATGCGTCTGCTTTCAAGGGGCAACAGCGAACCAGCAGTGATGTCTGCGCTATACCGCGTCATGCGAACGCAAAAATAATAATGCTACTGACTCGCTTCATAGTTCCCTAAATCATTTTCCAAGCGTGCCAGTCTAACTGAAGGCCTTGAGCGAACGCAACATGGTCAGCGCATGGACATCGCTATAACGATAGCATATTGCCCGAAGGAAAAAACTCACCAATACTCATCATTTGACAAGATTTATAGCTTTGGGCAGCACTATGTTTGAGTCGCCCCCCCCACAGCGAGGTGACCAAGTGCCGCAGCGCCTACCACATTTTGAAAGGCGCAATGATTTGGCTCGAGTTCGAACTTGTCCGACAGAGCGCGCGCGGAAGAGCTTCCTGGACGTGGCGGCGCCCGCAAGATGAGATAGCCGAGCTACACGCGTTGTTGGCCTACCAAGCCAACCGCAAGCACCAGAAGGCCATAAAGGAAACGCTTGAGCGTATCGCGAGGCAACCAGGCTAAAGCGGTGTACGAGCGCAGTCATGGTCTCTGTGTGACGAAGCCCGCCGCCGCTGCTACAGCGGACCGCTCCCGCACCTCTTCTTTCTTCAGAAGGTCAGCCATGGAGAAAGGCTGACGCTGAATGGTTGAGTAAATTGGTGCAAGCTTCAACACTGCCTTCCCTGGCTGCCCAAAACTCAAACCTCGGCGGATATTTCGTCACAGATTCTCAAACCGGGAAGGGAGCTACATTCTATCGAGGCTCACTTCCAACTTTGAGGTGAAACGTTCTGCCCGGGCTGCCAGGTCTGCTACCTTCAGCTTCGCAATACCGAGACAGCATCTTCGCACGCTTAAAGGTCAAGACGGATTGCGATGTGAGACCCGCGCTGCGTGAGGGTAAGCAAGCTCAACGATTGGTTGACGCTACGCCAGCATCCAAGGCCACCACCCCAGCTACACATACTATAGAGTCTATAAAATACTATGGACGCCATCCACCTCCGAGTAGGCTTTGTGATTAGCGGGTGTTCTCGCTCTCAGGGGCAGGCGTAGCGATGTTCAGGTCAAGTAAAATCGATGCGGACGTCAAGTTAAACCGATACTGACGTCAAGCGGAAGCGATGTGGAGGTCAAGTAAAGAAGCCCTGCGTATCCCACGCGAACTGGCCGCCGTCTTAAGAAGCACTTGGAGGCGCACTGGGCGTGGCTGGCGATGCGCTGGCGGCGCTGAAACAGCTTGAACGTGTTGCGTGTCGTGCGCGCGTCCGCCTGCGTCCGGGCGTGCAGGCACGGCACCGAGTAAAAATGGCCATCGACCTCGACGTGTCAGTCGACGCCGACCGGCGCCACTTTTCATTCCGCGTATTCATACCCGCGCTCGGGCACCGAACGCAGGGCTGGCTGGTCCATCTCGGCGAATGCGCTGACGCGGCTGCAGGGCAGTTTCTTGACGGGCGCTGGTTCAGGTCGGTCAGCAGTATGCTCAACGCACCGGTTCAGTTCGTTGCGACTGAAGAAGCACTGGTGGTGTCGCCGCGACAGCACGCAGCGCTTGACTACCAGCACGCCGTTCTCGACCTTGGCCTTGTCCTTGGCCGCTGGAACGCGCCCGCAGCACTGCCATGCCCAAGTGCTCGGCCAGGTTGTGGTAGATGGAGTTGACGTCGAGTTAGCAGCGCGAGACTTAAGACACGCCGCTGCGCAGGTTGTCGGCTCTACAGCCCGGTGCAGTCCTGGATATGCTGGGCGCGCGCACGTGGCTTCCTATCCGGCAGTTGCTGGGGCCAAGTAGCCTCGATGTAGGTGTAATTTGACGCGCCCAGCACTGCAACGATACTTGGGCGGTGCTGATTTCGCCTGTGCTTCCGTCAGTCACGTCTACGACCTGGCCGGCGTCGTCGATGAACAGGGGCTTCCCCTGCGTCCGGGTTTGACGCATCAACGTTGTCATTGCTGGGACCAGCGAAGGTAGCGCTCGCAGAACGCACTGTATTGGTAGCCGTCCGGTTGCTCAGCCTTGTAGTCCTGCCACAGCAGTTCCAGCGTCACGCCCTTGCGACGCAGTTCATTGTGCAAGGTCGGTCAGGCCGGCGCCGGCCGTGCTCGAAATGCAGTCGCAGAACTTCAGGTTGAGAGGCGTCCAGCTAGCCCAGAAAGGGGTTTCCAGTTTGAAGTGGAAACGCCAGCCCCTCGAAAAAAATATCGGTCGGGGCTTAAGAGGAGTTTCTTAGACTCATGTGCGACCAGCGACGCCAAAGCGAAACTATGGGTGGCGACCTAGCCTATACACACCGGTCCCAATCAACTTCTACCGTCATGGAAAAAAAGCAAATTCCCCCAGCTGTGCATCTTAAGAACGCCGAAGAACAGCGAAAGCATGCGGCCCAACTTTCGCAAGCGGCGCTGACAACGGCTTTGGGATACCAGGACCCGGTGTTCAGGGCGGCCGCACTGATGAACAAAATGGCTGATAGCAGTTCAAGAAAAGCAAAAGATGCGACTCCCGAGCCTTCGGTCGCCGTGATACCGCCAGACGCTACCTTAGAGGAAGTTCGAAAGGCGCGCCGGCGTCAGGCGATTCGCCGCGGTAAAGATACATTTCTCCCCAGCTGGAATGCCTTGGCTATGGCGCTACCGAATAGTTTTTTAAGGTCCGCACTATTTTCGACGGGAAGAAGCGTTCAGACCAATGGTGCCAAGGTTTTGGCCGGAGACCAAAGCATATTGGTCGCAGGCAGAGAAATCGCAGCGTTCAAGAGCGTGACACTGACCTTTAGCGGTTATGAGCTATGCCAGTTCGACCGATATGTGTACGCGGCTTGCCTCAACTATTATCGTGAGACGCCTCTCGCTCCAGAAGACTCCAATCAATACGTAACGACATCATTCTACGAATTTGCCAAGCGGATGGGCCTTACTTACGGCTTGAATCCTCACAAGGCCATTCTCACCAGCCTGTTGCGGTTAAGCTTCGCTCAAATACGATTTAGATACAATGGGTGGAACGTGGAAGTCCCCAAACTGCTGACGGCAAGCTTTGAAGATGGCTTAATTAGTGGGGCATTCAAAGGGAGCGACCGGCTGCTGTTTCGGGTGACCGAATCCATTGCCGAGCTCTTTGGGCCTGGGGCTTGGACTGCAGTCGATAAAGAAGTCGTAGGCTACGATGGATTGATGGGCTGGATAGCAAGTTATTACGCTGGGCACTCTGCGGCAATGTGGCTTGACGTTGAGTGGTTATATGAAAGGTCAGGTTACGTATCGCACCTGCGCAACTTCAAGAAGAGCCTCATCGGCGCCCTGGAAAAGCTTAAAGTTGAACAGACGCCGGCCTGCAGCCGAGTCAGCGCATACCATTTCACCGACGATGGTCTCAAATTAATGGTTGTGCGCACAACCTGGAGCAAGACCGGCCTCATCAAATAAATGACCCATGATTTAACCTTCGGCCTTCTGCCTGCAAATGCCAAAGAGCCCGCCCCGAAATGGAACGTTAGCTTTGGCGTCAGGCAGTCGGCCGCCGCTGCCTGGGCTCGTTGAGTATTCGAACAATGACATTGAACGGGGCGCCCCGTGCGAGCACAATCATCGAAGATTAACGCACCTCGGCCTTGGCTGCCTCCTTCCTACGGTACTGAGTTTCGTCGGGTATTCCGCGCGGAATAATCACGCGCGCAAGTAGCGGCTAAGCGTCCTGCATGCCATCAATCGGCGATTGGTTCCAGGCTGAGCGCACTCCGCAGACCACCGCCACCTGACCAATACAAAATTATTCCGCGTGGAATAATGCCCGCTCATGGGTCACAGCGACGTATGTCTGAGTGGACTCATCCACCCAACGCTACCCAAGGCCGCGCGTTATTCCGCGCGGAATAGTCACGAGCATGAGCAGCGGCGAAGCGCTCTGCATGCCAACAATTAGCGCCCAGGTCACGGCTAAGTAAGCGTGCTGAAATTATTGTGAATTTATGGCGAGCAGAAGAAGGGGATGCAATGCAAGGCGCGCGCCGCAACGCAGAGCGAGCCGGTCCGCCGCCGCGGCTGCTAGCGGTGGGCAACGCAGCAGCGCGCCCCTTATGGCAGCTAGAAATCACAAGAATTTATGCGCGCTTACTTAGGACACTTTCGCAATCCCCCGAGCTCGACTTGGTGCCTTGCCGGTCACAATGGACCGGTCCCCGCGCTAGCCGCCACAAACTGTCCTACTAGGACACTTTCGCAATCCCACCGAGCTCGGTCTGATGCCTTGCCGGCCACAATCGACCAGCCCCGGCGCCAGCCGCCACAAACCGTCCTAGTAGGACACTTTTCCAACCCCAACGACCTGGCGCCGCGCCGGTGACAACACAATGTCCTAGTAGGAGACTTTCGCAACCCCAACGAGCTCGTCCGGGCGCCGTGCCGGCCACAATCGACCGGCCCCCGCGCCAGCCGCCACAAACTGTCCTAGTAGGACAGTTTCGCAACTCCAACGACCTGGCGCCGCGCCGGTGACCACACACTGTCCTAGTAGGAGACTTTCGCAACCCCAACGAGCTCGTCCGGGCGCCCTGCCTGCCACAATCGACCGTCCCCTGCGCTATCCGCCACAAACTGTCCTAGTAGGACAGTTTCACAACCCCAACGACCTAGAGCCGCGCCGGCGACCACAAACTGTCCTACTAGGACACTTCCGCAATCCCACCGAGCTCGACCTGGTGCCTTGCCGGCCACAATAGACCGCCCCCCGCGCCAGCCCCCACAAACTATCCTAGTAGGACACTTTCACAACCCCAACGACTTGGCCCCGTGCCGGCGACCACAAACTGTCCTACTAGGACACTTTCGCACTCCCACCGAGCTCGACCTGGTGCCTTGCCGGCCTCAATCGACCGGCCCCCGTGCCACCCGCCACAAACCGTCCTAGTAGGACACTTTTCCAACCCCAACGACCTGGCGCCGCGCCGGTGACAACACACTGTCCTAGTAGGACACTTTCGCAACCCCAACGAGCTTGTCCGGGCGCCGTGCCGGCCACAATCGACCGCCCCCCGCGCCGGCCGCCAAAAACTGTCCTAGTAGGACAGTTTCACAACCCCAACGACCTGGCGCCGCGCCGGCGACCACAAACTGTCCTAGTAGGACACTGTCCCAACCCCAACGCTGGCGCGGCAGGAGACCTGGCGCCGCGCCGGTGACCACACACTGTCTTAGTAGGTGACTTTCGCAACCCCAACGAGCTCGTCCGAGCGCCGTGCCGGCCATAATCGACCGGCCTCCGCGCCAGCCACCACAAACTGTCCTAGTAGGACACTTTCACAACCCCAACGACTTGGGCCCCGCGCCGGCCGCCACAAACTGTCCTAGTAGGACAGTTTCGCAACTCCAGCGACTTCGACCTGGCGCCGGGCGGGTGACCAAAAACTGTCCTTCTAAGTAAGCGTGCAGAAATTCTTGTGATTTATATGGAACAGAAGGGGATGCGACGCAAGGCGCGCGCCGCGACGCAGTACGAGCCGGTCCGCCGCCGCGGCTGCTAGCGGTGAGCAACGCAGCAAAGCGCCCCTTATGGCAGCCAGAAATCACAAGAATTTACGCGCGCTTACTTAGCGTCCTCCACGGACAATCGCCACCTGACCAATCTGAAATTATTCAGCGCGTAATAATCACGCGCACGAGCGCCGGCTAGGCGTTCTGCATACCAACAATTAGCACCCAGCTCACGGCTGAGAGTCCTCCACGGACAAGCTACGCAATCCTAACTTTGAACAGCTGCGCGTCGCGCGCATCCTTCACAAAGCGGAGCATGTCCCGGCGGGCCTGCGCCGGCACTGCGGCACCCGGTGGCCCTCAAGCATCCAGCCGTCGAACACGCCCCGGCACGACCCGCACCGGTCCCCAAGCATCTCCATCAGGGACTCGTGAGTCGGCGTGGGGGCGGCTTATCAGGTCCTCGACAACCGCCTTGGGCTGGCTGCGCCCCCGATTCTTAAACAGGAGCCGGGCACGCACGACCTCGGAGCTGTAAAAATGGTGCGGCGCCCGATGCCGCCCTCCAGTAGTCTAAAAATTACGCCAATATTATTTCGAATTTGAAACAATTTACGGTGCCACTAAAAATATAATAATCTGAAAAACAACTTGGAAATAGTGGGCATTTTTACGATTGCAGAAAATAACAAAAAAATTAATCAAATCAAGGACTTGAAAATTTCCTTAGAGCAATTATACTGGTCATATTGCGGCCTCCCGAAAGACCATTTTTACGTTTAGATTGGCTCATCATCAACCAACGACTAAACATAAAAATACATTCCAAAAATGCATCTTGGCACCGTTCCCCTTAACTAAAGACTTCTACATGAGCACATTCAATTACATCGATTTTGACACTAGCCTTGCTTTCGCCCGCAGCGATGAAGGCGCTAATTACATCAACGAACAGTACGTCGGCGAGACCGCGAACCAAGAGTATCCGGGTGCATTTTTCTCTGTGTACCGCACACCTCAAGCGGCCGCCTTGGCTGCCCTAGCAAATTGCACTGACGAGGAGCTCGCCAGGGTAGGCGACGAGTTCAGTGTTGCAACGGCACGCTGCGATGGAATTCTGCTTCACAGTGCAGAAATCGGGCACAACGGCGGCATGACGCACACAGACCTCGAGGGCTTTGCTTCTTTCCTCGAAGGTAATGATTGGATTGCCTTGGACTTGATTAACGACATCTACGGCCTAGAAGTCGACGTCGCAAGCTGCAAGCCGTCGAGCTTGAAGTTCAACCCGGCCGAGCCTTGGAGCCTGCATGAAGCCCGAGCCATCGCTGCCGACAGCGATGAAGCACTGTGCTCGCCATCTTTGTACGACCACAACGCGAGGCCCCAAGTCGTCAAGCTTGATGACGGAGAGGCAATGGTTATCATCTTCAACCACGGCGCCCCGGTCAAGTACGGCATCTTGGACGCAGCAGGCCTTGAAGAGCTGCGCGAAGGTGTCCGCGACATTCAACTGGCCGACATCGACTATTGTCTCAAGCTGTCTGGCGGACTTGAACGCTGCTACTACACGTCCTATCAAAGAGGGTAAAACTCACCGCCGACTCGGCGGTTCTGAGCAGCATGCAGCCGAAGTTCATGCATGCTTTTTTGCTTCCGGTCGTTCTGCTCCCGCCTGGAAGTGACGGAAATTCGAGACTTATCTGTTTCCGGCCGTGACGCTCTCCTGTCGTCAAATCAATACTTTTTCCAGCGCCAGTCGCGCGTCGCCCGTGGGTGCGCTCCGGACCTGAGAGACTGTCCTACTAGGACACTTTTTTCATTGCCGGTTGCCATTACCCCAGGCTGCTACCCTGGCCCGATGAAAACTGTCCTACTAGGACAGTTTTTTTCAGTATCGGTTAGTCGCTCGTAAATCTGCCGATTGGATGATGAGTCACCACGCTACCGCGTAGCCTCTTTCGGATGCGGGCGACATGGGC
Organism: Massilia sp. TWR1-2-2; assembly: GCF_049897565.1. Classification (NCBI taxonomy): domain Bacteria; kingdom Pseudomonadati; phylum Pseudomonadota; class Betaproteobacteria; order Burkholderiales; family Oxalobacteraceae; genus Massilia; species Massilia sp. TWR1-2-2. Next base: position 12,054 of record NZ_JAFCWM010000010.1, on the reverse strand, counting down.
GACTCAGACAATCTTTTCCAGCCACGGCGCGTCCACCGTTCTGGGCTGCATCCTATGGCGAAAGAAGTCCTGGTAGGACACTTCTCCCCGCCCGGCTGCCACCACAAGTCCTGGCTACGCTCTGCCTCAATAGAAAGTGTCCTAACAGGACACTTTCTCCTGCCGTTTGCCGCCACAGGTCCTGGCGATTTTCTGGCCCAAGAGAAACTGTCCCACTAGGACATTTTTTTCCAGCCCGGTTGCCGCCCCAAGTCACATGTCCTCAAGTAATACGCGGCCCTCGCGAAAAGGCACGGATTCGCAGCGGTCAACCCGCCAGATGTGTGGGCTGAGAAATCCGTCAAGCGGGCTCGACCAGCAAGAGAACTCAATTGCAGTGGACACGCACTATCAAGGACGTGCAGGCAGAGCACCGGTCACGTCGCGCCCGAATCAAGCAACTCGCGCGGCACAATTCTACTGCCCCCCACAGGAGCTATGTTCTGGTATCAAGAAGTGTCATCACTTTTGGGACTTCTCAAAAGTGATGAGAACTCTTGATACCGCCTCTCCCAAACAGCTTTTTACGAGTAACAGAGCGGTCTGGAAATGTTTGAATAGCAATTCATTAACGCCGACAATGCCATATAAAATGGTCAATTTCTATAATTTTGACTAATATATGTGGCATGACCAAAAAAACTCTCGCTATGTTTCCAACCGCGCTCAAACAGCTGGCCGACCTAGGCGAGCGTCTGCGGTTGGCACGCCGCCGCCGGTTGATAGGCACTGAACTCTTTGCCGAACGCATGGGCGTGTCTCGCGAAACTTTGCGGCGCCTGGAAAATGGCGACCCCACAATCGCCATGGGGACGTACCTGCGTGCGCTGGGTGTCTTGGGGCTTGATGGAGACGTCGACGCAATCGGCCGCGATGACGTGCTGGGCCGAAAACTGCAAGACCTTGAGCTGAGCAGGTCGAAAACATAATCCGGATAGGACGGCCTTCCAAAGCTTTGAGGGATGCCGGCACAAACCGGGCACTAGGCAGGTCCTGGCGAGTAAGGTCGGAAAGAAACACCAGTCTCACACTAGGTCCTATCTCCTCGCCGTCATTATTGCGACCCGTCGCGGCAGTTACCCGGCCACGCAGCGTCCAAATCATGCTGTTCGCGTCACACTATACTTCTGTCCCTAGACTATGGAACAAAGACATGTCTGAACTGACAAAAGAACAAATCGCAATGCTCGAACTGCGCAATGCGGCATACCATGAAGCCGGACACAGAATTATCTGCCGTCGCTTTGGCGGAGACGGCGACATCCTCATCTGGAAAAATGAAAGTGGCAATCCGGACGAGCAAGCTTGGCGCGGACAGTTTCGCACTCGCGTTTGTCCGCAACAGATGCACGACGCAGCAAAGAGGGCCGGGTTTCCCGCAGTCGACCTACCCGACAACTGGAGGGCATTAATCGGCATGGCTGGCTTGGTAGCAGAAGAAATTTTGCGTGACGGAATCGACGATGCTGAACTTGTTGCCGACAGCATATCTGCCACGATTTTGCTCGGGTACGCATCAGCGACGGACTTGATGACGATGGGCATCACAAACATCGACGACTTTGAACTGAGCTGCGAAGACGTCGAGCCGGCCTTGCGCTATCTGAAGGAAGAATGGCCGCTTGTTCAGGAGTACGCGGAATACCACATCGCAGAAGCGATGGCGGCCGAAGCATCACTTGCTTTCGCCTAAGGCCTCGCTGCGCCGCTACGACCCGCGCTAGTGGCGTTCTGAGCCGACTTTATCGCCCTCGCTTCGCAGTGGAATGAGGGGCACTTGTCCACTCAAAGAGGGTTCTGCCTGGAGCACGCAGCTGCATGCCACTGCGCGGCGAATAGCACACCGCGTCGTCATGGGTAACACCATCAAAGTCACAGTAGCAGACCCAGAGCAGGTCTTGATGTAGGTCTTTATCGTCGCTCATTTCTCATCCTCGTCATATCCAGCCAGGTTTGGAGTCATCTCTGCAAATCGTCCTTCTGACATCGCACGCCTAATATCCTCCGGTGTTCGCCGCGGCGTAATTCGAAGTTGAGACGCGCAGAAAATCGCTAATTCGCGTTCGGGAACATCACGCACAGGTTGTTGGTCCGACCCCGGAGCTGAGTTCTCCGCTTGTTGTTCGTGCTCCAGCCAGCCTCGGCCTCCCATGGCCAAGCCGAGGCCGTGCAATATTTTGAGCAGCGAATCAGTACGGATTGGCTTGCCCGCCTCAACGCGTGCGAGCACAAATCTTGACACTCCTACGACCGCTGCCACGTCAACCGAGCGGAGCCGGCGCCGGATTCGCTGGCCCCGGATGAGTTGACCTATGGCCTTTAGCCCTTGGTCTAGAGCGCTTCGGTCGGTCGAAAGTGTCGGAAACTGCACAATGCTCCTTCGCTGTGTGAGGACGTTCTCTGCTACCAATTCCAAGTTATCCAGCCTCCGAATCCTCATCGCCGAAGCGCTCTGCAACTAAGCAATCAACACTGCGAGCTGCGGAGAGAGACATCCGGACACGCTCCACAGCTCGCGGTATAAACGGGCTGCAGAGGCCTTGTCACCTCACAGCATCACGCAGCACAGTTACCCGAGGCGATTTGGTTCACGGCGTCGGCATCTGCCAAATCTCCGCGATGGCGATTGACGTGAGCTTCATGTCAGCATCGTTGGGGTAGTGCCGAAGCAGCCGATGGGCTTCTGACGCTATTTCATGCGGAATGTTGGTGCTTTGGGAGTAAGCGAGTTCGTTAAGAAATTTCCTCGTCTGTAGAACTGCTGAAGTTCGCTCATACGGCATAGTCATTTGTAATCTCCATAAAGAAAGAATCGAAAAGGTCTGACCTAGTCGTCACATGCTCGGCTCGGATTAATTCCTGCTTCCACTCAGCTGCACCAATGCTGGGTCAAGGTGAGCGCTCGTCAAGGCATCCGAATCCTTTTAAAGCCCAACCTTTGCTCCGGTGCAGGCTCGCCAAAGCACTCGAAGTACACCTCGCTGTCGAAGCCTGACGGAGTGTAGCCAGTTGAGGCCAGCCAGCTCCGCACCCTGCGCACCGCCGACATGAACGCCGGCATCACGTCTACATACACCTGCGTCGTCGGATAACGCCCATCCACGCCAGCCCTTGCGATGGCCGCAAACTCCAGTTCGCTGTTCCACAAGGTGCGGTGTTTTTCGACATTCTTTAAGGCCGGCAGGCGAGCGTAAAAATCATCGAGCAGGTAGTAGAAGCGAACCGTGAGCGCATCCGCCTCCGGCGTCGTGCTCCCGAGCAGAAACTCGGCGCCCGACAGGCGTTCGAATGCATCGTTCAGGTGAATCCGGGCGTTCCAGCTCTGAAAAAGCTGGTGGCCTTCGTGGTGATGGATGGCATTTCGCAGCGCGATGATGAGGGAGGTATCCCCATGGCCAAAATAGTCGAAGTCAGGGAGATTCTTCGTGACGTCATACAGGACATGGAACTTCTCGAGTTTCGCTTCCATTGCCATGTCTTGATTCTTCACCGCCTCTTCTCGGTCGACAGCGAAAACACCGTTGAATCGCAGCTTGCTCTCAACATAGAGGCGCATGCTATTTGACAAGCCCTCCCAAGCCCGTTGTGTTGATGTCATCATTTGCCCCAGCCCATAAAGTTATGGAGGCCGCATTATATAAACACTTCCCCTCAGAGCTTGACAACTTCCAGGTCACATACCTCCAACAGCCCGTCGGTGACGCACGCCAGTGCCTTTCTTTTTGCAGCATCGAGGCCAGTCGGCCATGGCTGCCAAGCTGGGCTTTAGCCCGTTTCTATAAACGTGAGGTTGATGCTCCAGCGCTGTTTCGACTGCGGGTGCAGGGTGACCATGAACCCGGCCACCATGGCCGGCCATGTGCCGTTTGGCTGCCTTTTCCACTCAATTTGCGCTTGCTCGCGGTCCCGCAGACGCTGTTGATTCACTAGCATGCGGACGATTACCAGGGCTTCCGCCGACACCCACGTGTCACCAGCAGCCATCGGCTGGATGCTGCGCATGATTGCGGCAGGCGCGAGGGAGTCCCAACTCGCGCAAGCAGCGGACCAGCACGGTGGGCCTCTAGTCAAGCTCCGCAAGCATTTCACGGAACAGCTCCGTGCGCTCTGCTGGCGTAGTGATGAATGCCAGGCCCTCCTCGACTGGCCCGGCCACCCCACCGCCCCACTTTTAGCTGCAATAACTCCGCAGCGCGCTCCATACGTTAGTAACATGTATAGCCGGCTTCCTTCCTAAAAACTGTCCTAGTAGGACAGTTTTTGCTACGCCGGCTTCGCGCCACCAATCGATGCTACTCTCGAGACCGACAAAAAGTGTCCTACTAGGACACTTCCTGTCGGGTTTGAGCTCACGTCATCGCCGCGACTCACCAACCGGATACCGGCTCCCTTTTGGAGTCACCTATGGACTGCACCTGCGTGGATTCCGGTAGCGCCGCGTCGACCAAATGCGCGCTCAGAAATACTACTCCGCAATATGTTCAGCTCTCATCGTCGTCATCGCCGGCTAGGCCTGGGGACATCTCTGCAAATCGTCCTTCGGCTATTGCTCGCCGTACATCTTCCGGTGTCCGAGGTAGCGTAATTCGCAGATGAGACGCGAAGAAAATCGGTAATTCGCTGTCGAGTAGCGGGGGGAGTTTTTGGGCGGACGTCGGGCCTCCATTTACCTCTTGCCACTCTGCGTTTTGCCCGGAGGCGTCCAACGCGAAACGGATGCCCCTCTTTGGCCGTGCCCCCACGACTAGGCCGAGGCCGTTTAATACTTTAACCAGCGAATCAGTCCTGACCGCTTTGCCATTTTCCAAGCGAGACATTGTTGATGTTGAAACCCTTACGCTGGCGGACGCATCAACCAGGCTTAGTCCGAGCACATACCGGCGAGTTCGGATGAGTTCTCCAAGCTCCTTCAGCCCGTAGGCAATCGGGTTTTGGTCTGTCAGAGGTGAAGTTTTCATGATGCGCTGCGCTCGCGCAAGCGGCACATAATCCAGGCTTGCTCAGAGTCAGTGTAAGGCCACTTTGCCTCATCGGCTTTCTTTATCAACGCAAGGCGAATCCGCTCATAGTGCTTTTCGTCAGTCCAGTCGGGGTATTCCCTCTTCTTACGCATGAAGTACGTCACTAGCTGGTCTGCGAGGTCGTCCGCTGATTCAAAACGGTGCATGATTTCTTCGGACGACCGCCTGGGGATGTCGTAAGCACCGTTCTCGCCCTGGGTCAACAACAGCTTCGGCTGCGCGCCTGCAATCGCGCCCAGAATTGGTTCGACGGGAAAATCTGGATGTAGTTCGCTCACTTTATTTCCGGTCTTCAGAAATTTGCTTGTATCTTCGTTATTGAAAATTATCAGTCCGCAGATAGCCGAGCACGCACCCGCATCGAACGCGAGCCCTATTACCCGTGCAACGGAGATAACGCACTTACGCTTGAAAAAACCGATTTACTAAGTAGACACTTATTGACTCCGAACGCAACATGGAAGTTGTCAGCCTCGATACGGTCAAGCATTGCACAACTCGTGTATTCATTCAAATCAGAGTCCGCTGGTAAGTCAATATAAGTTTTTTCTCTATAAAATATTACTTGCTGGACCTCCACCAGAAGCCGAAATGCCTCGTGGCCAGACAATCTATGAATAAGCACCATAGCGCAAAATTCATTAAGGGCGACTATATGGGTTGTGACATTTATATTTGAGTACGCATGTGCAAAAACAGCTTTTAACACTTGCAAGCCCTTCACAGACAACATTTCTCTATCGAACCCGGTGAGTACATACACGTTCTTTTCTTGCGCTGCATTTCCTGATTTCACTTGCATCGCCACTCCAGTTCTAGCTAATCTCTCTGCCTCAAGCGTTGCGCTATATAGACAAGTATTTTCTACTGATTCCATACTGGATTTTCATCCAACCGGCCGAACATAGCATGACTTTTGCAGGGAAAGCGGTGAAAATCAACGGCGGTTGGCAGGTTGCCTTTTGCATGGTATGCGAAACGTTGTTTTTAGCCGACTTTCATAGCTTGCGCTTGGCTGCTTCTCGCCGTAACAATCTACCATTAGAAGTTTTGGCTTTGGGTTAGAGCACATCAAAGGTGCGAGAATTAGTCACAGACATCCTGCATCGGCACGGCCCCGCTGCTCTTTGCGACGCACCGACGTTCGAAATCCAGATAGCTCCGCCAGTCAAAACCACACCAACACAAATTTGGTAAGTAACGTCTCGGGAGAAGGCTGGATAATTGTCGGCCGGCGCCCGTACAACGTCGAGATGGCTATGCATTCCTTCGCCGGCAACTTGTATTGCGCCTCTTTACTGATAATTGCTCTTATCAGGGTAGATTTTTTGGCGGTTTCGCCGCCAGAATAGGCTCAGCAAGGCAATAGCCCGTTGAGGGTTAGAGAGTCCTCCAACCCAGCTGAGCAATGCCCGATTTTTGTGAATTCCTCATAGCTAATCAGAGATGCCGCTCGACAGCGTAAATTGGCTATCCTCGATTATGGGTGGACGTATCGCGGCAGAGGCCTTAGCAACTTACCGGCAAGACGAACTACGTAAGCGACATGATGGACTCGGGAATCGCCTGCGTCGTGAATCGCGACCTGTTGCTGAAGATGGAGCATGCCGCTGATTCAGCAGGATGGTTCTGGTCCGCCAATAGGTGCAACGCTTTGCTGCGGTGACGTGACCGCCCTCACCCGCCGTCTGACTTTATGGGACTTAAAAAATCCTTAGATGCAAAGATTTAATTCACAAGTGAGCGAGCCGTTAATTCCAATTTTTCTAGAAAGAAACCTAGAATTTCTTTATTTCTAGATGGCCCCGAAGTTGGCTTCATCGCTAGAAATTCACCAGCCACAACAGAATTCATTGGTGTAGTCAGAAGAAAGTGGACAACAACGATATTAAATTCTTTCAAACTCTCTGTCGAATTATGGGCAATATGGTTTCTTATTTTCTTCGCTTGTTGCAAATGTGACTGCGACGTCGTGATTGCCGTTCGAATTGGTTCGCCAGTGACGATATATGTTTCTGCCCGCTTGACTACTATTTGGGGACTTGTCCAATCCAAGAACGGCTGTGATGAAGTAACAATCGCCCGAGCATGTTCCCGGTCAGTTGGGGTCACGTGCGCAGCGACCGCAACGCCTGTCGTTGTTGGTTCACCTAGGAGGTAAGATAAAAAAACATTTTCCAATAAGTTTTCATAGGCACGAAATAGCCGCAAAAATATAGCCTCATAGAGCAGATGTCGTTCAGATTCAAGCATCCCCGTAGCAGCGTTATTTGCTTTTTGTCTAAGCGTGGTCGCAACTCCTACTGCCGTCATAAAATCAGTGAACTCATTCGCCACGGTCATTTTCTAAACCGCCTCAAAAAGTTTTGTACAAATAAAATCGGTACGGGATTTTCTAGTTGACAGGTCGGTCGTAGCTCGACGCGACGCATCAATGAAACTTCTATATTCGTCATTTGGAGGAATAGCATCCTTAGCGGTAACCTCATCATAACGAGCGCTAATTTCATCGAGTGCATTTCTGATTTGACCAATATTCGACTGATTAATCGGCGCCCTTGGAGTAGCTTCCAGACCAGAAAGCCCATAAAGACAATGCGCAATGGAAGTAAAGAGAGTGTAGAAAAAGTGAACTCGATGATAATTGGTTTGCATTAAGTCGTTAGCTGAATAAATTGTTCCCATTACCGTCATCACAACATCAAATGCACTCTCCGCATCGCCACATACTTGCTCATCATCGTCATACTTTTTGTACAAATTTGAAATAGATTTCTTCGATTGAATTCCTTCAATTAATGCGCCAAGCAGGTCAGATGAAAGTTCAGCCTCAGCCATTCTAGTCACTTCTTTTTCAGAAAGTACTCCCGATTCTATCAAGTAATTGACATACTTAAAACCTAAGGAATACGAAGCTTGCTTGAAATACCCAAGATATTGAGCGTTCAACAACTCCTGCGGATTTAGTTTTACAGAATAAGTATTTAATCTCGCAAAAATATCGAGAATGTCCTCGAACGTTAAGTCAAATAACATGTCCACACCGATTTCATATTTCAAAAAATCGGATTGTATATCTTCCGGCAACTCTGAGAATGATAGTGACGCGAATTCTTTATTATGAGCACGGGAAACTTTAAAATCACCATTTATAAAACCAAGTATTGCTCTGATGCGTTGCTGACCATCCACAACGGTCCTTATATTTCTCCCAACATTGAGAGTTTGAGTAATTAAAATTTTAGGAATAGGCTTGCCACGCAAGACCGTGTCGACCAGATAAGATTTGGCTTTTTCAGTCCATACAGAGCGACGCTGAAATTTTGGAGATAACTCGAGTAGGCCTGTCTGATGCCATTCGAGAAAATCAGAAATGTTGTATGCACGAGTGTCAAAATTTTTCATCGTAAATATCCTGTGAAGATGAGCTAAGCAGGCGGGCTTTCTTCGTACCTATCTCGACTTGAAAGAAACTTCTCTAAAAAGGCCGAATTTGCCTGGGTTGTTGTTCGTCATCTTAACTCAATGCGAGCTCTTGAATTGCCCGCTAGTGGTGTTCACTCAGAAAATTTTTCTTATAATACAAATAAGTAGACTTTGGTAGCTCAACCACCCGCCGAACAGCACGTCGATTCGACCGCGTCGCGTAGCTCCCTTCAAGAAGCTCACCCGACGCAGCACTACGCCTATCACATTCTCGCGTGCTGCCTAATGCCAAGCTCGCAAGTGGAATCATCAGTACCCGGGCGGTCCGAAAACGATGGTTTTGTGGACGTTTGTAAATTCATCACTTCCACATCGCGCTATACCCCTTTGGATGTTCATCATCCGCTCCATCAATCAGCGTCTAAAAAAGGGGTACGCAATGGCAGTTTTTGGATACGCACGGGTTAGCACAAATGAGCAGACGCTCGACCTTCAGCACGACGCACTACACGACGCTGGAACAATTAGCATCTACCAAGACACAGCAAGCGGGAAGTCTATCGACAGGCCCGAACTTAGTCATTGCCTGAGGGCTCTTCGCGCGGGCGACACATTGGTCGTTTAGCGGCTTGACCGCCTGGGGCGGAACTTGCAAGACCTGGTCAACATCATCAACGACCTCGACGCCCGTGAAGTTAAGTTCAAATCATTGAAGGAAGCCATCGACACCAGCGGGCCAGCGGGGAAACTGGTTTTTCACATGTTTGCGGCATTAGCGCAGTTCGAGCGAGAGCTGCTGAGAGAACGAACCCTGGCCGGCTTGGCGGCCGCTCGGGCTCGTGGCCGAGTAGGCGGCCGACGATGCGTTCTGAGCCCGGTGCAGCAACGAGCCGTCCTGGCAATGATGAAGGACAGAGAAATGTCGATTACTGAAATTGCGAAGCAGTTCAGTGTTTCACGTTCTACTCTGTACAACATACAAGCTGCGGGCCGACGTCCAGCGAAGTAAAGACAAACGGCGGTTGAAAACATTCTGTTAGCCGCCTGCCGACGACAGGCTTTCAGGAGACGTTCGTGCTAACATTTCCAAAATTGTTGCCTCTACCGGCGAAAGCATACAAATGGAAAAATTCCCGTTAGCAAGAAGGCATCACACTTTTGACCAGCGAATAGCTGATGAGAAGACAGAAAGCATTGTGGCAATTTTTGCGAAAATTGCTGCCGCTTCAAATGACAATCGCCCAGCGCGAAAGTTGGTTGAAGGCCGGCCCATCGTGCTCAAGCAAAGGGTGACCGGGTAAGTTCGCACTTCCGCAGAAAAACGGCCGCTCAGCGGTCGTTTTTTCAATAATACAACCGGCGCCTGCAGCGTGCCTTCGGAAGGTGAGCCGGCCTTGTCCCGCTTAACGCTGTGCACCCTGTAAGAAGCCGCAGCCAAGCCGTCGGCCGCGTTCGACGCTTGCTGTTGAGCGCTCTCGCACTAGCCGGGAAATTTCACTCGGAAATCCAACCCTTCGCTTGTTCCTTAGAATCTAATTGCAGCTTCTTAACCACTTCCTTCACGTCCTCATCTGTGACGTTCGCAACCAGAAAACCAATTCGCTTAGCGCCCTTCGCGGTTACGACGAACGGTACGTCACCCAGCCCCCAAACGCGGTCGTTTCGGTTTTCCAAGGCTTGCTGCGCTTTCTTGGACGCAGGCTTCAGGTACCCCCGGCCGAGCAGGCCAAGAATGCCAGCCTCGGTCATAACTTCGCACTCACGCGAGTCAAAGGTCCGAAACGAAAACAGCCGGTTGCTGAACGCACTGCTGTTGTACGTCCCCTCGAGACACATCATCCCCAGCACTAGCGCCTCCATGGGAGGCAGGCTCTCCGCTTCCTTTCTGCCGGAATACGGCTCTACCTTGTCGGTGAAGTAGAGGCTCATCATCATTTTAAGGAACGGCGCATTTGGGTTGGGTTTAAATTTAGTAGCCATTTCAACAAGTCGCAATAGAAAAGAAATATTGTACTATTTCCGCAAAGAAATTAAACATATACTTATGCCTCAGTGGCAATTACTTGTTCCTCGTGGCAATTTTGCGGCAGCATTGGATAATTCAAAAACTGGTGGCAAATAAGTGGCATTTTCGCTTTTTTGCCACTCTAAAAGCAGTAAGTCAAAAAACTTGATTATTTATAACTCATTGATTTATAATGGATTTACCCTAAACCGGGGTACGGTATAACGTAGGGAATTTACGTTCGGGACGCAGAGGCCGCAGGGTCGAATCCTCTCACCCCGACCAGCTGCACGTTTAAGACAACACTTCAATTCCCGCCGGCCATCACGTCAGGCCGGCCATGCTCCAATTCGTCTCGACGCAGCTGCTCTGCGCCGCAGCGGATGATCGTCGCAGCGCACTCGTCAGCGGCGACACGACCTTCAGCGGGTAGTTACAATTGAACAGCGCACTACAAGCCAAAGCAAACTGCATCGGCTTGCGGCTTTCGGAACCGTTCACCGCATGGGAATTACTGACAATGACAAATCGCAGCCTGCTCTTTTCCGCCCTGATCGGCGCCGTCGCCAGCGCGCGATCGATGACCCCAATGGCCACCATCGCCGCGGCGCGACTTGCGGACCGTCCCACCACAGGCGAAGTCTTGCTCCTTGACCGCCCGCTGTTCAAATACGGTGCGCTGGCAATGGGCGTCGCTGAACTGCTCGGCGACAAAATGAAGACGGCGCCTGATCGCACCGTGTTCCTGGGGCTGTTGGCGCGCGTGATGAGCGCGGGGATCGCCGGCGCGGCATTGGCGCCGGCGGGTCGCGAGAAAGCTGGCGCGGCCGTCGCGGTCGCAACTGCCGTTCCGCTTGCTTACCTGACACTTGCCGGGCGCAAGCAGGCCATGGCGCGTATCGGTCAGACCCGTAGCGGACTGATCGAGGACGCGCTGGTCGTGGCCGCGGGCGCGACGGTCGTGGCGCTGGCAACGAGCGCGCGACAGTAGCGGCGCCATCGGTCGCAGCAGGGGTCTGACCCGAACTTTGGGTCAGACCCCGGATTCGGTGGCGCTACCAACTGCGGGGTCCGACCCCCAATGAAGCAACGGGTCAGACCCTGACCCTTCCCCTCATATTCCGACCCTCATGACCATGGATGCCAGCGCATGCAACGCCTCATTGAGTTGTTGTCTCGGCTGAAATGATTGCGGATGTTCGCTAATCCAACTTTGTGCCAGCGAGATTGTCGAGAGGGTGGATGGCGCTTTTTTCTTGCTGCCGTATTGGATTGCATATCCATTGGCGGCTGCAGCTAGGCCGATCAACCATAGCGCGTACGTGATCAACGCGCCGAGTAAGAGAAGGATTGCCAAGCGCTGAAGTTTGCGTGTCTGACTTGTCGCCAGACCGAGACCGAACTGGCCATTTTTTACGTCGCGAAAAGTTTGCTCGATCTGCATCCGGCCGGCGTAGAGTGCAACGATGCTTTTTGCGCTCAGATCTGCGAGCGTCGGCGAGACAGCAAGCAGCCACGGCTCAACCTGGGCCGATCGGTTTTTCTTGCTTTTGGCGCTGCGCG